>NZ_CP009452.1:462019-766539 GCF_001278035.1 Sphingopyxis sp. 113P3
CCGACGTACGAGGTCGTCGGCGAGGCGCGCGCGAAGCAGCGGGAGCGCATGGCCGAATGCGGCGCAGCGATCATATTTGTCGGCCTCCTGCGCCATCCGGAAGTCGGGATGATAGCGATATTGCTTGCGCCCGCGTGCATCATAGCCGGTCGCGAGGATATGCCCGTTGGAAGCGGGGCAGAACCAGGCATCCTCATAGGCGGGGGGCAGGGCGATCGCATCGAGGCGGGCAATCTCATCCTTGTCGCGGATCGGCCTTCCTTTGGCATCGCGGTAACGCCAGCCGCCGCGCCAGCGCTCGCGGCTGATGCCGGGCAAGCTGTCATCGACGTGGATCAGGCGCGTGGGCATGGGGGGATAGCGCTTTGCCGGCGCTGATGGTTCCGGCCTGGCCCGGAAGCGCAATGGCCTCTTCGAGGTGTCCTGCCTCCAGTTCGTCAGACGCTCGCCACCGGATGGCGCGCGGGTACCTGCGCAGGCCGCGCGGTGAGCGGCCGCCAACCCGCCTGTTGCTCGCGCCGTCGGCAATAGGTCGAAAGCCCCATCTCCAGCGCGAGCATCATGTAGATGAATGGCTGGAACGCAATGCCGACGAAGAGCGAACCGACCATGTAAATGATATGGCCGTGCTGGAGCGCGGTTGCGAGCGGCGCGATCCACTGTTCCTCGGCGCGGCGCGTTTTCAGATAGCGGCGCCGTAGCCGCTCCATCTGCATGAGCCCGCCAATGTGCAGGATCAGCCAGAGTGCGAGCCCGGGATAGCCTTGTTCGCCGAGCATTTCGAAATAGCTCGAATGATAGGCGCGTGCGCGATCTTCATAGACGATCGGCTCGGCGGACTGCGGCGCGTCGGGATCATAGGCGCCCGCCGCCATCTTAACCCGCACATGGTTCTGCAGATAGGCGTTGAACCCTCCGCCGAAGGGATGGTCCTTTGCATATTCCCACGTCCACTTCCAGACCGCCACGCGGGTCGAGGCAGACTCATCGGACTGATAGCCCTCGATCGTCTCCATGCGCTCTGTAAAGCTCTGGGGCAGGAAGGGAATTGCAGCCGCGGCGAGCAAGCCCGCGCCGACAATATAGAGGAACCGGTGCTTGACAGCACGCAGCGACAGGACTGCGAGCACGACGAGGCAGACGAGCCCGGTGCGCGCCTGCGTTCCCACCGGCAACAGCATGCAGGCGAAGCAGAGGGCGAAGCAGAAGAGCGAGACGCGCCAGTCGGGCGGGAAAATGGTGCCGTGACGGCGATACCAGAGGATCAGCGGGATGATCGAGATGCCGACCGTCGACATGATCGAGCCTTCATAGAGACCGAAATTCTCGTTGAGCAGCAGTTGGAGCGAGCCGTATCCGCCGCCGCCCGCCGCTGTCTTGATTCCGCCCGCGATCGCGATCGACGCTGCCGACAGCAGCATGATCAGGGCGAGCGCCTCGATCCGCAGCTTTGTGCGAAGCGTCAGGGGGAGAAAAATCGCCCAGACCAGCGCCTTCCAGACCCATCCCCATTTGTCCTGGGCCTCGAGCGGGAAATCGGCCTGGATCGTTGTAACCCAGCAATACAGTAGGATGACCACAAGCAGGATTTGCCGCCCCGACCATCGCGTGTCGCGCTTGTCGTCGGCGATCAGCCAACCTCCGATTGCGAGGCCGAAGACGATCAACGAAACCGGGATCGAGTTGATCAGGAAATAGCTCAAACGCTGCGGCGCGACGATGTCGATATAGCAAAAGCACAGGATGAACAGGAACGGCTTGCGAAAGCCGATCCCGATGAACGCAAACAGAAAGGCGACGAGCGCGAGGTCACGCATCGCCTTCCGCCTCCCGCGCTGCCAGCTCGGCATTGCGGCGCTGCTGCCACGCCATGCGCGGGCTGACCTCGCGGTCGAGATCATCGCGATAAAGCAGGCGCCACAGCGCGATGCCGATCAGCACGTGGGTCAGGGCAATGGAAAAATTGTCGACCATCTGTGCGGCAAGACCCAGCTTCGCTTCGACCCCCCGCGGGAGCCCGTTTCTGGGGCTCTAACCGATCGGGGTTGACGCGGCGTTAAGTCTTGTCTGGCAGAGCCCGCCACGATGACGCGTATTTTGCACATTCGGGATCACAGCCTCCCTGCCCACAGCGGCTATACCTTTCGCACCAGGGCGCTCATGAAGGCGCAGGCCGCGAAAGGCTGGGAGGTCGCGGGGGTTACCGGCGTGCGCCATCCCGAAGCGGGCGCGGATGGAGAGACCGTCGACGGACTCACTTTCTACCGGACCCCGCCGATCTCACCCGCAAGAGCGCCGATCCGCGAATGGCGCGAGATCGGCGCGTTGGCGGCGCGGGTGGAGGCGCTCGCCCGCGAATGGCGGCCTGACCTCCTTCATGCGCATTCGCCTGTACTCAATGCGATGGCAGCCCTGCGCGTCGGCAAACGCTACGCTATCCCCGTCCTCTACGAAATCCGCGCGTTCTGGGAGGATGCAGCGGTCGGGAATGGCACGGGGCGCGAAGGGAGCCTGCGCTACCGTCTCACCCGCCTCCTTGAAAGCCGCGCGGTCCGCCGCGCCGATGCGGTTGCGGTTATCTGTGAGGGTTTGCGCGGCGACCTCATCGGGCGCGGAATTGAGCCGGACAAGATCATAGTCTCGCCCAATGGGGTCGACCTCAACCTGTTTGGCGACCCGCCGCCGCGCGACCCGGTGCTTGCCAAGCGACTCGGTCTTGCCGCCGATGACGCGGTCATCGGCTTTATCGGCAGCTTCTACGACTATGAGGGCATCGACGATCTGATCGCAGCGATGCCCCGGCTTGCTGCGGCGCAGCCGCGGGCGCGGCTCCTGCTTGTTGGCGGGGGACCGATGGAGCGGACGCTGAGAGCCCAGGCTGCGGCCTCGGCCGCCGCGGAGCGCATCCATTTTGCAGGACGAGTGCCGCACACCGAGGTCGAGCATTATTATTCGCTGATCGATATTCTCGCCTATCCGCGCAAGAAAATGCGTCTGACCGACCTTGTCACGCCGTTGAAACCGCTCGAGGCGATGGCGCAGGGCAAGCTTGTCGCGGCGTCGGACGTCGGCGGACATCGGGAACTGGTCGAGGACGGGGTGACCGGGACGCTGTTCGCCCCCGATGATCCTGCTGCGATTGCTGCAGCGCTCGCGGGTCTGCTCGGCAGGCGGGACGCGTGGGACGAGAGGCGGCGCACCGCGCGGATTTTCGTTGAAACCCATCGTAACTGGTCGTCAAACATTTTACGTTACGAACCGGTTTACCAGCGGCTGCTGCGCAAGGCTGCGTCAGCGGCAGCTTAGGATAAGAAAACAGGGCGATATGGACGACGACAGCGAAAAATCGTGGCGGGATGGGGCCTACGCACTCGCCCGCGCGCTACGCCCCGCGGTGCCGGCGGTGATCGGCGCGGCTGCGCTGACCTTCCTGTTTGCAGCGGTCATGCCGCTGGCCTGGGTCGCGGCGATCAGCTGGAACCTCTATCTTGATCGGTTATCTGCGCTGTTCGAGCCCCCCGTCGGGAACGGCGGCCGGCTGGCGCTTGCGCTCGGCATGGCGGCCGTGGCCGCGGTCATCGCGGCGCTTGCCGCGCTTGCGCTCGCCAAGCCCGAGGCGCTTCGCCTGCGCAGAGCCCGAGTTGGCGACGACCCTGAAGAAGCCCCGCGCCGCCGCCGCGCTGATGTTCATCCGGACGATCCGCCGCGCCCCCCGCTCCGCGCAGGCCGCGACCTGCCCCCGCAGGGGCTGGGCCCGGTCACGGCGATGCCGCTTGCCGAGCCGTCACGCGAGGCGGGCACGCGCGGTGCAGCAGACGGGGCGCTCGTATCTGCCGCTGCTGACACGGCAGCGCGAATAGAGTCCGGCGAGGAGGAGCTGGTGCTTGCAGACCTCGCTCCCGCCGAGGCAGTGCCCGGGGAAGAACCCTGGCTCCAGCCTGCAGAGATGTCAGCGGAGGTCGTCATCCCGTCCGCTTCCGCGATGCCCGATCCCGCCGACCAATCGCTTGGCGCGATGGTCGCGCGTTTCGAGGCAGGGCTGGCGCGCCGCCGCGAGGCGCGGCTTGCCGGGCGGACCGCAGCCGACGCCCCGGAAAGCGAAGATGAGGGGGAGACTGTCGACTTCGCGCTCGAGGCCGCGCTTGGGACGCTGCAACGCCTTAATCGCCTGGCGGTGGGCTGATTCGCCACGGAGGTGACGGCGAAGCCTAGTCCTCGATCGTCAAGATCTCGATCTGCAATGCCCGATCGTCAGCTGCGAGCCGAACCGCCGTATCGGCAACGAAATGGCCGGGCAGGCGCCATTCAGCGCCCCCCAATCGCGCATCAAGCGCGGCGCGGAGGGCTTCGGCTTCGCCTGCTGCAAATGTGCAGCGAAACAGATGGCGGGCCCCCACGAAATTGGCGCTCGCCCAAGCGCGTGGCGCCGACGGTCCCAGCGACAGGCCATGCGGCAATTGGCGCGTGAGCAGGCAGCGCAGCCGGCGGTGCGGACAGGATGAGCGCGGCGCGGCTGCGGGTGACCATGGTTTCATTGGGCGACTCCTTTCCTGATTTCGTCGATCGCGCCGCCCGCGCGCCGATCGGCGTGCCATCTGCTCATGAAATTCTCCACACGCACCGTGGTTTTGCGCCCGGGCACACGCCCCCTGCGCAGGTCGCTGACGAACCTTGGATCGCGAACGGCCATACGGCCGAATGTGGAAGGGGGCATTGCGCTTTCATCGAGGAAGGTGTTGACCCGCTGCAGCAGCCTTCGTTCCATTGTCCGCTCCCCGTGGGTGGTGTGACGGGCGAGTCGCCCTATAGGATATTTCCTATCTGAACTTCGATTTCCTACTTGTCTAGGAAAAATCCTATCTGTATACCGGGACAGGAAAGGACCGACCCGGTGGAAGATTTCGTCGATGACCCGCGCGCCGCGCTCGACCGTCTCTTGCGGGAAAGGGGCATCGACTACGCCCAGCTCTCCGCGCGCATCGGGCGCAATCCGGCCTATATCCAGCAATATATCAAGCGCGGTTCGCCGCGCCGGCTCGCCGAGGAAGACCGGGCGCGCATCGCTGCCTATCTCGGCGTGTCCGAGGCGATCCTCGGCGGGCCGGTGCGGCGCGTCGCGGCCGCCAGCCGCGTGCGCGGGCCGGGGATGATCCTTGTGCCGAAGCTCGCGATCGGCGCGTCGGCAGGAGCAGGCGCCAGTATCGACGGCGAGCCCATCGAGGGTGAACTCGCCTTCGATCCGCGTTGGCTGCGCGACCTCGGCGCCGACCCGCGCGCGCTCAGCATCATTCGCGTCGAGGGCGATTCGATGGCGCCGACCCTGAACGATGGCGACGACATTCTCGTCGACGGCAGCGACGCAGCCGCGCGGCTGCGCGATGGCATCTACGTGCTGCGCATGGACGACGGGCTGATGGTGAAGCGCGTCGCACGTGCGCCCGGACAGGGCCGACTCTCGGTCATCAGCGACAATCCCCAATATCCCAGCTGGAACGACCTGCCGATGTCGGAGGTGCGGCTCGTCGGCCGCGTCGTGTGGACCGGCCGGCGCGTGCGCTGAACCGAACGGGGCAATCCAGGCGTCCTTCGGGCCGGATCTGATCTGGCACCGTGCTTTGCAAGGCATCGGTCGATACCGCCACGAGGGGGCCGCCGGCTACCCTCAGATCGGCTCCGCCATCACCGCCTCGATTTCGTGATCGAGAACCTCCGCGCGGCGGCATTGCGCTTCGTCGCCGTCGCGGCATTTCTCGGCCGCCTTGTCGCGCTGGCGCGATAATTTGCCGAGCTTCGCTTCGCGCTCGCGCATCGCGCGACCACGGTTCCGATCGGCTTCTTCCTGGCTGGTTGTTGACCAGTCAGCGACCTTGCCTACCGCCTTGACCGGTGCCGTGACGACCGATTTGACCGTGCTTACGCATCCAGTGAGCGCCAGGCAGGCGGGGGCGAGGAACAGGAGCCTTGCGCTCATTTCAAATCCTTTCGGCAGCCCATAGATGAGGTCCCGCCCCTTTGTAGCTCATGGCATGTGAACCCGCCATGACTTTGCTTGCCGTGGTCTCTCAATATGTTAGAGTGGTCGGGGCGCCGGCGGCGCGCATGACCGTCGGGCGGAGGAGAGGGTCATATGAACAACATGCAAAAGGGCGTTGCCGAGTTTATCGGAACCTTCTGGCTTGTCTTTGGCGGCTGCGGCAGCGCGGTGCTCGCGGCGGCCTTTCCCGAGCTCGGCATCGGCTTTCTCGGCGTCGCGCTGGCATTTGGGCTGACGGTGGTCACCATGGCCTATGCGATCGGCCATATTTCAGGATGTCACCTCAATCCGGCAGTGACGGTGGGACTCTGGGCGGGCGGACGTTTCGACGCGCGCGATATCCCCCTTTACATTATCGCGCAGGTCCTCGGCGCGATCGTCGCCGCCTTCCTGCTCTTTTACATCGCCAGCGGCAGCCCGAATTACGACCTCGCAGTCAACGGCCTTGCCGCCAACGGCTTTGGCGAGGGGTCTCCCGGACGCTACGACCTATGGTCAGGGCTCATCATAGAAATTGTGCTGACCGCCTTCTTCCTGTGGATCATCATGGGCTCGACGGATGGCCGTGCGCCGGTGGGTTTTGCCCCGCTGGCGATTGGCCTCGCCCTGACGTTGATCCACCTGATCGCCATTCCCGTGACAAATACGTCGGTCAATCCGGCTCGCAGTACCGGTCCGGCGCTGGTCGCAGGAGGGCTTGCCCTGGAGCAGCTCTGGCTCTTCTGGATCGCACCCCTCATCGGCGGCGCGGTCGGCGGCTGGCTCTATCGCACCGTGGGAGCGGACAGCTTCCCGAAGCCGAATATAGAGGGCGAATAAGGGGGATGGCGCCGGCCGGGTTCCCCCCGGCCGGCGCCATTATGATCATTTGAGCAGATCGACCGCGAAGGCACGGACGTCGCTTGCCATGTCAGGGCGTTCGAGGGCGATGGCGAGATTGGCCTGAATATAGCCTGCCTTCGATCCGCAGTCGTACCGGGCGCCCGCAAAGGTCACGGCGTGGAACGGCTGCGTCCCGATCATTGATGCCATCGCGTCGGTCAGCTGGATTTCGCCGCCCGCGCCCTTTTCCTGGTCGGCAAGCACGCGCATCACCTCGGGCTGGAGAATATAGCGGCCCGAAATGATGAGATTCGACGGTGCCGCTTCGGGTTCGGGCTTTTCGACCAGTCCCAAGACCTCGGTCAGCGCGCCGTCACGTTTCCCCGGGGCGATCACGCCATAGGACGACACCTGCGCGTGCGGCACTTCGAGCACCGAGATCAGATTGCCGCCAACGCGGGCATAGGCATCAACCATCTGCTTCATGCAGCCGGGGCTGCCGTGCATGAACTCGTCGGGCAGGAAGATGGCAAAAGGTTCATCGCCGACGATGTCGCGCGCGCACCAGATGGCGTGGCCGAGGCCAAGCGGCTCCTGCTGGCGGACATAGGCGCAGTTGCCGGGGCCGAGCCGTGTGGGTTCGAGGACCGACAGGTCCTTGCCGCGCTCGGACATCGTCTTTTCCAGCTCGAAGGCGATGTCGAAATGATCCTCGATCGCGCTCTTGCCCCGCCCGGTGACGAAGATCATCTGCTCGATCCCCGCCTCGCGCGCTTCGTCGACCGCATATTGAATGAGTGGCCGGTCGACGACGGGGAGCATCTCCTTGGGTATCGCCTTGGTGGCCGGCAGGAAGCGCGTGCCGAGGCCAGCGACGGGAAAGACGGCTTTGCGAATGGGTTTCATGCAAGAGCGCTTAGCGGCGAACGACCTCCAAGGGAAGAAGCGGCCCGAGGGCCTCTCCGGCGACCGGTCTTATCACTCCTTCATTTCAGCGCGGAGCGCCTTGCGGTCGAGCTTGCCGATCATCGTCTTGGGTAGTTCCTCGCGAACATCGACTGCGCTCACCCGCTCGTGCTTGCCGAGCCGGGCATTGAGCCAGGCCGCGAGCGCCTCGCCCGCCACGTCGAATCCCTCTTCCAAGGTCACAAAGGCTTTGGGGCTCTCGCCGCGGTAGGCATCGGGGACACCAAGAACGATCGCCTCCTTGACCGCGGGGTGCTGATGAAGATGCGCCTCGATTACGCTTGGATAGACCTTGAAGCCCCCGACCGAGATCATGTCCTTCAGCCGGTCGACGATGCGAATATAGCCCTCGGCGTCGATCGTCGCGACGTCGCCGGTGCGCAGCCAGCCGTCGGCGGTAAAGCTGTCGCCGTCCGCCTCGGGCCGGTTCCAATAGCCCTGCATGATCTGGGGCCCCTTCACCGCGAGTTCGCCCTCCTGCCCCGCGGGCGCATCCTTTGACGGATCCTCCCTGTCGAGCAGACGAATTCGGGTTGCCGGGATCGGCTGACCGATCGTCCCCGCCTTGACTGGGCCATCATAGGGGTTTGTCGCAACGACGCCGGAGCTTTCCGTAAGACCATAGCCCTCGACAAGGGAGGCGCCCGTGGCGGCGACGAATTTCTCGCGCAGCTCAGCGGGCATCGGCGCGCCCCCCGAGATACAGATGCGCAGGCTGGAAAAATCGGTCCTGGGAAGGTCAGGATGGTCAAGCAGCGCCTGATACATCGTTGGCACGCCGGGCAGGGCGGTCGCCTTCGTGCGAGTGATCGCCTCCAGCGTCTGCTTTGCGTCGAAGCGCGGCAGCATCGTAATCATGCCGCCGTTCAGGATCGTGCGGTTGAGGACGCAGGTGTTCGCAAAGACGTGGAAGAAGGGCAGGACGCCAAGGATGCGGTCTCCTGCGTCATGGTCGGGGTCGATCGCGTTCACCTGCCGCGCATTGGCGGTCAAATTCTGATGGGTGAGCTTTGCGCCCTTCGGCGTGCCGGTGGTGCCTCCGGTATACTGGATCAGCGCCACGTCATGCTCGGGGTTGATCACGACAGGGCCGGGTCCACCGTCATTGTCGGTGAGCGCCGAGAATCGAATGACGCGAGGGTCGTCGGGCAGGGCTGCGACCTCGCGGCGACGGAGCAGGCGGTAGAGCATGGATTTGGCTGCGGGCAACCCTCCCGCCACCGAACCGACGACGAGTTGCTTCAGGCTCGACCCGTCGAGCACAGCGAGCGCAGTCGGAAGGAGCGCGGCGGCGCTAATCGTGAAGAGTATCTCGGTCCCCGAGTCCTCGACCTGGGCTTCCAGCTCGGCGACAGTGTAAAGCGGCGAGAAATTGACCACGGTAGCCCCCGCGGCGAGCGCGCCATAATAGGCCGCGACATAATGCGGGACATTGGGAAGGTAGAGGCCCACGCGGCTTCCCTTCCCGATACCGCGCTGTTGGAGCCCCTTTGCGACGCGCGCCGCGCCGCGTGCGATCTCGGCATAGCTGAACTGCCGGCCCATGAAGTCGAGCGCCGGCGCGGATCCATTGCGCGCGGCGCTCGCTGCCAGCATGTCGGGAAGCGAGAGCGGCGGAAAATCCTGGTCCCATGCCGTCGGATGACGATAGTTGCTCGACCAGGAAAAGGGGCTGCTCATCGGGGCGATCTATCCTTTCTCAAAGAGGGGCGTTCCTGACACTAGGGTAAGTAAGTCCTTATCGCAATTGGCGCATGTTGCCCGGTCGTCTTGCCGGGGGTAAAGGAGCGGGCATCGGATCGCCCTTTCCAAATCGGACGGCATATCGGGCAGCCGCAATGGGGTGGCAGGGCAGGACATGACAGATGATGCGGCCATCCCCGTTCCCGGGCCGGAAAGCCCGCCCTTCGTCCTGCTTGACGATGCGCGCGCCGAGGGCGCGGTTCCGGCGCGATTGTTTCGCGATCCCGTCGAGCTTCTGACGGCACGGCACGCGGGCGAGGTTCCGGCGCTTCTCGATGCGCTTGGCGCCGCGCGGGCGCGGGGCCTGCATGCCGCGGGCTGTCTAGCCTACGAGGCGGGGAAGGGCCTCGCTCCAGCCTGGCGGGGGGGGCGCGGCCGAGACGCGGCCGGCGCACCGCTCGCCTGGTTCGGCCTGTTCGACCAGATCCATCGTATCGAGCCCGGCGCGGTGCGTGCGCTGCTTCCCGATCCGGCGAGCAGCTGGGTCGGGCGGCCAGTGCCCAGGGTAACGCGGGCCCTCTATGAAGCCGCGGTCGAGGCGGTGCTCGCCTATATTCGTGCGGGCGACATCTATCAGGCCAATCTGACCTTCCGTGCGAACGTGCCATTTGCCGGCAATCCCCTCGCCGCCTATGCGCGCCTGCGGCAGACGGCGCGAGCGGGCTATGGCGGCTTTATCTGGACGGGCACGCAGGCAATCGCCTCGCTCTCGCCCGAACTCTTCTTTGCGCTCCGGGACGGCGCGGTCATCGCTCGGCCCATGAAAGGGACTGCGGGGCGGGTGGCCGACCTCGCCGCCGACGCGCGCGCCGCGCGGGCACTTGCCGCCGACCCCAAGCAGCGCGCCGAAAATCTGATGATCGTTGACCTCATTCGCAACGATCTGTCGCGCGTCGCGGCGCCGGGGTCGGTTACGGTGCCCGAACTCTTCCGGGTGGAAAGCTTTCCGACAATCCATCAGCTCGTCTCCGACGTCACCGCGCGGCTGCCCGAAGGCGCGGGGGCGGTCGACGTGCTACGCGCAGCCTTCCCGTGCGGATCGATCACAGGCGCGCCCAAGGTCCGGGCGATGGAGATCATTGAAGAACTGGAAGCAGAGCCGCGCGGCCTCTACACCGGATCGATCGGTTACATCGATGCTGGCGGCGACGCCGCCTTCAACGTCGCGATCCGCACTTTGGTCTTTCCCGCAGCCGATGACTTGCGCGATACGCCGGCTTGCGCCACGCTGGGGCTCGGATCGGCTGTTGTCGCCGACAGCCAGGCGGCTGAAGAGTGGCGCGAATGTCTGGCCAAGGGGGAATTTGTGGGCGCAGCGGGGGAAAGCTTCGACCTCATAGAGACAATGCAGTTCGACCCGGTCGAGGGAATCCAGCGGCTCGAGGGGCACCTTGCCCGGATGAAGGCCAGCGCCGAAACTCTGGGCTTCCGATTCGACCGTCATGGCGCGCGTAACAGCCTGCAATCGGCGACCTTTCGCCTTCGCAGCGCCGCGCGGGTGCGGATGCGGCTCGCCGTGTCAGGGGCGCTCGCGGTCGAAGTGTCGCCGCTGCCTCGTCTCGCCGAGCTGCCCGTGCCCGTCGCTGTGCACCCCGCGCCGCTTGCTGGCGGCGATTTTCGCCTCGTGCACAAAACGAGCCTGCGCGCGCCTTATGACGAGGCGCGCGCGGCGAGCGGTGCGCCAGAAGTGGTGTTCGTGGACAAGCCGGGCTTCGTCACCGAGGGGAGCTGGAGCAATATTTTCGTCGAACGGGGCGGCGTGCTCCTCACCCCGCCGCTTTCGCTCGGTCTGCTTCCGGGGGTCCTGCGCGGCGAACTGATCGACAAGGGGCGCGCGGTCGAATCGCACCTGCGCGTCGCCGACCTGTCTGACGGATTCTTCATCGGCAACTCGCTGCGCGGACTCGTCCCGGCGCGGCTCGCCGAGGCTGCGAAAGTACCGATAGGCTGACGTGGGGTCTGCATAGGTAAAATATCCGCGGCGCGCCTTGCGGTTTGCGCCCGAAAGCATTAGGCGCGGCGCGCGCAATTTCCTGTCAATCCATCGTCCCGGAAAGCATCGTCCATGTCGATCGAGCCGCACATCTCTGCCGCCCTCAACCGCATCCAGCCCTCGGCTACGCTCGCGATGACCGCGCGCGTGACTGCGCTGAAAGCTGCGGGCGTCGATGTGATTGGCCTCTCGGCGGGCGAGCCCGATTTCGACACGCCCGATTTCGTCAAGGAAGCCGCGATCGAGGCAATACGCACGGGCCAGACCAAATATACGCTGGTCGACGGCACGGTGGCGCTCAAGGAAGCGATCCGCGGCAAGTTCCGCCGCGATAACGGCCTCGACTACGCGCTCGATCAGATCAGCGTCAACGTCGGCGGCAAGCATACCCTGTTCAACGCGCTCGTCGCGACGGTCGACCCCGGCGACGAGGTGATCATCCCCGCGCCCTATTGGGTCAGCTATCCCGACATCGTCGCCTTCGCGGGCGGAACGCCGGTGACCATCGAGGCGACCGCCGCGCAGAACTACAAGATCACCCCGGAGCAGCTCGACGCCGCCATCACGCCGAAGACGCGCTGGGTCATTTTCAACTCGCCGTCGAACCCGTCAGGCGCCGCTTATTCGCCCGAGGAACTCGACGCGCTGGGCGAGGTAATCCGCCGTCATCCGCACGTCATGGTGATGACCGACGATATGTATGAGCATGTCTGGTATGCCGATTTCCCTTTCTCGACCCTCGCACAGCGCTGCCCCGATCTGGTCGATCGGATCCTGACCGTAAACGGCTGTTCGAAAGCCTATGCGATGACCGGCTGGCGCATCGGCTATGCGGGTGGTCCTGCGTGGATCATCAAGGCGATGGGCAAGCTCCAGTCGCAGTCGACGTCGAACCCCTGCTCGATCGCGCAAGCCGCCGCCGCCGCGGCGCTCGGCGGGCCGCAGCAATTCCTCGACGAGCGCAATGCCGCCTTCAGAAAGCGCCGCGATATGGTCGTTGCGATGCTCAATGACGCGCCCGGTCTGTCATGCCCGGTCCCCGATGGCGCTTTCTATGTCTATCCCGACGCCTCGGGCTGCATTGGCAAGAAGACTCCGGCAGGGCACGTGATCGACAGTGATGAGGCGTTGATCGACTATTTTCTCGACGCCGCGCGCGTTGCCGCTGTGCACGGCGGCGCTTTTGGCCTGTCGCCGGCGTTTCGCGTTTCCTATGCGACGTCGGAGGCGGTGCTGAAGGAAGCGTGCGTACGGATCCAGCAAGCATGTGCGGCGCTCGTCTGACGACCCTTGCACCCGGTCGAACAATTATATACCGATCGGTCTTGAATTCGCTTGGGCGCGCGCTTATTTGCCGCGGATGAACGGTGGTTAAGCAGCCGGTTCACCACATGGTAAGCTGTTCCGTATAGGGTGATCGCGATCACTGCACGACGGCAAGGGGTGCGCCATATCGTCGGTGTAACCGGTGCGGGACTGCCCGCGAACTGACAGATATGAAGACAAGAGGCTCCCATGCTTTCTCTCCTCCGCTCGGACTGGTTCCTGACGATGCTCGCTGGCTTTGCGATCGGCGCGACCTTCGTGATCCTGAACCAGCCGGCGCTACCCATCCCCGCTTGATGCCGCGGCGGCGCAAATCCGCCCGTCCGCTTATCGCAGCCCTCATCGCCGCCGCTGTGCTCGCACAATGCGCGCCGGCACAGGCTGAAAATGTCATCCGGCTGCCGGCTCCTGCCTATGACCCCGCCATCAAGGCGCCGCGGGCGACCGCGGTGCTTGCGGGCGGTTGCTTCTGGGGCGTCGAGGGCGTCTTTTCAAACGTCAAGGGCGTGATCTCGGTCGAGGCGGGCTATCACGGCGGCAGCAAGGCGGACGCGACTTACCAACGGACCTCCAGCGGTGCCACGGGGCATGCAGAGGCTGTGCGCATCACCTATGACCCGCGCGTGATCAGTTACGGATCGCTGCTGCGCATCCTCTTTTCGGTTGTGGCCGATCCGACACTGAAGAATCGACAGGGGCCCGACCAGGGCCCGCAATACCGCGCCGCGATCGTGCCGCTTGACAGCGCGCAGCACGAGGTCGCGGCTGCCTACCTCGCACAGATCGGCAAGGGCGGCCTTTATGCCAAGCCCATCGCCGCCAAGATCGAACGCTTCACGGGCTTCTATCCGGCAGAGGCGTATCACCAGGACTTCATGCAGCGGCACCCGACACACGCCTATATCGTTCGCTGGGACGCGCCGAAGCTCGCGGCATTCAAGCGGTTCTACCCAGCCTGGATTCGTGGGGCGCCGGCACCCTGAGCAGGCACCTCCCTTTTTCCGCCACTTGTCGCGCGGGAAGAATCGTTCGTCGCAAATCGCTGGCCCGCCCGCGAGGGGTGCGGGACGAACGAAATCCGGCCGCGGGGGCCGGCAAGACTGAGGACCACAGCCGCTTCGGGGTTTCAATGAAGGTTAAGGTTTCGGGCAGGCCGCTGCTCGCCATGGTGATGAGCTCCGTCGTGCTGGCGGGGTGCGTCGGCAGCGCCGCCGTGATACCGCCGTCGCGTGAGCAGACCCCGGCGCCTCGCACCCCCGCAGGATCGGTAACCGTCCCGATTGGCGAGCCGGTGCGCGCGGTGGCCCCGGCACCGCAGGGCGTGATCGACCCCGGTTTCCGACGTCCGCCCACAGGGCTCGAGCAGCGAATTTTCGAGCTGTGGCGAAGCTTTCCCGGCAAGACCGGCATCGCCGTACAGCGCATCGACGGCGAATGGACGCTCCAGCAGCGCGGTGACGAGCTTTTCCCGCAGCAAAGCGTATCCAAGCTGTGGGTGGCGCTGACCGTGCTCGATGCGGTCGACCGGGGCGCGCTGACCCTCGACCGAAAGGTCACCATCACTCCTGCAGATCTCACCCTGTTCCATCAGCCGATCGCCGCACGCGTGCGCGCCGAAGGGTCGGTGACGATGAGTGTGCGCGAGCTGATCGAGACGGCCATCACGCACAGCGACAACACCGCCAACGACAGCCTGCTGCGCACCGTAGGCGGCCCCGATGCGGTACGCCGCTTCATCGCAGCGAAAGATCTGGGCGCAATCCGCTTCGGCCCCGGTGAACGCTTGCTCCAGAGCGGGACCGCCGGGCTTGAATGGAAGCAGTCCTACTCGATCGGCCGTGCCTTTCAGGAGGCGCGCGCGGCGCTTCCCGATGCAACGCGCAAGGCAGCAATGGACAATTATCTTGCCAATCCCGTCGATGGGGCGAGCCCGTCCGCGATCGCCCGCGCGCTGACCCGGCTCGCCCGCGGCACGCTGCTCTCCCCTGAATCGACTGACTATATTCTCGGCGTGATGAGCCGTACGAGGAGCGGACCGAACCGGCTGAAGGCGGGGCTGCCCTCGGGCTGGAAATTCCTGCACAAGACCGGCACGGGCCAGGATTATAAGGGGATGACGGCGGGCTATAACGACATCGGGATCGCGACCGCGCCCGACGGCACCCGCTATGCAATCGTCGTTATGCTCGGCAGTACAACCGCCTCGATCCCGCAGCGCATGGTGCTCATGCAGGCGGTGTCGGGGGCGGTAGCCGAATTCCACGGCCGATAGCGGCATCTTCCAGCAAGAAACGGGTTTGCGGGACCTTCTGCTTTTGCATATGGCGCGGGCATGAAGTCATCTCCTGCGCTTTATCTGATCGCCCTGTCGCTCACCTTGTCCGCCTGCGCGACGCCTGAGACCCGCCTGCGCAGTGGACTGATCGACGCCGGGCTGTCGCCGGCGATGTCGGCGTGCATGGCCGAGCGGATGGTCGACCGGCTGTCGCTGTTGCAATTGCGCCGCCTCGCATCGCTCGGCAGCCTCAAGGACAGAAGGATCACCGATCTGACGCTCGATCAATTCCTGCACAAGGTTCGCGCGCTCAAGGACCCTGAGATTTTGGCGGTCTCGACCAGCTCGGCGGCGGTTTGCGCTTTGCGCTAGGGTAGAAAATCTCTTCGCTCCCGGGGGGCACCAAGGGGTAGCCTTGCTGCCAAACTTGTGCTTAGGCGGCGCCGAATATCTCCCGCTCCAGAGTCGAAAGGCCCGGCAGACCCCATGAACATTCACGAATATCAGGCGAAAGAACTGCTTGCGAAATTTGGCGTCGCAGTGCCCGCGGGCATTCCGGCGCTGAGCGTCGAGGAAGCCGTTGCGGCGGCAAAACAGCTTCCCGGGCCGCTTTACGTGGTCAAGGCACAGATCCACGCTGGCGGCCGCGGCAAGGGCAAGTTCAAGGAGCTCGGTCCTGACGCGAAGGGCGGTGTCCGCCTCGCCAAAACCCTCGAAGAAGTCGAAGCGCATGCGAAAGAGATGCTCGGCAACACGCTGGTGACTGTCCAGACCGGTGAGGCCGGCAAGCAGGTCAACCGCCTCTACATCACCGACGGCGTCGACATCGGCAAGGAATTCTATCTTGCATTGCTCGTCGATCGCGCAACCAGCCGCGTCGCGGTCGTCGCCTCGACCGAAGGCGGCATGGACATCGAGACCGTCGCGCACGACATGCCGGAAAAGATCCACACCATCACGATCGACCCCGCCACCGGTCTCCAGCCGCACCACGGCCGTTCGGTCGCCGCGGCGCTGGGGCTTTCGGGCGATCTCGCCAAGCAGGCAGCGAAGCTCCTCGAGGGGCTATACACGGCGTTCCTTGCAACCGACGCCTCGCAGATCGAGATCAACCCGCTCGCCATCTGCCCGACGGCCGAAGGCGACAAGCTCTATGTCCTCGACGCCAAGGTCGGCTTTGATTCGAACGCGATGTTCCGCCACAAGGACCTCGCCGAGCTGCGCGACCTGACTGAGGAAGACCCCGCCGAGGTGGAGGCGAGCGAATATGACCTCGCCTACATCAAGCTCGACGGTAACATCGGCTGCATGGTCAACGGCGCCGGTCTCGCGATGGCGACGATGGATATCATCAAGCTCAATGGGGCCTTCCCTGCGAACTTCCTCGATGTCGGCGGCGGCGCGAGCAAGGAAAAGGTCACGGCCGCCTTCAAGATCATTCTGAAGGACCCCGCTGTCCAGGGCATCCTCGTGAACATCTTCGGCGGGATCATGAAATGCGACATCATCGCCGAAGGTATCGTTGCGGCCGCGAAGGAAGTGAATCTCTCGGTTCCGCTCGTCGTTCGCCTTGAAGGCACCAATGTCCAGCAGGGCAAGGACATCCTCGCAAACTCGGGTCTGCCAATCGTTCCGGCGAACGATCTGGGCGATGCGGCGAAGAAGATCGTCGCCGAGGTCGCCAAGGCGGCATGAATGCAGCTCCCCTCACTCCGTCAGGGAGGGGATTGGAAGGCTGGCAGCGTGCTGCCAGGCTGAAGCTCGGTGAGGGGATGCGGGCCGGAGGCTCGCGCGGAGCTGCGCTCCGGCCACCCTCATCGGAGGTCCTTCTCCTCTCAAGGGAGAAGGAATGATGGGGACTGCTGGTTGACGTTTACGTAAACGCCAATTATGGCGCAGTGCACAATTTGCAAAGAGGAGCTTTGAGCCCATGAAAATCCTCGTTCCCGTAAAACGGGTGCTCGATTACAACGTCAAGCCGCGGGTGAAGGCCGACGGCACCGGCGTCGATCTCGCGAACGTCAAGATGTCGATGAACCCTTTCGACGAGATCGGGGTCGAAGAGGCTATTCGCCTGAAGGAAAAGGGCGTCGCGACCGAAATCGTCGCTGTCAGCATCGGCCCTGCGAAGGCGCAGGAGACGCTGCGCACCGCGCTCGCGATGGGCGCCGACCGCGCGATCCTCGTTCAGACCGACGATCCAGTCGAACCCCTGGCTGTCGCCAAGATCCTGAAGGCCATCGCCGACGCTGAGCAGCCGGGTCTTGTGATCCTGGGCAAGCAGGCGATCGACGACGACAACAACCAGACTGGCCAGATGCTAGCTGCGCTGACCGGCTGGGCGCAGGGCACCTTTGCCAGCGCGGTAAATGTCGAGGGCGACAGCGTGAGCGTGACCCGCGAAGTCGACGGCGGCCTCGAGACGGTGAAGCTCAAGCTCCCCGCGATCGTCACCACCGACCTTCGCCTCAACGAGCCGCGCTATGCATCGCTGCCAAACATCATGAAGGCGAAGTCGAAGCCGCTCGATACCAAGTCGCCCGCTGATTACGGCGTCGACACGGCACCGCGCGTTAAGGTGGTCAAGGTGTCCGAACCGCCCGTTCGCTCGGCCGGCGTCAAGGTCGCCGATGTCGATGAACTGGTTGCCAAGCTGAAGGCGATGGGAGTGCATTCATGAAAACGCTCGTTTGGGTCGAACATGACGGCAGCGCCGTCAAGGATGCCACGCTGGCCGCGGTCACTGCCGCGGCCAAGCTCGGCGAAGTCCACCTGCTTGTCGCCGGCGAAGGCGTCGATGGCGTCGCCAAGGCCGCGTCGGAAATCACCGGCGTGGGCAAGGTCCACGTCGCCGACAATGCGGCCTTCGCGCACAATCTGCCTGAAAATGTCGCGCCGCTCGTTGCCGAACTGATGGCGTCGCACGACGCGTTCGTCGCGCCCGCGACCACGACCGGCAAGAATATCGCGCCGCGGGTCGCTGCGCTGCTCGACGTGATGCAGATCTCGGAAATCCTGTCGGTCGAAGGTCCCAAGACCTTCACCCGCCCCATCTATGCCGGCAACGCGATCGCAACGGTCGAGAGCTCGGACGCCAAGCTCGTCCTCACGGTCCGCGGTACGGCCTTCGACAAGGCGGCGGCGACCGGTGGCTCGGGCACGGTTGAAGCCGTCTCGGCTGGCGGGGACGCCGGTATCTCGAGCTTCGTCGGCGCCGAGATTGCAAAGTCCGAGCGGCCTGAGCTCACCTCGGCCAAGATCATCGTCTCGGGCGGCCGTGCGCTCGGATCGAGCGAGAAATATCAGGAAGTCATTGTCCCGCTCGCCGACAAGCTCGGCGCTGCGCTCGGCGCGAGCCGCGCTGCGGTCGACGCGGGCTATGTTCCCAACGACTACCAGGTCGGCCAGACCGGCAAGATCGTGGCGCCCGAGGTCTATTTCGCGATCGGTATCTCGGGTGCGATCCAGCATCTTGCGGGGATGAAGGATTCAAAGACGATCGTCGCGATCAACAAGGATGAGGATGCGCCGATCTTCCAGGTCGCGGACCTCGGCCTCGTTGCCGACCTGTTCAGCGCCGTGCCCGATCTGACAGCCAAGATCTGAACCGGGCCGTCATGGCATGATTGCGAAGGGCGGTCGGTTTCGGCCGCCCTTTCCTTTTTTGGAGAGAATGAGATGTCCCTGATCCTCGTCAGCCGCGACGATGCCGTTGCGACGGTCACGCTCAACCGGCCCGAGACGATGAATGCTCTCTCGCGGGCGCTCCGTGCGGAACTCGCCGGCGTGATGCGCGATCTCGCCGCCAATGAGACGGTGCGCGCGATCCTATTGACGGGTGCTGGAACGCGGGCTTTCACCGCTGGTCTCGATTTGAAGGAACTCGGCGGCGATACGAGCCATCTGGGCGCCGCCAATGCGGAGAGCGCCGACGAGAATCCTGTCAAGGCGATCGAACTCTGCCGCAGCCCGTTATCGGTGCGGTCAACGGTGTCGCGATTACCGGTGGATTCGAAGTTGCGCTTGCATGCGACATTTTGATCGCCTCGACCAACGCCCGCTTTGCCGATACCCATGCGCGCGTCGGGATCATGCCGGGCTGGGGCCTGTCGCAGAAACTGTCGCGGCTGATCGGCATCAGCCGCGCCAAGGAGCTCTCGCTGACCGGCAATTTCCTCGGCGCTGAGGAGGCGCGCGAGTGGGGTCTGGTCAATCGCGTCGTGGCGCCCGAAGAACTTCTGCCTGCAGCGCAGGCGCTTGCTCGCGACATTGCCAGCGCCGATCCGGCGATGGTGCGGCGGTACAAGGCGCTTATTGATGAGGGTTATGCGCTGCCTTTTCGCGAAGGAATAGCGCTCGAAAAAGCGCGATCTACCGCCGCGAACCGCATGGTGACCGCTGACGAGGTTGAAGCGCGCCGGCACGCGGTGATGGCCCGTGGCAGGGAACACGCCGGTTGATCGGAGAGCAACTTGCCAGCAAGGCGGCTGGACCCTAGATCAGCTCCATGAAAACAGGGGGATTGGGCGTTTGGGTGGCGATGCTATCGAGCATCGCGCAGCCGGTTGCAGCAGGCGCGGCCGAGCCTGTAGGGCTCGACCCTTCGTCGCCCTGGAACGTTCACTATGCCGATGATTATTGCCGGCTGATACGTGTATTCGGTAGCGGCCGGGAGGCCGTCACGCTGATCATTGACCAGTATGAGCCGGGCGATGAATTTCGCATCTCGTTGATGGGCAGGCGAATGAAGAGCCCTGCAGGCAGTGACAAGGCCCGAATCCGGTTCGGCGAAGCCCTGCCTCAACAGGATGTCCTTTTTTATTCGGGCTCGATCGGAACAAATCCCGCATGGATATTTGTAACGGATATTCGCATCCGGCCGCTGTCCGACACGGAAAAAGCAGTGCTATCCGCGCGAGGTAGCGCGCCGGTCGCACCCGTTACCGATGATGAGAAAGCCTCGGTGAGCTCGATCGACATCGGCAGACCGCTGCGGCATCCCATGCGGCTGCGCACGGGGCCCATGAAGGCAAGTTTCGCCGCAATGGATGCCTGCACTGACGAATTGCTGACCCATTGGGGCATCGATGCTGCGCGCCACAAGACGCGGCTGCGCTCTGCGATCCCCACCCGCTCACCGTCAACCTGGCTCAAAGATGGCGATTACCCATTGGCCATGTTGCTGAAACGGCAGCCCGGCCTCGTCGAGTTCCGACTGGATGTCGGCGAGGACGGGGTTCCCACAGCCTGTCACATCCAGCAATCGACCCACCCTGAGGGCTTTGACCGAACCGTGTGCGACCGCCTGATGAAGCGTGCCCGCTTTGAACCAGCGCTCGACCGGGATGGACAGCCGATCGCCTCTTATTACCGCGACAGCGTGCGCTTCGCGTTTGCGAACTAGGGGGATTTGCACGCCCTGGGCGGGTTCTTCGATTACCCCTTGCGGAGGCGAAAAATACTTAGCAAGGTTAAGTAATGACCGAGCTTGTCGAACCGCTTTCCGCTTTCATGTCGCGCGCCCTTGGACCCGGTGCGCTGTCGGGTCTGTCGCGTCTTTCGGGCGGGGCGAACATGGAGAGCTGGGCGTTCGACTGGGCAGGGGTTGGCTATGTCCTTCGGCGAGCCCCTTCGGCAGAATATATGGAGGGCCGGCCTTATGGGCACCCTGTCGAGGCTGCGCTCGTCCGGGCAGCGCATGCGGGCGGGGTAAAGGCTCCCGAAGTCGTCGCCGTTCTCGCCGACAGCGACGGCATGGGGACGGGCTATGTGATGCGGCGCATCACCGCGGAGGTCAGTCCCGCGAAGATTCTGTCCGCACCGCCGCCCTCGCTGATCGCCGATTTGGGCCGCGAACTCGCGCGCATTCACGCGCTGCCGCGCGCTGTGATCCCCGAGGGCATTCCGGTGATGGACACCGCAGAGGCGCTTGCCGAACTCAAAGCCCGCTTCCTCTCCTATGGCGGCGATCGTCCGGCGATCGCGCTCGCGATTCGCTGGTGCGAGGATCACCTGCCGGCGCCCGCCGAGCTGGTGCTGGTCCACGGCGACTATCGCATGGGAAATGTGATGGTCGACCCGCAGGGGCTCGCCGCGGTTCTCGACTGGGAGCTTGCGCATCTTGGCGACGCGCACGAAGATCTGGCGTTCGGCTGTATGACCGTGTGGCGCTTCGGTCGGCTCGAGCGGCCGGCCTTTGGAGTAGGGAGCCTCGAGGATTATTTTGCGGCCTATGAAGCGGCGGGCGGGCAGGCGGTTGACCGGGACCGGTTCCGCTTTTGGCTCGTCTACCGCACGCTCTGGTGGGCGCTCGGCTGCCTCCAGATGGGGCAGGCGTGGCGGAGCGGCGCCGACAGGACGGTCGAGCGCGTCGTGGTTGGACGTCGCACGGCCGAGCAGGAGCTCGACCTTATTCGCTTGCTGGAAGAAGAAGCGCCCGAGGCGGAACGGCAACGCCCGCTGCCGCCGTGCGCCCATCCAGCCCAGACGCCGGTAGGCGAGCCGACCAACCGCGAAATGGTCGAGGCGGTGCGCGACTGGATCGAAAGCGCGATCAAGCCGAAGGCCGAGGGTCATGCGAAGTTCGAGGCGGTGGTTGCGATGAACGCGCTCGGCATCGTGACGCGCGACCTCGACGCGGGGGTGCGCGCCGAGGACCGGACCCTCGCCGAGGCGATCATGAACGGCGAGACGACGCTCGCCAAACCAGGCCTGCTCGCGCGATTGCGGCGCGCGGTGCTCGACAAATGCGCTATCGACAGTCCGAAATATGCCGCGCTCGCGGCGGCGCGCACCGATTGGCGCGGCTGAGTCAAGGGAGAGAGACATGGATTTTGCGGTTCCGGCCGATCTGAAGGCCTATCTGGACGAGCTCGATGCTTTCATCGAGGCCGAGATCAAGCCGCTCGAGGAGGCCGACGACAATATCCGCTTCTTCGACCATCGCCGCGAGCACAGCCGTACCGACTGGGACAATCAGGGCCTCCCGCGGCACGAATGGGAAGAGCTGCTGAACGAAGCGAAACGCCGGGCCGACGCCGCTGGGCACTGGCGCTTCTCGGCGCCCAAGAAATATGGCGGCAAGGACGGGTCGAACCTCTGGATGGCGGTGATCCGCGAGCATTTCGCAGCGAAGGGTCTTGGGCTGCACAATGATCTTCAGAACGAACACAGCATCGTTGGCAACTTTCCCTTCGTCGAGATGTTCGAGCAGTTTGCCACCAGCGAGGAGCAGAAGCAGGAGTTCATCCTTGGCGGCTTCGAAGGCAAGCGCCGCACCGCGTTCGGACTCACCGAGCCCGATCACGGATCGGACGCGACGCATATGGAAACGCGCGCGGTGCGCGAGGTGCGCGACGGGGAAGAGGGCTGGCGCATCAATGGCGAGAAGATGTGGACAACCGGTATGCACGTCGCGACCCACTGCGCGACCTTCTGCCGCACGAGCGGGGAGGATGGTGATGCGAAGGGGATCACCTGCCTGCTCGTCCCCAACCCCTCACCGGGGCTCGTGATCGAGGAGTATCTTTGGACCTTCAACATGCCGACCGACCATCCGCGGGTCAGCTTCACCGACGTCTGGGTGCCCGACAGCGCCCGGCTCGGCCCGGTCGACGGCGGGCTATCGATCGCACAGAGCTTCGTGCATCAGAACCGCATCCGGCAGGCGGCAAGCTCGCTCGGCGCCGCGGTCTACTGCATCGAGGAAAGCGTCCGCTACGCCCGCGAGAGGAAGCCCTTTGGCGAGGCGCTGGCCAAGAACCAGGCGATCCAGTTTCCGCTCGTCGAGCTCGCGACGCAGGCCGAAATGCTTCGCCTCCTCATTCGCAAGACCGCTTGGGAAATGGACAATATGCCCCACAAGGAGGTCGAGCACCGCCTCAGCGACAAGGTCAGCATGTGCAATTACTGGGCGAACCGCCTCTGCTGCCAAGCCGCGGACCGCGCGATGCAGGTTCACGGCGGCATCGGCTATTCGCGGCACAAGCCTTTCGAGCATATCTATCGCCATCACCGCCGCTACCGCATCACCGAGGGCGCGGAAGAAATCCAGATGCGCAAGGTGGCCGCCTATCTGTTCGGTTATCTGGGGCCGCGGCGGGAGACGCTCGGGAAAATCTGAGCTGGCGCCAGCTTGCCTCGCGCAAGCTGCCGCGAAGATGGCCGCGCGGGGCAGATTTTACCACCTTCGAGCGGCAAATGACCCAGGGAAGCATCCGGGGGGCGGGGGCCCTTATGCCGCGCCGCCCCCCGCGTGCCTCGGGGGTAAGTGGGGATTTCCCGAATGAGGGCGGGGGACATCAGGGACCAGACCGATATCCCCCGCCGCTCCATTGAGCGGAACACTCGGGAACAGCGATCACCATTCAATCGTCGTGCCAGTTTGCGTATTACGGGCTTTCGGGCGCTCCTTGGTGGTTAGCAAAAGCTTACCGCCTTGGATCGATGTCAAAATTACCGACACTTTTGGCACGATTTTGCGTTCATCGGCCATTCAGATGACTGACTACATTTGTAATCGTATCAAGCGAAGGGAGGGGTCCGCATGGCCGAACGGGCAAGCGAATCCGAAATGCAGGTGCTGAATGCGCTATGGGACGAGGCGCCGCTGACCGCGGCCGACCTTGCGCGTCGGATCGGCAAGGCGAATGGCTGGACACTGGCGACCGTGAAGACGCTGATCGCGCGTCTCGTCCAGAAGGGGGCCGTGACGGCGGAGGCTGACGGACGCCGCTATCTCTATCGTCCTGCGGTCGACCGCGCCGAGGCGATGGGCGAGGAATCGCAGCGTTTCGTCGACAGGCTCTTCGGGGGCCGCGTTAGCCCTATGATCGCGCATCTCGCCGAGCGGGAGGCGCTGACCGACGCCGACATCGAAGAGATTGAGGCGCTGTTGAGGAGGCTCAAGTCATGAACGCGGCGCTGATGATGGAGGCGTGGGGAGACACGATGCTCACCACGGCGCTTCTCGTCGGGGCGGTGCTCGTGATCCGCAAGCCCTTCATGCGGCGGTTCGGTCCGCGTCTCACATACGCGCTCTGGACGATTCCCGCGCTCCGTTTCGCGCTGCCGCCGCTCCCCCTTGCCGATCCCGTGGCTGCGCCCATGGCTGCCGCACCTGCGGTAGCGGAAGGCGAAATAGTGAACGCAATGACGGCACTCCCGCATGGCGCCGCGGCAACCGACGTCATTCCCGGGGCAGGCTGGGTTCTCGCCGACACCGTGCCGCTTCTCTTTCTAGCCTGGCTGGCGGGCGCCCTTGCCATTCTCGCGCGCGCCATACTCGCGCATCGACGCTTCAAGTCCGAGGTGCTGGCGCGGGGCGTCGATCTTGAACCGCTCGGAGCAATCCGGCTCGTGATGAGCGACGCGGTCGACGGGCCTGTCGCCTTCGGTCTCGTCCGGCGTTTCGTCGCGGTCCCGCGCGACTTCTTTGCCCGCTACGCGCCCGAAGAGCGCGCGCTGGCGATCGACCATGAACTCGCGCACCATCGCCACGGCGATCTTTGGGCCAATGCCGCTGCGCTGCTGCTGCTCGCGGGTCAATGGTTCAACCCGCTCGCCTGGCGCGCGATCCGTGCGTTCCGCTTCGATCAGGAGGCCGCCTGCGACGCGCGGGTGCTGGTAATGACACAGGGTGGGGCGCGCGGTCCGCGCACGGCGAGCTACGCGACCGCGATCGCCAAGGCCGCGGTCGGCTCGCGGCTCGCCCTCGCGGCGCCGATGGCCTCACACGATAGTTTGCAGGAGAGACTGACAATGCTGATGCAGCAGAATATATCGCGCCGCAGAACGCTTGCCGGGCGCCTGCTCGTCGGCGGTGCCGCGATTGCGGCGCTCGCGGCGACCGCAACGCTCGTTCCCGCAGCGACGGCGCAGTCCGGGGACCTGCCGGTGCCCCCCGCACCCCCGGCGCCTCCCGAGGCCGTCGCTCCGCCGCCCCCGCCCGCGCCGCCAGGGCCTCCCGAGGCGATCGAAGGCGCGCACCATATGGTGATCTTCTCCAGCGATGAGGATGGTGAGGGAGGGAGGGCCGATGGCGAGCGGCGGCAACTGACCCGGGTCGTGGTCCGGAGTGAGGGGGAGGGCGCGGACGGCGAAAATGGTTCGCCCGCCACGCGCCGCGTTGCGTTTCGCATGCCGGGCGGACTGTCGCGTGACGACATCCTCTCGACGCTCAAGGAGCAAGGGGTGACCGGCGCGCAGGCCGAGGCCATCGCCGACAAGCTGGAGGCGAAGCGCCACGCAGCTTTCCGCACCGCGATGGCGCCGCTTCCCCCGATGCCGCCCATCCCTCCCATACCGACAGTCGACTGGAAGGGAGTGGATGGCAAGGCGATGGCATTTGCGCATTGCGGCCCGGGTCAAACGCCGATGCCGCTTGTCGATCGCGACGACAGCGACGGCAAGAAGCGCAGCCGCGTGCTGATGGTCCGCTGCGGAGACGCAGCCGACGTGTCGGGTCAGCTCTCGGCGCTCCGCAAGGCGCGCGATCGCTTCGCCAAAGGCGGTGCTTCGGACCATATGTCGGCCGAAACGCGGGCCAAAGTCATCGCCGACATGGATCGCGCAATCGCCGACCTTGAACGCGAGACAAAATAGGCTCGCGGCGATCGAGCTTCGACGCCGGTCCATTGTCCCCGGTAGGGACCGGCGGCAGGGGCGGGGAAAGGGAGTGGCGCCTCGCTGCTCCCTTTTCTGATGATCGAGCCTTTTCCTTTCGCGGGGGCGGTGCCACATGGTGGGCATGAGCGACGAAAATGCCTGGC
The DNA here is from genome assembly GCF_001278035.1 of Sphingopyxis sp. 113P3. Taxonomy (NCBI): domain Bacteria; kingdom Pseudomonadati; phylum Pseudomonadota; class Alphaproteobacteria; order Sphingomonadales; family Sphingopyxidaceae; genus Sphingopyxis; species Sphingopyxis sp. 113P3. The sequence goes on from NZ_CP009452.1 coordinate 487,948, forward strand.
CTGACACAATCCGCGCCGGCGAGTGCGAGCAGCACGAGCCGCTGGTGCGCCGCGTGCTCGCGCCCAACCCCTCACCTTATACCTTCACCGGCACCCAGACCTGGATTGTCGGCTCCGGAGCCGATGTTGCCGTGATTGACCCCGGCCCGACCGGATCGGGGATGAGCATCGGCGATCCGCCTGATGCCAATGGGCAGGGCCATGTCGATGCCATCCTGCGCGCGGTCGAGGGACAGCGGGTCGCTGCGATCCTCTGTACCCACACGCACCGCGATCACAGCCCGGCCGCGGCGCCGCTCAGCAAGGCGACGGGCGCGCCGATCGTCGGCTGCGCTCCGCTCGCACTTTCGGACGACGGTCCGCGCGCCGATTCGGCGTTCGACCCGGACTATGCTCCGGATCGCGTGCTTGCCGACGGCGAGCGCATTGCGGGGGACGGTTGGACGCTGGAGGCGGTCTCGACGCCGGGTCACACGTCCAACCATCTCTGCTTCGCGCTCGTCGAGACAGGGGCGCTGTTTACCGGCGATCATGTCATGGCATGGTCCACCAGCGTCGTCAGCCCGCCCGACGGCGACATGTCCGCCTATATGGCATCGCTGAGCAAGCTCTACGAGCGCGACGACCGCGTCTATTATCCCGCCCACGGGCCCGCGGTCACCAAGCCGCGGCAGCTCGTTCGCGGTATGCTCGGCCACCGCAAGCAGCGGGAGCGGCAGATCCTGCGCGAACTTGAAAAGGGGACTGCGGCGATCCCGGTCATGGTGAGCCATATGTACAAGGGCCTTGATCCGCGCCTGACCGGCGCCGCGGGCCGCTCGGTGCTCGCGCATCTGCTCGACCTCAAGTCGCGGGGGCTGGTGCGTGTCCGCGACGAGGCTTGGGAACTGGCATGACCGTGCTGCATATGCTGTGCGCGGGGGCTCGCGCATCCGGCGCAGGAATTGTGCGTTACGAGACCGACTGCCCCTCCCGCCGCCTGGACCATACCACGTCATGACGCAGACCACCCCCCGCCTTCTGCCCCGTCTGATCCTCCTCGCCGCCGCGGCTCTGCTCGCGCTTGCCGCCTGGTGGGCGGTATCCGCGTGGCGCGATTGGCAGCGAGGCTACGACCCCGAAACCGTTGTCGCCGCCAGTCTTCAGGGTCTTCAGGAGCAGAATGTCCTCGTACCCTTCACCGCGCGTTATGTCGCGGTCGTCACCTCGACGCAGAGCCGGTTGGGGCTGAGCGCGAAGAAAACGCTGATCATGCCGGGGACCGTGCGCTATGAGCTCGATCTGGCGAAGCTGAAGCCTGCCGATCTCGACTGGGATGCGACGGCGAATGCGCTGACGGTTACCTTGCCGCCGCTGCGGCTCGCGGGGCCGGAAATTGACATCGACGCGATCAGCGAATTTCGCGATGGTGCGATCCTCCTGACCCTAACCGATGCGGAGCAACTGCTCGACGCCGCGAACCGCAAGGCGGCGCAGGAGGAATTGATCAGGCAGGCGAAGGGGGCAACGCCGATGCGCCTCGCCAAGAGCGCGGCGCGAGCCGCGATCGAACAGAGCTTCGCTATGCCCCTGAAAGCGGCAGGGATTGACGCAAAGGTCACTGCGCGCTTCGCCGACTGAATCGGGCTTTCCGTGCGCCGCATGCTGCGGTAAGAAATTTGCCAGGGTCGCATCGGGAGATGCGGATATGGCAACAGCGGGGGGCGCGGTAAGCGCCGCACGATTCTGGCAGCGGATGGCGATTGGTCTCGCTGCCTTCATCGTCTTTGGTTTCCTGCAGGCCGCGGCGCGCGGCTTCGTCGATCCGCTGAGCGCGCCAGCCTGGGTGCATGTGCACGCGCTTGCGATGCTTGCCTGGCTCGCACTGCTCATCGTCCAGCCCGCGCTGGTTGCACGCAAGAACCTCGGGCTTCATCGCCGGCTCGGCTGGCTAGGCGCGGGGCTCGCGCTCATCATCACGGGGCTTGGTGTTTTCAGCGGCGTCATGGCCCTGGTGCTGCATCGCCAGCCGCCTTTCTTCGATCCCGCCTATTTTCTTGCGCTCACTGCGATCGAATCGATGGTGTTCGGCGCGATGGTGGTCTGGGCGATCCGGCAGCGCCGCGCGACCGACTGGCACCGGCGATTGATGATCGGCGCAACGATCGTGATCCTTGAGCCGGCACTCGGGCGGGTGCTACCGATCCCGCAGATGGGCGGCTGGGCCGAACCCGCGGTCGCGCTGTGCCAGCTTGCGGCAGTTGCCTTCGTCGCAGCCTACGATCGGCGCGCGCGCGGCGCGGTCCATCCCGCGACCTGGGCGACCATGGTGGTTGTTATCGCGACGCGGGTCGCCATATCGCTGCTTGCCATGACGCCTCCCGTCATTGCGCTCGCGGCCCGTCTGTCTGGCGGCTGATCCGCCGAATTGCCCTGCAGGGGGACGCGGTGTAGGAGGCGCGTGGCAAACGCCACGACAAGGACAAGCCATGACTGCTCCCATCCGTGAAAATCTTTCGGGTCTCGACCTGCGCGCTGAGATCGACCGGCTGCGCAAGGACCGAAACGCCGTGATCCTCGCGCATTATTACCAAAAGCCCGAGATTCAGGATCTCGCCGATTTTGTCGGCGATTCGCTGGAGCTGTCGCGCAAGGCGGCAGACACCGACGCCGACGTGATCGCTTTTTGCGGCGTCAAGTTCATGGCCGAGACGGCGAAGATATTGAGCCCGGAAAAGATAGTCGTGCTGCCCGACATGGACGCGGGATGCAGCCTCGAGGACAGCTGCCCCCCCGAACAGTTCAAGCGCTTTCGCGCCGAGCATCCCGACCATATCGCGCTGACCTACATCAATTGCTCAGCCGCGGTGAAGGCGCTTTCCGACATCATCGTCACGTCATCGAGCGCAGAGACGATCATTAGCCAGATTCCCGAAAGCCAGCCGATCATCTTCGGCCCCGATCGCCACCTCGGCGGCTATCTCAATCGCAAATTCGGGCGGGAGATGCTGCTGTGGCCAGGGGTGTGCATTGTGCATGAGGCGTTCAGCGAGACCGAGCTCCTCAAGCTCAAGGCGCAGCATCCCGAGGCGCCGGTCGCAGCGCATCCTGAGTGCCCGCCGCATATCATCGATCATGCCGACTATGTCGGATCGACGAGCGGGATCCTGCAGTTTGCCAAGAATTTCCCCGGCGACACGCTGATCGTCGCGACCGAGCCCCATATCATCCATCAGATGGAAAAGGCGCTGCCCCAAAAGACCTTCATTGGCGCGCCGGGGGCCGATGGAAACTGCAACTGCAATATCTGCCCTTATATGGCGCTCAACACGATGGAAAAGCTTTACCTCGCGCTTCGTGATCTACAGCCGCGGATCGAGATGGACGAGGAGCTGCGCCTCGCGGCAAAGAGGAGTCTCGACCGGATGCTCGAGATGGCGTCGGGAACAGTGGGCAAGGGCGACCTGGGTCGCGCCTGATCCTCGTTCTCCTCGGCGAGCCGAGTCGCTTTCGCGGCAGGGGGCGATAAGGCGCCGATTCGAATCCGAAAATGTTGCGCCGCTGATACAAAAATGCTGCGCAGCAAAGCCAAATTGCTAATGCCGGACTTATCCACAGGTGCGGCAGTTTTCAGCGCATTTTTTGTTGGCGGCCAGCAGGCTTCGTGTCAGCTTCCAATCATCGGACGACAGAGACGTCGGACCCCCCGGGACCGAAGGATGGTTGCAAGACCAACCCGAGAAGAACGGAGCGGATCGACGAGGAAGTGGACCGATACTCTGGTCACGGAACGCTCCAATTCCCACGAGTTGAAGAAGACCCGACCGGAATGGAAACGCAGTCCATCGCCGGATAACAGCGACTGCTTCGGCAGAGGCTCGGACCGGATGATGAAGGGCTTTCCAGGTGCGGCCGGCCCCCGAAAGGGGGCCGACCAAACCGCCGCCGGACTGGTTCCGTGTGCGCAGCGAAGGATCGTTTTGCGGGCCGCTGATCGCAAGAGAAGCGGACCGGGATGAGCCCGAGCTAGCGGCTGGAGCAACACCGGATAGTGGGGGTTGGCAGCGATGCCGGCCCCCATTTCGCATGGGCGGTCTGCATCCTCCTTTCCCTTTCCTTGTCGTCGACCTCGATCCCCTCTCCCAGAATGGGAAGGCTGGCCTATCGGATGAACCCACCCCTTCGGGGGCGAGAAGGCTTGCCTTTCCCCCTGAAAGCCCATGGCGTCCCATAAAATTCCTTCGGTGTGAGCCGCGTCACATCACGGCATGGGCGAGGCTTCTATTCCTGCGCCTGCGACCCGGACCAGCTCCCGACCAGGAGCTGTTCCTACTTTCCCGGCCGGATTGCATTCAGTCCGGCCGGGAACCTTTTGCGCAACGCTGGCATTGTGCTGACATCGGCAAAGCGATGTTCGGACACGATAAGGCGCTTACCAAGACGCCCCCGTGCGACCCATCGCTCCGGTCCAAAAATGGGAGCAAAATATATGGGTATCATCATCACGCTTATCGTCGGCGGCATCATCGGCTGGCTGGCGAGCATCGTCATGCGCACCGACGCGCAGCAGGGCATCTTCCTCAATGTCGTCGTCGGCATCGTGGGTGCTTTTCTGGGCAATATTCTTGGCGGCATGTTCGGCAGCGGTGCCTCGCTCAGCACTTTCGACCCCGTTGGCCTCCTGTGGGCTTTCATCGGTGCGATCGTCCTGCTCGCGATCGTCAATCTGGTGCGCCGCGGTAGCGTGCGCTGACAGGGCGGCAGCGGCGCCATGCCGCTGCCATTCCGTTAGGTGAATTGATAAATCTGCGTTACCATCGCAGCGCCTGTCTCGGCAGGTGACAATGAATATCGCAAGGGGGTCATCTATGACTTGGATTATCGCAATCATCATGGGCGGTATCATCGGCTGGCTGGCGAGCATCGTCATGCGCACCGATGCGCAGCAAGGGATATTCCTCAACATCGTCGTCGGTTGTTTGGGATCGATCCTTGGCCGATTCCTGTTCGGTCGCTTTCTGGGCGGCGGCCATCTGCGCGGCGACGCATTCGACCCGATGACACTGCTCACGGCATTCATCGGTGCGGTGATCCTGCTCGCCATTGTCAATCTCGTCCGCCGCGGACGCGTGCGCTGAACCGGCGAGGTTAACGCGGCCATTTCAGGGCCCGATTGAAAAAGGGGCGGCCGATTCAGCTTCGGCCGCCCCTTTTTCATGCCTGCAGCGCAGCAATGCCTTTTTATTCTGGACCGGGCACTCGCGATGCGGATATGAAGCCCGCCCTCCGCGGGGCGGGGAGGTTCAAGTTTCGCGCTTGCCAGCGGTGATTTAATTCGATAATACACCTGCGGATTATTTGGGTCCTGTCGCGCGGATCGAGGGGCGGTTGCCGGTGCGGCAGCGGGTCCCGCAATCGTGGACGGCAGAGGGGAATTCGGCGTGAACTACGAGCGGAAAGTGGAATCGATGGACAGCTTGGCGGGCTCGGCGCAGGAATTTTACGAAGAGGCGGACGATCGCCGAAATCGCAAGCGTCTGATCATCGCCGTCGTCCTCATCGTGCTGGTGTTGGCGGCCGCCTGGTATGGTTTTTCGGCGACCAAAAGCGGCGACCCGGCTGCGGGGGACGGCGCTGCTGCCAGCACCCCGACCGTTACCGTCATGATACCGGGCATGCAGTCGGTGCAGGCGGCCATTTCGGCCAATGGCACAATCGCCGCACGGCGCGAAATGCCGGTCGGCGTCGCGGGTGAGGGCGGCCAGGTGGTGAGCGTCCTCGTCGAGCCGGGCCAATGGGTTGGCGCTGGCCAGACGCTCGCGATCATTGACCGCTCGGTCCAGGCCCAGCAGGCGGAGAGCCTTGCGGCGTCGATCCGCGTGGCGCAGGCCGATGCCGATCTCGCCGAGGCCGAGCTCAAGCGCGCCGAGGCGCTTGTGTCACGGGGCTTCATCTCCAAGGCCGACATGGATCGCAAGCGCGCGACGCGCGATGCTGCGCAGGCGCGCGTCCGCGTCGCGCAGGCGCAGTATCGCGAGGCGGTGGCACGGAACAGCCGGTTGAACATTGTCGCGCCCGCCGCCGGACTCGTGCTGACGCGCGAGGTTGAGCCCGGCCAGATTGTCGGCGCGGGCAGCGGGGTCCTGTTCCGCATGGCGAAGGGCGGGGAGATGGAAATGCTCGCGCAGCTCGCCGAAGCGGACCTGCAGCGCGTGTCTGTCGGCACCCGCGCAACGGTGACGCCGGTCGGAACCGATCTCAAGATCGAGGGACAGATCTGGCAGGAATCGCCCGTCATAAATCCCGAGACCCGGCAGGGAACCGTGCGTATCGCGCTGCCTTACAGCGCCGCGCTGCGTCCGGGCGGCTTTGCCGACGCACGTCTCGTCTCGGGGACCGGCCAGGCGCCGCTGCTTCCCGAAAGCGCGGTCCTGAGCGGCCCTCAGGGCAATTACGTGCTGATCGTCGACAAGAACAACCAGGTTCAGCGCCGGGCGGTGAAGGTCGGCACCGTCACCGACGGTGGTGTCTCGATCGCGTCGGGACTGACAGGCAACGAGCGCGTGGTCGTGCTCGCGGGCGCCTTCCTCAATCCCGGCGACAAGGTCAAGCCGGTCCTCCAGAAATCGTCGCAATAATCGACCGCTGCATCATCGCTACAGGGCGTCTGACACATGAGCTTCCGCAACATCTCCGCCTGGTGCATCCGCAATCCGGTCCCGCCGATCGTCCTGTTCGTGTTGCTGCTGCTCGCGGGCCTGGTCAGCTTCAACCGGATGGACGTCAACGACAATCCGGACATCGAATTCCCGGCGGTGCAGGTCATCGTCGCGCAGCCCGGCGCGGCACCGACCGAGCTCGAAACACAGGTCACCCAGCGGGTCGAAGCGGCGGTACGCGCGGTAAGCGGCGTCGATGAGATGTCCTCCTATGTCGGCGAGGGCAACAGCAGCACATTCGTGCAGTTCGCGATCGGAACACCGATCGACCGCGCATACAATGACGTCAACCAGGCGGTGCAGCAGATCCGTAGCGATCTGCCCGACGGCATTCTCGAGCCGCAGGTCGTGCGCGTCGACATTGCGGGGGGTCCGATCACCTATTTCTCGGTCGAAGCCGCCGACATGACGCTCGAACAGCTCAGCTGGTTCGTCGACAATACGGTGGCGAAGGAGCTGCTTTCGATCCCCGGCATGGCGAAGGTCAGCCGCTCAGGCGGTGTCGATCGCGAAATCCGCGTCATTCTCGACCCTGCCCGCATGCAAAGCTACGGTCTCACGGCAAGCCAGGTCAACCAGCAGCTCCGCCAGGTCAATCTGAATGCCGCGGGCGGCCGCGCCGAGATCGCGGGGTCGGAACAGGCTGTGCGCGTGCTGGGTAATGCCGCGAGCGCCTATGATCTCGGCCAGACGCGCATCGCCATTGGCGGTGGCCGCACGATCCGCTTGTCGGACGTCGCGAAAGTCAGTGACGGTTACGCCGAGCAGCGCAATCTCGCAAAGATGGGTGGACGACAGGTCCTCAGCTTCTCGATCGAGAAGGCGAAGGGATCCTCCGACGTTACCGTTCACGACGAGGCGATGAAGAAACTCGAGGAGATCAAGAAGAATAACCCCAAGGTCGACTTCAAGATCCTCTTCACCCGCACCGAATATACCAAGGAGCAATATCGCAGCTCGATGGCGGCCATGGTTGAGGGCGCAGTCCTTGCGGTCGTGGTTGTGTTCCTCTTCCTGCGCGACTGGCGCGCAACGCTGATCAGCGCGCTGGCCATCCCGCTCTCGGCCATCCCCACCTTCTGGTTCATGGAGCTGATGGGCTTTTCACTCAATGGCCTCTCGCTCCTCGCACTGAGCCTCGTTGCCGGGGTGCTCGTCGATGATGCGATTGTGGAGATCGAGAATATCGTCCGGCACATGCGCATGGGCAAGACCGCCTACCAGGCGGCGATCGATGCCGCGGACGAGATCGGTCTTGCGGTCGTCGCGACGACGAGTTCGATCGTCGCGGTGTTCCTGCCCGTCGCATTGATGCCCGGCGTGTCGGGGCAATTCTTCATCCAGTTCGGCATGACCGTCGTCTTCGCGGTTCTTGTCAGCCTCGCGGTGGCGCGCATGATCACGCCGATGATCGCCGCCTATTTCCTCGCCGCCGAGGGCGAACAGGCGCATGCGAATGGACCCTGGGTCGACCGCTACGAACGGCTCCTTGGTTGGACGCTGAACAGCGAAAAGCACAAGGCGGTGCGCGCGCGCTACGAGCCGGTGCCGACCCGCCCGAGCTTGTTCCTCGTCCCGCTCGCCCTGGCGGTCTTGGCGATCCTGCTGTCGACTTACAGCTATTTCCAACCGGTGCCGGTCGGCCAGGACGCTCCCAATACGGCGGTGCACTTCCTCTTGCTGACGCCGATCACGGCGGTCACCACCTTCCTCCTTGCGGGCTTCCTGATGATCGTCATTGGGGCGACGCTGGATTCCATGGGGGCGCAGTGGGCGTGGACTCGCTGGGCCAAATTCGTGGCGCGGCGCGCCTATGCGCGCCTCTTCGATCACCGCGTGTGGATCGTGGGCATCGGCGGCCTTGCGTTCGCAATGAGCATTATTCTGTTCATATTCATCCCGAAGCAGTTCCAGCCGACGATCAACAGCGATTACAGCCAGGTCAAATATGAACTGCCGCCGGGCTCGACGCTTGAGCAGAGCGAAACGATTGCGCGGCAGATCTCGGCAATCCTCGATGATAGCCCGGTGGTCGACACGGCCTTCTATGACGTCAATGTCGGGGGCGGGAACGCGTTTCTCACGCTCAAGAAGGAGCGCGAGGTGTCGAGCGTCGAATGGGAGCGCAGCCTGCAGCCGAAGCTCGGTGCAATCCCCGACGCGCGCGTGAGCTTCCAGAGCCAGTCGGGCGGCTTTTCCGGCCGCGACATCACCTTCGTCCTTGGCGGAGACGATCCGGTCGCGCTCGAGAAACATGCGCTCAAGATCGTCGACCAGATGAAGGGACTGAAGGAGCTTCGCGCGCCGCGGATCGAGGGCGATATTCCGCGGCCCGAAATCATCATCACGCCGCGGCTCGACCTCGCTGCAGACCTCGGTGTCACGACCGCAGCGCTCAGTCAGACGATCCGTATCGCGACGCTTGGCGATATCGACCAGAATGCGGCGAAATTCTCGCTCTCCGACCGCCAGATCCCGATCCGGGTTCTTCTCTCGGAGGATTCGCGCCGTAGTCTTGCGACGCTCGAGAATCTCCCCGTGCCCACCGCGAGCGGATCGACAGTTCCGCTGAAATCGGTTGCAGAGATCGGATTTGGCGCCGGCCCTACCGAACTTCGGCGCTACAACCAGACGCGGCGCATCGTGATCGGTGCCGACCTCGCGCCGGGGCTGGTGACGGGCAACGCGCAGACCAAGATCGACGCGCTGCCCGCGGTCAAGAATATGCCGCAGGGCATCCGCAAGGTGATCCAGGGCGACGCCAAGTGGCAGGCCGAGATGATGCGAAACTTCATGATCGCGGTCATCGCCGGGCTGATGCTCGTCTTCTCGACGCTGGTGCTCCTCTATCGCCGTTTCCTCTCGCCGCTCGTCAATATGTCGTCGCTGCTGCTCGCCCCGCTAGGCGGCTTGCTCGGCCTGCTCATTGCGCGGATGGAGATTTCCATGCCGGTATTCATCGGCCTCCTGATGCTGCTTGGCATCGTCGCGAAGAACTCGATCCTGCTGGTGGATTTCGCGATCGAGGAGATGGACAAGGGTATCGAGAAGGCGGCAGCGCTCATGGACGCCGGGCGCAAGCGTGCCCAGCCGATTGTGATGACCACGGTCGCGATGGTTGCTGGCATGGTTCCCACCGCGCTGTCGCTGTCGGGCGACGGGGCTTGGCGCGCGCCGATGGGCGTGGTGGTGATCGGCGGACTCATTCTCTCGACGCTACTGACGCTGCTGATCGTGCCTGCGGGATTCAGCCTCGCCGACAGCATCGAGAAACGGCTTGGCCGCTTCTTCTCGCGTACGCTGCTGACCTATCGGCCTGGCGATGACACGCGGCCGCATGCCGACCCCGTCCCACATCCAGCCGAGTGACATCGGGCTGCCGGGGACGGGGCAGCGGTTGCAACCTTTGCGCCGCGGCGCCATTTGACAGAGCATGACGGACCGCCTCACTCCGCCGGCCGATGCGGCACGCACCCGCCTCTTCATGAGAAGCGGGGAGGTGGGCGTTGCCGTGCCGACGGGCGGTCTCAACATCCGTGTCGTGGCGACGGGACTGCTCCTCGTCATGGCCGCGGTCTTCGTCGCTGCGAAATATTTCCAGGATTTCCATCCTGCGGTCGGTTTTGTCCGCGCGTTTGCCGAGGCGGCAATGGTCGGCGGGCTCGCTGACTGGTTCGCGGTCACCGCGCTGTTTCGGCACCCCATGGGTTTGCCCATACCCCACACTGCTATCGTTCCCCGCAACAAGAACCGGATCGGCGACACTCTCGCGCGTTTCCTGCTCACCAATTTCCTGTTGCCGCGGCTGATCGCGCGCAAAATGCAGACGGTCGATGTCGCGGGCGCCGTCGGCCATTTCCTCTCGCAGCCGGCGGCGGGCGGCGGGCGGCTCAAGCTCGGCGCCTCGCGCATCATTGCCGACGCCCTGGCAGCGCTCGATCAGAAAAGGCTCGGCGGCATGGTCAAATCGGCAATCGCCGACCGCCTGCGCGAACTCGACATCGCACCGCTACTCGGCCAGGCCCTGCAGGCAGCGCTTGCCGAGGGGCGGCACCAGCCGCTGCTCGATGCGATGGTCAAATGGGGCTCAAAGACGCTCGATCTCAACGCGCACCTGATCCACCAGATGGTCCACGACAATTCGAACGCGATCGTGCGCTTCACCGGGCTCGACGAGAGCATCGCGAACCGCATCGTGGCGGGGCTCGGCAAGCTGCTCACCGACATGGCTGCCGAACCGGATCACCCGATCCGTCTCCGCGTCGAGGAAGGGCTCGCCAAGATGGCGCTCGACCTCCAGGAAGACCCGGAGGTCCAGGCAAAGGTCGAGCGCGTGCGCGACGAGCTGCTCGACAATGCCGCAGTCAAGCGCTGGCTCGATGGGCTATGGGAACAGGGGCGCAGCGCTCTGCTTCGCGCAGCGCGCGACCCTGACACGATGCTGGCGGGACGGCTCGGCGAACTCGTTCACCAGTTCGGCACGATGCTAGGGGAAGACGAGGCAATCAAGCGCACGCTCAACCGCTATGCGCGGCGCGCGGTTGTCGGGGCGGTCGACAGCTATGGCGAGACGGCGCTGCGCCTCGTCTCCGACACGATCCGCGGTTGGGATGCGAAGACGATTACCGATCGGCTGGAAAATGCGGTCGGTGATGACCTTCAGTATATCCGTATCAACGGGACCCTCGTTGGCGGATTGGTCGGGGTTCTGATCCACACCGCCGACATATGGATCTGAGGGCTCAGACGAGGCGCGCCAGCCCCTCGCGAAATGTCGGATAGCGCGGCACCCAGCCCAGCAGGCGTTTTGCCTTGCCGTTCGCCACGCGACGGTTTTCGGCATAGAAAGCCCGCGAGGCAGGTGAAAGGCCCGCCTCATCGAGCGATAGCAGCGGTGGCAATGGCGCACCGAGCATTGCGCAGCCCCATTCGACGAGGCGATTTTGGGAACAGGGTGCCTCATCGGCAAGATTGTAAACGCCAGGAGGCCCCGAAAAGGAAGCCAGAATGCCCGCGGCAACATCGTCGACATGAACGCGGCTGAATATCTGGTTCGGCAGGTCGATGCGGTGTGCGCGACCTTCGGCGATACGATCGAGGACCGAGCGGCCGGGGCCATAAATACCGGGCAAGCGAAACACGCGCATATTCCCGCGCAGCGCGGCCCAGGCCGCGTCGGCCGCATTGCGGTCCGGGCGGCGGCCCTTGATGGGAGCGCTCTCGTCGACCCATGCGCCGCCCGTATCGCCATAGACGCCGGTGGAGGAGAGGTAACCGACCCAACCGGCAGGCGCGATCGCGATGACGTCGCCGTAGCGCGTCAACACCGGATCCGGGCCCTTAGCGGGCGGCACGCTGGAGAGGATATGCGTCGCGCTGTGCAAGGCTGCGATGACCGACGCCGCGTCGTCAAAGGCAAGCGTGCCCTCGCGGCCGTCGCGCGTTGTCGCGGTCACGGTCCAGCCCCGCGCCAGGAGACGTCTGGCGAGACGGGTCCCGGTATAGCCCATTCCGAAAATCAGCATGTCGCTCATCGGCGGCCTTATTGCGCAGCCAAGGCACGAAGCCTAGACCTGCTTCCATGACCGACGCTTCTTCTGCTCCCGCCATTCCCGTCACCATTCATCGCGGCGACTATCGTCCGCCCGAATGGCAGATCCCCGACATCACGCTCGATTTCGCCCTGGGCATCACGATGACGCGGGTGACCGCTACGCTGTCGGTCGAGCGTGTCGCGCCCGCCCCCGCCCCTTTGCTGCTTCGCGGGGACGGGCTCACCGCAGCCGAGGTGCGTGTCGACGGCGCGGTGTGGAACGACTGGCGGATGGACGGAAGCGACCTGATCGTCGATCTCGGCCACCGCGGCGCGGCGAGCGTCGAGGTCGACACGGTGATCGACCCTGCTGCCAACACCCAGCTTTCAGGCCTTTATGCCTCGAATGGCATGCTGTGCACCCAGTGCGAGGCCGAGGGGTTCCGGCGCATCACCTTCCACCCCGACCGGCCCGATGTGCTGAGCCGCTACCGAGTGCGCATGACGGGCGACAAGACCGCCTTTCCGGTTCTGCTCTCCAACGGCAACCGGGTCGCGGCAGGCGAGGGCGCGGACGGTACCCATTGGGCGCTGTGGGAAGATCCGTGGCCCAAGCCCTCCTATCTCTTCGCGCTCGTCGCAGGCGATCTCGTCGTCAACCGCGACAGCTTCAAGACGAAGTCGGGCCGCGAAGTCGAACTGGGCATCTGGGTGCGCGCGGGCGATCTTGAGCGCACCCATCATGCGATGGCCGCGCTCAAGCACAGCATGCGGTGGGACGAGGAAATCTATGGGCGCGAATATGATCTCGACCTCTTCAACATCGTGGCGGTCAGCGATTTCAACATGGGAGCAATGGAAAATAAGGGGCTCAATATCTTCAACACCCGCTACATCCTTGCTGATCCCGACACCGCGACCGACGCGGATTTCGACGGTGTCGAGGGTGTCGTCGCGCACGAATATTTTCACAATTGGTCGGGCAACCGCGTTACCTGCCGGGACTGGTTCCAGCTGAGCCTCAAAGAGGGCTTCACCGTCTATCGCGACCAGAGTTTCTCGGCCGCGATGGGATCACCGGCGGTCAAACGCATTGAAGACGTGCGCCTCCTCCGCGCCGCGCAATTCCCGGAAGATGCGGGACCACTTGCCCATCCCATCCGGCCCGACAGCTATCAGGAGATTTCGAACTTCTACACCGCAACCGTCTACAACAAGGGCGCCGAAGTCATCCGGATGATGGCGACGCTGCTCGGAGCCGAGCGTTTCCGCAAGGGCACCGACCTTTATTTCGAGCGCCACGACGGCGAGGCGGCAACCTGCGAAGATTTCGTTCGCGCCATGGAGGAGGGCGGGGACATCGACCTCGGCCAGTTCCGCCGCTGGTACGAGCAGGCCGGAACGCCGAAACTCCATCTCGCGCTGGCCCAGGAAGGCAGGGAGTGGTTCCTCGACGTTACGCAGACGATTCCGGCGACGCCAGGGCAGGACACAAAGGCGCCGATGATGATGCCGCTGCGGCTTGCCGCTTTCGCGATGGATGGCAGCGGCGCGTTGCTTCCCGAGACGCTGGCGACGCTGACGGAAGCGGAGCAGCGCATCCCGCTCGGCCAGTTCGCGGCGCGGCCCGCGCTCTCGGTCAATCGGGGCTTTTCCGCACCGGTGATCATCGATCTCGAACGCGCGCCGGGCGAGCTTGCGTGGCTCGCGGCGCATGACGATGATCCCTTCGCGCGTTACGAGGCGCTCCAGCAGTTGATGCTCGACACGCTCGTCGCCGCCGTTTCGGGCGAGACGGACGACCGCGAGGCTTTGATCGGCGCCGTCGGGCAGACGCTGGAAGGCGCCGTCAACGATCCTGCCTTCGTCGCCGAAGCGGTACTGCTGCCCAGCGAAGCCTTCATCGGCGACCAGATGGTCACGGTCGACCCCGACGCAATCCGCCGCGAGCGGCTGGCGCTGCAGAGGGCGATCGGGACGGCGCTTGAGAAGAAATGGCGCGCGATCCTTGCGAAGACCGCGCCGGCTGCGACAGACCTCTCGCCCGAGGCGAAGGGGCGCCGCCGCCTACGCGGGGTGGCCCTCGCCTATCTGGCCGCAAGCGGACAGGAGGATGTGCCGGGCCTGGCCTTCGCGATCTTCTCGCAGGCCGACGGGATGACCGAACGCCAGGCAGCGCTTGCCACGCTCGCGCATGGAGACAGCGACGAGCGGACGCATGCGCTGGACATCTTCTATCAGCGCTATCGCGACAATCCGCTGGTGCTCGACAAATGGTTCCAGGTCCAGGCCTGGTCTCAGCGCGCCGATACGGCTGCGACCGTCGCTGAGCTCGCGCAGCATCCCGATTTCACGCTCACGAATCCCAATCGCGTGCGCTCGCTCTATGGTGCGTTTGCGGGCAATCAGGCCGCATTTCATCAGGCCGACGGCGCGGGCTACAGGCTGCTTGCCGATCTGGTGATCGCGCTCGATCCGAGAAACCCGCAAACGGCCGCGCGGATGATCCCGCCGCTGGGGCGCTGGAGACGGTTTGACGAGGGACGACAACTGCTGATGAAGGCCGAGCTTGAACGGATTCTGGCGCAGCCCGGGCTGTCGCGCGATGTGACCGAACAAGCGTCGAAGAGCCTGATGGGGTAAGGTCCGCGCGCGGTTTCAGCGTTTCGGGAGGGAGAAGAAGGGCACGCCTCCTTTCTAACCCGCCAGCCATCCCGCGACTTCGCCTGCGACCCTGTTCGCAGCTGCACTCAAGGCTTCACCTACCCGCTTCGGTTCGATCTTTCCGCCGACCGGCTCGCGCGCTTCGAAGCGACGCTGGGTGACGCTCTTGCCCCCGCTGTTCACCAGCATCGCCTGATAAACAACGACGGCCTCGTTGGTCGCCTCGTCGACGCCGAACTCCATCAACTGACCTGCAAGCTGTTCGCCCGGAGCTGTCAGATACTGCCCTTCATCGAGGACGACGCGGTTCGAGCGGGCCGCGACCGTTTCGGAGAGCAGGCGCTGGAACAGGCGCTGCGGCGCCTCGACCCATTGCGCATCCTTCACATAGGCAATGCTGGCATCATCCTGCTGCACGGGGATGCGCTGGGTACGCAGCTTCTGCGGCGCGGTGGGGATGAGGATGGTGAGCGCCTGTGCCTCGTTCGCGGTGCGAGCCTCGCCCGCCGAGGGCGAGACATCGGGGCTGAGCGTCAGCAGGAAGGGCGGTGGCTTGGCGCCGAAGCTGACGCAGGCGGACAGCGTCGCCGTCGCGAGAGCGGCGAGCACGGGGAGGCGTAGGCTGCGGAGCATGGCTGGATACCTCATGGCTTGTAATCGGGGAGCTTGCTGCCGCCGATTACCGCCCCAGCGCCCTGCTGGTCGAGCTTGTCGGTCAAGCTGGATAGCGAGGTGGAGGTACGGCGAAGGTCGCGGATCAGCGCGTTGGCTTCGGGGATTGTCGTTTCGCTGAAGGTCTTGAGGCCGGGGCGGGCGTCCGCGATCGCGCTTTCGAGCGTCTTCATGGATTCATTCGCGGACGCGAGCGTGTTGCGCAGATTCTGCATCGCGGGATCGACGTTACGGTCGATCGTCCCCTGCGCCGAGGCGGCGAGGTTCCCGATCTGCTCGGCTGCATTGCCCGTCTGCTGGATCGCGATGCGCGTGTCGGCAAGCGCTGCTTCGAGCGCCGGTCCGTTGCGGGCGAGGATCGCCGTGGATTGCTCGACATTTTTCAGGATGGCGGAAAAGCTCTCCTGATTCTTGTCGTCCGCGAGTTCGGCGAGCCGCTCGGTCAGGGTAGACAGGCGCTGAAGGAGCTGCGGCGCGGTGTTGAGGATCTCGCCGAGGCCGCCGACCCGGTTCGGTATCACGGGCTTGCCGGCGGGTCCCTTGTCCGTGATGGGCGGGGCGCCCTTCACCGCGCCGTCGAGCGAAATCTGGGAAACGCCGGTGAAACCGACACCCTCGAGCGCGGCGGTGGTCCCTTGAAGGATGGGGACGGTTTCGTCGACCTCGATGCGCACGCGCACGAATTGCGGATCGTCCCGCCACAGTTCGATCTGGCGCACCTGGCCCACTGGCACGCCCGAGAACTGGACCTGCGATCCCTTGTTCAGCCCGTCGACCGACTGCTTGAAGAATATGTCATACTCGCGCTTGGCGCCGCCGCTGTCATTTGCCATCCAGACGACGAAGATCGCAATCGCGAGGGTGAAGAAGAGCACGAAGGCGCCCACCAGCACATTGTTCGAGCGAGTTTCCATCAGCTTTTCCTGTCGTGCGCAGCGCGACCATGCGCGGTTGTCGCGGCGCGGCCGCGCGGCCCGTTGAAATAATCCTGTATCCAGGGATGCTCAGTGGCAAGCAGTTCCGGGATGGTGCCCACCGCGATCACCTTTTTCTCGGCGAGCACGGCGACGCGGTCGCAGGTCGCATAAAGCGAATCGAGATCGTGGGTAATGAGAAAGACCGTGAGGCCCATCGTGTCGGCGAGCTCGCGGATCAGCTCGTCAAACTTGGCAGCGCCGATTGGGTCGAGCCCGGCGGTGGGTTCATCAAGGAACAGGAGCGCAGGGTCGAGGGCCAGCGCGCGGGCCAGCCCGGCACGCTTGACCATGCCGCCCGAGAGTTCGGCCGGGAACTTGGGTCCGGCATCGGGCGGCAGGCCGACCATCGCGACCTTGTAGGCGGCGATCTCGTCGAGCAGGGCCTGGTCGAGCCTTGGATAATATTCGCGGAGCGGGACCTGGATATTTTCAGCGACGCTCAGCGTCGAGAAGAGCGCGCCGCCCTGAAACATCACACCCCAGCGACGGCGAAGGTCACGCGATTCCTCTTCATCGGCGATGGTGTCGAGCGACTTGCCATAAACCTCGATTTCGCCAGCGGCGGGGGTTTGCAGCCCGACGATCGAACGCATCAGCACCGACTTGCCGGTCCCGGAACCCCCGACGACGCCCAATATCTCCCCCGAGCGCACGTCGAGGTCGAGATGGTCGTGGATTACCGCGTCGCCAAACTGGTTGACGAGACCGCGTACGCGGATCGCGACGTCGAATTTCTCGGGCCGCACCGCGTCAGCCGACGCAAGCTCCTGCCGGATTTCGTCCTGCTCCTCTTCCTCGGTCATCAGTTCCACCCGATCGAGGAGAAGAAGACAGCGAAGAAGGCATCGAGGACGATGACGAGGAAGATCGCAGCGACCACCGCAGAGGTGGTGCGGCGGCCGACTTCCTCGGCATTCTGGCGCACCTGCATCCCCGAATAGCAGCCGGTGACCCCGACGAGGATGCCAAACACCGGGGCCTTGATCAGCATCGCCCAGAAATCGGTCATCGGGATGATCTCGCGCAGCCGCTGGATATAGGTGATCGGCGGGATGTCGAGCCCGACCCACGAAAAGACCCCGCCGCCTATGATCGCGCACAGGCTGGCGTAGAAGCCGAGGAGCGGCATGATGATCGTCGAGGCGGCGACGCGTGGGAGCACGATCGCCTCCATTGGCGAAACACCGATCGTTCGCATCGCGTCGACCTCTTCGGTCAATTTCATCGTGCCGATCTGCGCGGCGAAGGCCGATCCTGACCGGCCCGCGACCATGATCGCGGTCATCAGCAGACCAAGCTCGCGGATCGAGGCGCGACCGACGAGGTTGATTGTGAACACTTCCAACCCGAACTGGCGCAGCTGGACGGCCCCCTGCTGGGCGATGACAATACCGATGAGGAAGCTCATCAGACCGATGATCGGGAGCGCATCGACCCCAACGCTCTGGAACCGCGTCACGATCGCGTGCCAGCGGATTCGCCGACGTGCGCGCAGCTGAGTGATGAAGGCGACGATCATCGCGCCGAAGAAGCCGACAATGCCGATAAATTCGTTCCACACGCCGAGGCTCGCCGAACCAAGCTGCTCAAGCATGCGTGTCCACATGGGGCGGCGGTCGGGGTGGACGCGATAATCGCTCTTGTCTTCGGCCAGGGCCTTCAACAGCCGCTGCGCGTCCTCGCTGGCACCGGTGACTTTGGCATCATGCGCGCGGGCGGTGCGGGTTACGATCCAGGCGCCGACCGTGTCGATCCGCTCGACATCTGAAAGATCGAGTGCCGCGATCGGGCCGAGCGCGTCGAGCCGAGCCGGCAGGTCGCCGAGGCGCGCGAGGGTCAGGCGCCCCGTGAAGCGCACATCGACGCCGTCGGCTCCTTCGTCCGTTTCGAAATCCGCGCTGGCCGCCATTGCGCTTGGACCTTGGATGATTTGCCCAATAACGGCAAGCTAATCCGTGACATCCGTGCCGGACTTGGCCGGCAGGTGCTGGAAGGCTATGGCGCCGATATGGAAGTGCCCGCCGTCCCTCCGGTCGCCCACCGCGTCGCCATGTACGACATGGACCGCACGATCACGCGTGCGGGTACCTATAGCGGCTTTTTGATGCACGTCGCGCGGCGCCGGCAACCGTGGCGGCTGATGCTGCTGCCCCTCGTGGGTCTTGCGGGGATTGCCTACTCATTGCGGCTGATCGACCGGGCGCAGCTCAAGGCAATCAACCTTCGCCTCTTGGTCGGCAAACGCTTCAGCCGCGCCGAAATCGCCCCGCTGGCCGAGAGCTATGCCGACAAGGTCGTGGCGCGCGGCCTGCATCCGGCGGCGCTTGAGCAAATCGCGGCCGATCGTGCAGCCGGGTACCGGCTGCTCCTCGCGACCGCCTCCTTTCACCTCTATGTGGACGCGATCGCGCGGCGGCTGGGCATGGATGATGTGCTTGCGACGCGGCTCGACGAAGCCGATGGCGAGGACCATATTCACGCGCGACTGAGCGGCGACAATTGTTATGGCGAGGCGAAGTTCGCGCGCATCACCGGCTGGCTTGCCGACAATGCGATCACGCGCGAAGACGCTCATATTCGCGCCTATTCGGACCATGTTTCCGACCAGCCCATGCTCCGCTTTGCAGACGAAGCGGTTGCGACGACACCGTCTCGCAAGCTACGCCGTCTGGCGCCGAAAATGGGCTGGCAGGTGGT
Source organism: Sphingopyxis sp. 113P3 (assembly GCF_001278035.1). Taxonomy (NCBI): domain Bacteria; kingdom Pseudomonadati; phylum Pseudomonadota; class Alphaproteobacteria; order Sphingomonadales; family Sphingopyxidaceae; genus Sphingopyxis; species Sphingopyxis sp. 113P3. Next base: position 507,189 of record NZ_CP009452.1, read on the forward strand.
GGATTGGAGACGGCCCAAATAGCGCTTGGCTAGCGTCACCTGTGGGAAATCCCGAGGTGACGGCCAGAAGAGCCTCCGCGCGTCAGACCGCCGCGAGCGCCTGATCGAAATCGGCAATCAGATCGTCCGCATTCTCGATGCCGATCGACACGCGCACCAGATTATCGGTGATGCCGAGCGCCGCCTTTCGTTCGTCGGGAACCGACAAGTGCGTCATGGCCGCGGGGTGGCTGGCGAGCGTCTCGGTGCCCCCGAGGCTGACTGCGAGCTTGGCGATCTTGAGGGCGTCAAGAAAGCGGAAGCTCTCCGCCTCGCCGCCCTTGATGAAGAGCGAGAAGGTCGATCCCGCGCCCGTGCAGTGACGGTCGAAAATGTCCTTCTGGGATCCGGCATCGAGAAAGCCGAGATAACCCAGCCCCTCGACCTTTGGATGGTCCTTCAGGAAGGCGCAGACCTTTTCGGCATTCTCGCCTGCCCGGGTCATCCGCAATTCGACGGTCTCAAGGCTGCGCAGCAGCATCCAGGCCGTGTTGGGATCGCAGATCGTGCCGATCGTGTTGCGCATCATCCGGATGGGGCCGAGCCATTGCTTTGCTCCGAGCACGCCGCCCGCGACGAGATCGCTGTGGCCGCCGGCATATTTGGTGAGACTGTAAAGGACGATGTCGGCCCCATGCGCAAGCGGCTTCGACCAGAGCGGCCCGAGAAAGGTGTTGTCGATCGCGATGGGGGGACGCGCGTCCTCGGCAAAGGCGGCGTCGACCGCCGCTCGCATCGCCTCGACGTCGACGAGCGCGTTGGTGGGGTTGGCGGGGCTTTCAAGGTAGACCATCGCGACCTTGCCGCCCTGCTTGGCCGCCATGGCCTGCGCCTCGGCTAGGATCGCGTTCATTTCCTCGCGCGAAGCTTCGGCGGGAAAATCGACATAGGTGGCGCCAAAGCGCGACAATATCCGCGCGATCAGCGTCTCGGTTGCCGCATAGAGGGGGCCTGAATGAACGATGACATCATTCATGTTGACGTGGGCAAGCAGCAATGTCGCGATCGCCGACATGCCCGAGGAAAAGACGAGCGCGTCCTCGGCCCTTTCCCAGACGCCAAGCCGTGCCTCGAGTATCTCCTGGTTCGGGCCGTTGAAGCGCGAATAGACCAGGCCTTCGGCTCCCCCGGGGCGTTTGCCGGTGATACCCTCGAAGTGGCGCTTGCCCGCCGCGGCGCTTTCGAAGGCAAAGGTCGAAGTCAGGAAGATCGGCGGCTTCAGCGAGCCTTCGGACAGCATCGGGTCGTAACCATAGCCCATCATCAGCGTCGAGGGCGACAGGGCGTGGCCGCCGATTTCGGTGACGTCGGCCTTGGGCTTGCGGCGCGTGGTGCCGGTAAGGTCATTATTGTCGATGGCGGGCATGGTCGGACTCCGATGAATTGGTTTCACCTGCAACTAGCGCGCTTTTGAGCGCCGGTCACCCTGCCTTAACTCAGTCCTCGACGATAAGGCTGCGTTCGCGGGTTTCAGGGAGCAGCAGGGTCGCGACGCCGGCGAGCCCGATGATCAGCGCGACGTAGAAATAGAAGAGCCATTCAACGCCCTGACCCTTGAGCCAGAGCGCGACCATTTCGACCGTGCCGCCGAAGATCGCGTTGCCGATCGCGTAGGGCAGTGCGACGCCAAGCCCGCGGATGTGGGCGGGAAAAAGCTCGGCCTTCACCAGCGCATTATTTGCCGTGTAGCCGCTCTGCAAGGTGAGGGGGACAAGGATGACCAGCGTCGCCGCGATTGGCGAGGTGATGCGCTCGAGTGTGAAGAAGGTCGGCACGGCAACGACCGCCCCCCCGATGCCGAAAAGCAGCAGCATCGGCCGCCGCCCGAAACGGTCGGCGAGTGCGCCGAAGACAGGCTGCATCGCGGCGAACCAGAGCAGCGCCGCTGCTATGATCCAGGTCGCGGTTTCCTTGTCGAAGCCGACGCTGTTGAACAGGAATTTCTGCATATAGGTGATGTAGGTATAGGCACCGATCCCGCCGCCGGCAGACAAGAGGCCCACAAGAATGGCTTCGCGGCGGTGTTCGCGCCAAAGCCGCCGTGCGGTCGAGGCAGGACGGTCGGCCGCCTGGTTCTCGAAGGACGGCGTCTCGGCGAGATTTCGGCGCAGGACATAAACGCCGAGCGCCAGCAGCGCGCCGATCACGAAGGGGATGCGCCACCCCCAGGCGGTCAACTGGGCCTCCGTCAGAAAGGCTTGGAGAATGATGGCAACGAAGATCGCCGAGAGCTGGCCCCCGATCAGCGTCAGATACTGGAAGCTGGCCCAGAAGCCGCGGTGTTCGCGCGGCGCCATTTCGGAAAGATAAGTCGCGCTCGCCCCATATTCGCCGCCTAGCGACAGGCCCTGCAGGATGCGCGCGGTGACCAGAACCGCGGGTCCTGCGAGCCCCGCCTCGGCATAGGTGGGCGCAAGTGCAATCAACAGCGAGCCGCCGAACATCAGGGCCACCGACAGCGTCAGGCCTGCCTTGCGCCCGCGCGCGTCCGCAAAGCGTCCCATCACCCACGCGCCGATCGGCCGCATGACGAAACCGACGGCAAAGATCGTGGCGGTACTGAGCAATTGCGCGGTCGGATCGGCCTTGGGGAAGAAGACGGGCGCGAAATAGATGGCGAATGCGGCATAGGCGAACCAGTCGTACCATTCGACGAGATTGCCCGCCGAGCCGCCAATGATCGAGACGAGCCGTTTGCGCGGTATCGCAAGGGCCTTCATTGCGCTCCCCCTCTTCGTTGCGGTCAGCGGATGCCGATCACGGATAATTGCCGGCCGTAGCCCTTTTCACCGCGCAGGCACGCGCGGCGGTAGCTGAAATAATCGGCTTCCTGTGCGCACGTATCCTGCCCGCCAATTGCGACCGTGGGGACATGCGCTGCGGCGAGACGCGCCGCGACATAGGCTGCGATGTCAAACATCGCGTGGCCAGGCCGGCCGGCGGCGAAGAATCGTTCGTTCGCCGGATCGTCCGCAAGGAAGCGGCTCACGAAGTCTGCGTCGACCTCGTAAGAGGCGCGGCCGATGCAGGGCCCGATGGCGGCGGTGATGCGTGCGCGGCGGGCGCCAAGTTCCTCCATCGCCTCGAGCGTCGCCTCGGCGACGCCGGCGATGGCGCCCTTCCACCCGGCATGGGCGGCACCGACCACCCCGGCTTCCCGGTCGGCGAAGAGTATCGGAACGCAGTCAGCGGTGAGAATGGCGAGCAGGATTCCGGGCGTGCGGGTCGCAAGTGCGTCAGCCTTGGGCCGCGCGGCAAGATCGGTGGTCTCATCGACGATAATGCAGCGCCGGCCGTGCACCTGATACACCCCCGCAAGCGCTGCGCCGGGCAGGATAGCCGTGGCGGCCCGACGGCGGTTTTCGGCAATCAGCGCGGGGTCGTCGCCCGAACCGATGCCGCAGTTGAGCGACGCAAGATCGCCCGTGGACACGCCGCCCTGCCGCCCGAAAAAACCGTGAGGCAGCCCGCCGAGCGCGGCAGCGGTGGTAAAAGGGACCGTCACAGATCGAGTTTCCAGATTCGATCTTCGTCGACATGATTGCCCACGCGAAAGGCATTGCGGCCGACATCGACGAAACCGTAGCGGCGGTAGAAAGCCTGCGCGCGGGCGTTTTCCGAGAAAACCGAAAGGTAGAGAACAGCCGCGCGCTCGCGCGCCCAGGCGATGCCCCATTCGATCAGCGCGGGGGCGAGCCCGGTGCCTTTCGCATCCTCGCTGACGTAGAGCTGATGAAGTTCGATCGCGCCCGCCGCCGGTTGGTGTTCGGGCAGATCGAAATCGATCGGCCCGAGCTTGATGAAACCGGTAATGGCGCCGTCCTTGCCGCGCGCCAGCGCGATCGCCCAGTCGGGATCGGCAAGCTGTGCGCGGATGCGGTTGGGCGGGTTCCAGTCCGCGAGGAATGTGGCGAGGTCGTCGGGGGCATAGATGTGGCCGAAGGTGTGTCGGAACGAGCTCTCGGCAAAGGTGGAAAGAGCGTCGGCATCGCTGGCCTCAGCGCGAACGATAGCAATCATGAAGGTCCTCCCGGGTGCGCAAAACCCTCGGGCACCGGCCAGGTGGGTGCATGGATCGCCATTGCGCGAAAGAGTTCGCCCATCGCATCAGGCTCAACCAGCCGGTCGCGCTGACCGGCGAGTTCATCGGCGCGGTCCGGCGCAGCCGCAGCGAGCGCCTTCATCCGTGCGTCGATGCCGAGCCGCCTGAGCCATTCGCCCTGACTCACTGGCCCGGCCACCAGCGCTCCCCCCCCGAGCGCCGCAAAGGCAAGCGCCGAGAAATCCACATGCGCCGTCAGGTCGACCTCGCCCGGCTGCGCGAAGGGGTTCGCGAAGCGGTGATTCTTGACCGCCTGCAGCGTGTCGCCCGCGGCAGGGCCACTATAACCATAGTCGATGACCAGCATCGCGCCGCCACGGCGTGCGAGGCGAAAGGCGCAGCTCTGCATGATCGCGGCCGCAGCGGGCGCAGTCTCGACGATCGTGTCTTCGCCAAGATGGCGGAGCGCCTCGGGTACTGCTTCGTCGGCCGGGACGCTGCCCGCTCTGGGCATGAGCGCGCCGTGATCGCGCACGACCACGCGCTCGCGCCAGCCCTCGCCGGTGCGCACGAACTGGTGGATCGGCAGCGCGTCGAAGAATTCGTTGGCAACGATGATCGAGGCGACATCGTCTGGTGGGCTGGTGATGTCGCCATGATGCACGGCCGCAGGCAGCCGTGCGGCCTGCGCTGCGCGCAGCGCCGGGCTCGTCTCGACCAGATGGACGCCCTGCGGCACGGCGCCGAAGCGCGCCATCGCGCGTAACGCATCGCTGGCGAGCGTCCCGCGGCCGGGACCAAGCTCGACGTAGCAAAACGCCGGCCGGCCCGCGCGCAGCCACAGGTCCGCGATCCAGATCCCCACCATCTCGCCGAACATCTGGCTGATCTCCGGCGCCGTGGTGAAGTCCCCCGCGGCGCCGAGCGGATCGCGCGTCGCGTAATAATGCGCGTTGGCTGCCGCCATATAGTCAGCGACCGTCATTGCGCGCGTACTGGCGATCTGAAGCATGAGATGAGCAGGCGTTGGTGGGCCGTCAGGCAACGCTGTCGGTCCCCGCGATCGGCTCCACGCGCTGGCGACGTCCCTTTGCGGTTGCGACCAGCCAGACGCCCGCAACGAGCATCGGCACCGTCAAGGTCTGCCCCATCGTCAGTCCCCACGGCAGCGTGCCGAGCTGGACGTCGGGTTCGCGGACGAATTCGAGACCGAAGCGGCAGACGCCGTAAATGATCGCCGCCATGCCGAACAGGAAACCGGGTTTGTAACGCGCCTTCGTGCACCAGAATAAGTAGGCAAGGACCGCGAACATCATGATGCCTTCAAGGCCCGCCTCGTAGAGCTGGCTCGGGTGGCGCGGATCGATCGTCCCGCTATCGGGAAAGATGATCGCCCAAGGCACGGTGGTCGGCCGCCCCCACAGCTCGCCGTTCACGAAATTGGCAAGGCGGCCGAAGAAGAGGCCGAAGGGAACAACGCAGGCGATATAGTCGCAAAAGCGCAGAAAGCTGAGCTTTTCCTTGCGCGTTACATACCAGATCGCGATCAGCACGCCCGCGACACCGCCATGGAGCGACATGCCCCCGTCCCATAGTTTCAGTATCTCGACGGGAGCTTGGAGATAGTGGGCGAGGTTGTAGAACATTACATATCCCAGCCGCCCGCCGAGGATGATGCCGAGCATGGCATAAAAGATCATGTCGTCAGCGTGGCGGCGCGCCATCGGCGCACCGGGTTGTGCAATCAGCCGCAGAAGATACCAGTAGCCGACAAAAACACCGGCGAGGTAGGCGAGCGCGTACCAGCGGATGGGCAGGCCGAAGACGCTGAAGGCGATTTCGCTGTTTTCGCCCATCAAGTCGTGAAAATTGAGATATTGCGTTGCTTCCGTTAGGAGCGCAGAAATTGTCATATAGTCTCGGCCCTTCCCCAGGAGAGGCCTACCCCATAGGGGGTAAGCGCTGCGAGACCAAGAGGAGAGATATCCGATGCCATCCGCGCTCGATTTGCGCCTGGACGCCGCGTACAAGCTGATCACCGGTCCTGGGGGGCCAATCCAGGTCGGGACGATCGAGCGGGGCGGCCGCGAACTGCCTTTCATCACCAATGCACCGTCCAATATCGTCGATTATGCCGCCTATTTTTGTGCGCAGCATGGCGATGCGACCTTTCTGGTAGAGGGCAATGAGCGCCTGAGTTTTGCCGAATTCCATGCCGCGGCCCGCAAGGTCGCGGCGGGGCTGGTCGAAGGCTATGGGGTGAAGCGCGGCGACCGCATTGGCATCGCGATGCGCAATGCCAATGCTTGGTGCGTTGCCTATCTGGGTGCGCTGATGGCCGGAGGCTGTGCGACCTTGCTCAACGGCTGGTGGCAGGGCGCGGAGCTCGCCGCTGGGATTGAGGACAGCGGGACAAGGCTCGTCATCGCCGATCCGCAGCGCGCCGAACGGCTCGCCTGCGCCCAGCACAGCGCCAAGGTTGTCACCCTCGACATCACGCGCCCGATCGAGGAGGCGATCGCGCCGATCACCGCGGCAGGCGGCAGCGACGCGACCGCGCTGCCGCAGCTTGGTCCCGATGATCTGGCGACCATCCTCTTCACCTCGGGCTCGACGGGCCAGTCGAAGGGAGCCTATTCACGCCATCAGGCGGTTGTGCAGGGAACGTTCAACTATATCGCCCAGACCGCGAGCATCGTTCATCTGCTGACCGAGGACGGACAGATGACCGACCTCCAGCCCGCAACGCTGATCTGCACACCGCTATTCCATGTTACAGCCGAAATTCCCGTGTTCTTGCAGAGCTTTGCGCTCGGGCGAAAATTGGTGCTGATGCCCAAATGGAACGCTGAAGAAGCGATGCGGCTGATCCAGGATGAAAAGGTCAACTACTTCGTCGGCGTGCCGCTGATGAGCTATGAAATCCTCGTTCATCCGCATCGCGCGAAATATGATCTCTCGACATGCAAGAGCTATGCGGGGGGCGGCGCGCCGCGGCCACCCGAGCATGTGAAGCGCCTCGCCACCGAAATGGGCGAGGGCAAGCCACTGCTTGGCTACGGCCTTACCGAAACCAATGCGGTCGGGTGCGGGATCATCAACGAAAATTACCTCGCCAAGCCGCTCTCGACGGGTCCGGCGTCGAAGCCACTCGTCGATCTGGCGATCCTCGACGATAACGGCCGTGCGCTGCCCCAAGGCCAGGTCGGCGAGGTATGCATCCGCTCGATCGCCAATTTCGAAGGATATTGGAACAACCCGGAAGCGACAAAGGCCGCTTTTTTCGACAATGGCTATTTCCGGACCGGGGACCTTGGTTACCTCGATGAGGATGGATATCTCTTCATCGTCGACAGGAAGAAGGACATCATTATCCGCGGCGGCGAGAATATCAGCTGCCAGGAGGTCGAGGCGGCGATCTACGAGCACCCTGATGCGAAGGAATGTGCCGTTTTTGGCCTGCCCGACGAGCGACTTGGCGAAGTCGTTGGCGCCGTTGTGTGGATGGCGCCGGGCAGCAAGGCCGACGCTGCGATGCTGGCCGAATTCCTCGCGGAGCGGCTCGCGCCGTACAAGGTGCCGAGCAAGATCTGGCTGAGCGCTGAGGCGCTGCCCAAACTTGGCACGGAAAAGATCGACAAGGTAGCCCTGCGCAAGCAGTATCGGGAGGAATATGCAGCGGAGCACGCCGCGTAACCGCTGAACGCGGGGGAGCGAACCGGGAGCATGGGCGCCGCCGACACCCTTGACGCTTCGCCTCGGGCCGCCGGGCCGGTGCGCGTCTATCGCCACCGGCTTCCGGTGCGGCTTTGGCATTGGCTGAATGCCGCGACGCTGCTCGTCCTCCTGATGAGCGGGCTGATGATCTTCAACGCCCATCCGCGGCTCTACTGGGGCCAATATGGCGCAAACCACGACCATGCCTGGCTCGAGATCGGGTCGACGCGTGCAACGGGTTATCTGCGCGTCGGGTCGTGGAAGGTCGACACAACAGGCGTGCTCGGCCACTGGGCGGACGGTGATGGGGCGACGCAGCGCTGGGCTTTCCCAGGCTGGGCGACGATTCCCACCCGCTACAGCCTGGCGGATGGGCGGCGCTGGCACCTGAGCTTTGCCTGGGTGTTCGCGCTCGCGCTCAGTCTCTATATGGTTTGGACCCTGTTCGGCGGCCATCTGGCAAAGGATCTTCGCGTCCGGCGCGGCGAGTGGGCGCCGGGCGCCATCTGGCAGGACCTTAAGGCTCATGCGCAGCTGCGCCTGCCCACCGGCGAGGCGGCGCTACGCTATAATATCCTCCAGAAACTCAGCTATATCGGGGTTATCTTCCTGCTGCTGCCGCTGATGATCTTCACCGGCCTCGCCATGTCGCCCGGGTTCAACGCGACCGCCCCCTGGCTGATCGACCTGTTCGGCGGACGCCAGTCGGCGCGCTCGATCCATTTCATCGCCGCCACGTTCCTCCTGCTCTTCTTCCTCGTCCATGTCGCGATGGTGCTGCTCGCTGGACCCGCAAATGAATTGCGCTCGATCGTCACCGGCTGGTTCCGTCTGCCGCCTGCCAAAGGGGAAGGGCATGAATGACCTCATTCTGCCGCGGCGGCAGCTGATCGCGCGCGCGGGCGGTCTCGTCGCAGCTGCGGGCGCGCTGCCGCTCTTGTCAGGCTGCGATGCGATCAATGACGCGCCCGCCGTGCGCAAGATATTGTCGATGGGAGAGAAAATGCACCGCGCGAGCCAGCGGGCGCTGACCGACCGCGACGCACTCGCGCGCGAATTCACCCGCGCCGATCTCTCGCCTGTCTTTCGCTCAAACGGCACGCGGCTGCCCGAAGGCGATGCCTATGCTGCGCACGCCGCGCGCGGCTTCGCTGACTGGCGCGTTGCGGTGCGAGGACTCGTCGCGCGGCCGCTCGCGCTGTCGATGGCAGATATTCGCGCCATGCCGCAGCGCACCCAGATCACCCGTCACGACTGCGTCGAAGGCTGGAGCGCGGTGGGCGAATGGACAGGCGTTCAACTGGGCCGGGTTCTTGCCGCGGCAGGGCTGAAGGACAGCGCGCGCTATATCGTCTTTCGCTGCGCCGACCGCATCGGCGCGGCTGAATATTACGAAAGCTGCGACCTCGTCGACGCCCTGCATCCCCAGACGATTCTCGCCTGGGCCCTCAACCGGCAGCTGCTGCCGATCGCCAATGGCGCGCCGCTGCGCCTCCGCATCGAGCGCCAATTGGGTTACAAGCACGCCAAATATCTGCGCGCGATCGAAGCGGTTGCAAGCCTTGAGAATATCGGGGCAGGAAAAGGGGGTTACTGGGAAGATCGCGTGGACTATGAATGGTATGCGGGGATCTGAACAAGAAGAAGGAGGCCGCTCCCGATGTCCATTCTCCGACCCTTTCTCTCGCGCATCGTGCGCCAGGGCCGGCTTACCGTCATAGACCCGGACGGCGGTGAGGAATATTTTGGAACCGCCGCGCCGGGCTATCCCGATGTGACGATCCGCTTCACCAGTCGCAAGGGCATGCGCCGGATCATCCTCGACCCGCGGCTTGGCGCTGCCGAGGCCTTCATGGATGGTGAGATGCGGATCGAGCGCGGTGACATCATGGAGCTGATCACCCTCATCCGGGCGAACACGCCGTGGGATCGCGGCGCAAAGCTCAAGGACAAGACCGCGGTGGGCGAGGCCGTCGACTGGTTGAAAACGCGGATCAATTCGATCAACCGGCGAAGCCGCTCGCGTGCCAATGTCGCGCACCACTACGACATCGGCAACGATCTTTATCGCCTCTTCCTCGATAGCGACATGCAGTATAGCTGCGCCTATTGGGCGCGCGCCGGCATGACGCTGGAGGAGGCACAGGACGCCAAAAAGGCGCATATTGCGGCAAAGCTCGCGCTCGCGCCCGGGCAGCGCATTCTCGACATCGGCTGCGGCTGGGGCGGCATGGCGATCACCCTGGCGAAGCTCGCCGAGGTCGAGGTGCTTGGCATTACGCTGTCGGAAGAACAGCTGACGCTGGCAAAGGAGCGTGCCGCCGCGGCCGGGGTCGCCGATCGGGTCTCCTTCGAACTGATCGACTATCGCGACCTTGCGGCACGCGACGCCGGGCGTTTCGACCGCATCGTGTCGGTGGGCATGTTCGAGCATGTAGGCGCCCGCAACTTCGAAACCTTCTTTCGTGCCGCCGCCAATCTGATGACCGCGAACGGAGTCATGCTGCTCCACACCATCGGTCGCTTCGGCAAGCCGGGGGCAACCGACGCCTTCACCCGCAAGTATATTTTTCCGGGCGGCTACATCCCCGCGCTAAGCGAGACGCTCGCCGCGAGCGAAAAGAGTCGGCTGATCGTCACCGATGTTGAAACGCTGCGCCTTCATTATGCGCTGACCTTGCGCGAGTGGTACGCCCGCACCCTTGCTCATGAGGAAGAGATCGTCGGGATGATGGGCGAGCGGTTTTTCCGCATGTGGACCTTCTATCTTGCGGGGGCGACCTCCGCGTTCGAAAGCGGCGGAATGGGCAACTACCAGATCCAATTCGCGCGCAGCCGCCATGCGCTGCCGCTGACCCGCGACTATATAGCAGCAGCAGAACTGGGTTATGGGGGATGATGGCCGGCGAAGAAACTTCGCTCGCCTCGCTCGTCTCGCCGTCCTAGAGCGTGCCCCGGGGCGTCTGCCCATTTGTCTCTACGCTGGGATCGCACCATGACCCATTCACCCTTGTCGCAGGGCATCGCGCCCTTCCGGGCCATCGAGATCAGCCATCTTGCGCGACAATTACGTGCCGAAGGGCGCTCCGTGATTCATATGGAGTTCGGCCAGCCCTCCGACGGGGCACCGGCCGGGGCCGTCGCGGCGGCGAAAGCGGCGCTGGACGAGCCCGACATGGGCTATTGGGAGAGCGTTCCGCTGCGCCAGCGTATCGCACGGCACTATGGCGATCATTATGGGCTCGATCTCGACCCGCAGCGGATCTTGCTGACCTGCGGCGCGTCGCCGGCGCTCGTCCTTGCGCTCTTGACCGGGTTCGCGGCGGGGAGCCGCGTCATGACGGCGCGGCCCGGCTATGTCGCCTATCGCAATTCGCTGCGCGCGCTCGGGATGGTCCCCGTCGAGATCGAATGCGGCGCGCGCGACCGCTTTCAGATCCAGGCGCGCCATATTCGGGACGCTGATCCCGCGCCCGAGGGGCTGATCGTCGCCAGCCCTGCAAACCCTACCGGTACGATCATCCCGCCTGCCGCGCTCGCGGAGCTCGCCGATGCCTGTCGCTCGCGCGGAGTGCGCATCATCTCGGACGAAATCTATCACCGGCTAAGCTATGGCGCCGACACGCACAGCATGCTGCAATATGACCCCGATGCCTTTGTCATCAACAGCTTCTCGAAATATTACGGCATGCCCGGCTGGCGCCTCGGCTGGATCGTTTGCCCGGGTGGCCTCGTTGCCGAGGCACGGGCGCGGATGGGCAATCTTTTCCTCTCACCTCCCGCGCTCAGTCAGCAGGCTGCGCTCGCGGCTTTCGATTGCGAGGAAGAGCTTGATGCGCGCGTTGCCAGCTATCGCCGCAACCGAGAACGGCTGATCGAATGCCTCGCCCGCGTCGGCATCACCGACATTGCCCCGTCGGACGGCGCCTTCTACATCTATGCCTCGATCGCGCATCTGACCGACGACAGCATGTCGCTGTGCAAGCGCCTGCTTGACGAGACCGGCGTCGCCACCGCGCCGGGGCTCGATTTCGATCCCGAACGCGGTTCGCGCTTCATCCGCTTCAGCTATGCCGTGAGCACCGAATTGGCCGAGGAGGCCTGCGCTCGACTGGAAGCGTGGTTCGCCCTGCATTATCCCCCGCAGGACTGAGACAGGGCAACCGGCCGGAAGCTTAAGGCGCCATCAGGCCGTTGCGCCGGGCGGGCTCACCTGCTAGCCGCGCCCGCGTCATTTTCCGCCAAAAGGTTTAGCCATGTCCGAGTCCATCAAGCGCGTCGTCCTCGCCTATTCGGGGGGGCTCGACACCAGCGTCATCCTGAAATGGCTGCAGGTGACCTATGGCTGTGAGGTGGTGACCTTCACAGCGGACCTCGGTCAGGGCGAGGAGCTCGAGCCCGCACGCGCCAAGGCCGAGCTGATGGGCATCAGGCCCGAGCATATTTTCATCGACGACCTGCGCGAGGAATTCGTGCGCGATTTCGTCTTCCCGATGATGCGCGCGAATGCCCGTTATGAGGGCGATTATCTGCTCGGCACATCCATTGCCCGCCCGCTGATTTCGAAGCGACTGGTTGAGATTGCGAAAGAAACGGGCGCTGACGCGGTCGCGCACGGCGCGACGGGCAAGGGGAACGACCAGGTGCGCTTCGAGCTCTCCTGCTATGCGCTGAACCCCGACATCAAGGTTATCGCGCCGTGGCGCGAATGGGAGCTGACCAGCCGCACCGCGCTGATCGATTTTGCCGAAAAGAACCAGATTCCGGTTCCGAAGGACAAGCGCGGCGAAAGTCCCTTCTCGACCGACGCCAACCTTCTCCACACATCCTCCGAAGGCAAGGTGCTTGAGGATCCGTGGGAAGAGACGCCCGATTATGTCTATTCCCGGACGGTGAACCCCGAGGATGCCCCCGACGCCCCCGAATATATCACGGTCGATTTCGAAAAGGGTGACGGCGTCGCTCTGAACGGCCAGGCGATGTCGCCTGCAGCCCTGCTTGCTGCACTCAACGATCTCGGTCGCAAGCATGGCATCGGCCGTCTCGACCTCGTCGAAAACCGCTTCGTGGGCATGAAGTCGCGCGGCATGTACGAAACGCCGGGCGGCGAAATCTATGCGCGGGCGCACCGCGGGATCGAAAGCATCACGCTCGACCGCGGCGCGGCGCATCTCAAGGACGAGCTGATGCCGAAATATGCCGAGCTCATCTACAATGGTTTCTGGTTCGCGCCCGAGCGCGAGATGCTGCAGGCGGCAATCGACCATAGCCAGGCGAAGGTTTCCGGCACGGTGCGCGTGAAGCTCTACAAGGGCAGCGCGAGCGTGGTCGGTCGCAAGTCGCCGCATAGCCTCTACAGCGAACGACATGTGACCTTCGAGGACGACGCTGGCGCTTATGACCAGAAGGATGCGGCGGGCTTCATCAAGCTCAATGCACTGCGTCTGAAACTGCTGGCGAAGCGCGACCGCTAGGAGGTTTGCGGAACCTGCTGCGCCTCGGGCGCGTTCGATTCGTCGGATGCGCGGCCGGAGCGCGTCGCGTTCACTGCAAATTTATCGCCAGATCGTGCCAAAGTGAGGCCGGTCTGCACTATCGGCGTGTTCAAAAATGCAGCCAAAATGATAGCTTTGGCTCACTCCAGACGTTCGAAACAGCCAATCTGGAAACACTGATTCTCGTGGGGGGGGACTAGCTGCAATCTTGCTGTGAGGTTCCTATGTCGGTCCAAGCTTCGGGAGATTCTGCCACTTATGAATGGCAGCCCTGCTCCATCCTGTTTCCCCGCATCGGCACCATGCTCAGCCGTCATGGTGTGCGCACGCGCGTAATTCTCCCGGGTCATTATCTCGTCCGCCGATCGCGTACGCTCGGCGGGCGGATTTACCGGCGCGCGTCGGGAGGCGATGCAGACCTCGGTTGAGGCAGCTCGCCCGTGAAGATTGGCTGGCAACGGCGGCGCGACCTGCGCTAAGGCGCGCGGATGACTGCGACGCGCTTCTTCTCCGACAATGCTGCAGCCGTGCATCCTGCGGTGATGGAGGCTATAGCCGCTGCCAACCACGTCGATACCGCCTATGACGGCGACGCGCTCAGCCAATCGCTCGACGACGCATTTTCTCAGCTCTTCGAAACCCGCTGCGAAGTGGTCTGGATGGCGTCGGGGACAGCGGCCAACAGCATCATCCTCGCCCATTTTGTGCGGCCATGGCAGGGCATTTTCTGCCATGAAGAGGCGCATATCGAGGTCGATGAATGTGGGGCGCCAACCTTTTATTCGGGCGGTGCAAAGTTGATGCCGCTTCCCGGAAGCGGCGCCAAGATCGACGTTGAAGCGCTCCGAGAGCGGCTTGCCGCCATACGCAACGATGTCCATCAGGTTCAGCCCGCGGCAATCAGCATCACCAATGCAACCGAATATGGTCTCGCGTGGCGTCCGGACGAGATCGCTGCGATCGGCGAGGTTGCGCGCGCCGCGGGATTGAGGCTGCACATGGATGGCGCGCGCTTTGCCAATGCCATTGCCTTTCTCGACTGCGCCCCTGCGGATGTGACGTGGCGCGCGGGCGTTGATGCCTTGTCGTTCGGCTTTACGAAAAATGGCGCAATGATGGCTGAGGCGCTCGTTTTCTTTGGCGGATGCGGCGGTGCAGGGGTGCGCGAACTCAAGAAGCGCGGCGGGCATCTGCTCAGCAAGGGGCGCTTCGTCGCGGCGCAGATTCACGCGATGCTGCGAAACGACCTGTGGCTGGATAATGCGCGTGCGGCGAATGCCGGCGCGGTAGCGCTGGCCGCGGCCTGTGACAAGCGGCTGATCCACCCGGTCGAGGCAAATGAGTTGTTTGTCCGCCTGGCCGCAGAGGAAGCGACGCGTTTGCGGGCCGCGGGCTATGATTTTTATGACTGGGGCAAAGACGCGGCGCGCCTGGTCGTCAGCTGGGACCAGGACGCCGACGCGGTCGCACCGCTTGCCACTGCGATCGCTACCCTATGAGCGGGATGCAGCCGACGCTTCTCACGCCGCGCGTGCTCATCCCCTTCGCTTTGGTGACCCTGGTGTGGGGTTCGACGTGGATTGTGATCAAGGGGCAGCTCGGGGTTGTCCCGCCGAGCTGGTCGGTAACGTATCGTTTTACCGTGGCGGCGCTGGTGATGTTCGCCTTTGCCGCGCTGCGCCGCGAACGAATCTGGATCGACGCTCGCGCGCTGGCCTTCGCCGCGCTGCTCGGCGTGGCGCAGTTCACCTTCAACTTCAATTTCGTGTACCGCGCCGAACAGCATATCACCTCGGGCCTCGTTGCGGTGCTCTTCGCGTTGCTGATCGTGCCCAACACGCTGCTGGGCCGGGCCTTGTTGAAGACGCCGCTGGAGGGGCGATTCCTGCTCGGCGCCGGAATCGCGATCAGCGGGGTCGCCATGATGATCATCCACGAATATCAGGTCGCAGCGCTCGGCGCAGCGGCGGTGATCCTCGGAATCGTCTTGACCCTCTCGGGCGTACTCAGTGCCTCGATCGCCAATGTTATGCAGGGGACCGCCTTCGCACGCGCGCAATCGATGACGGTGATGATCGCCTGGGCGATGCTGTTCGGTGCCCTCGCCGACGGGGCCTTTGCCTGGATCACGACCGGACCGCCCGTGGTGGACATGCGCTTTGTCTACCTCGGCGGCATATTCTATCTCGGTGTCATCGCGAGTGCGGTAACCTTCCCGCTCTATTTCGGCATCATCCGCGCGGTGGGGCCCGGACAGGCGGCCTGGTCAAGCGTGCTGATCCCGATCATAGCGATGGGTTTCTCGACCCTGTTCGAAGGCTACCATTGGTCGTTGTTGTCGATCGCAGGCGGTGCTGTGGCGTTGGTCGGATTGGTGATCGCGGTCGCGAAGCGGCCGGCGCGGCCTTCGGTCAGCGGCAATATGGTGTCGCTTCCCTGCGAAGATGAGGCCGCTGATTAGCCCGCGCTGATTCGTTCAATATCGGCACCGACCGCCTGCAGCTTCTCTTCCAGCCGTTCATAGCCGCGATCAAGGTGATAGACGCGGTTGACCTCGGTCTGACCTTCGGCGGCGAGGCCTGCGATGATCAAGCTCATCGAGGCGCGCAGGTCGGTCGCCATGACCGGCGCACCGATCAGCCGTTCTACCCCGCGGACGACCGCGGTCCGACCCTTGACCTGAATGTCGCAGCCCATGCGGGCAAGTTCGGGAACGTGCATGTAGCGGTTCTCGAAAATCGTCTCGGTAAAGAGCGACGCGCCAGTGCCGAGCGTCGCCATCGCCATGAACTGCGCCTGCATGTCGGTCGGGAAGCCGGGGTAGGGGGCGGTCGAAAGCGTGACGGGGTAGGCGCGGCCTGTCATGGCAACGCGGATGCCCGCCTTGGTTTCCTCCACCGTGGCGCCCGCCTCGCGCAATGCGGCAAGCGTCGCTTCCATCTCGGCCGCCTTCGCACCGACCAGTTCCACATCGCCCTCGGTGATCACCGCAGCGCAGGCGTAGCTTCCCGCTTCGATCCGGTCGGCCATCACGCGATAGGTCGCGCCGTGCAGCCGGTCGACGCCTTCGATCGTCAGCGTCTCGGTGCCGATGCCGTCGATCATGGCGCCCATGGCGACGAGGCAGTTGCAAAGGTCGACAATCTCGGGTTCACGGGCCGCATTCTCAAGCACGCAACTTCCCTTGGCGAGCACCGCGGCCATCAGCGCATTCTCGGTCGCGCCGACCGAGACCACCGGAAAGGTATATTTGCCCCCAGGCAGCCGGCCGCCGCTCGGTGCGCTTGCTCTTACATAGCCCGAGGCAAGTTCAATCTCGGCGCCGAAGGCTTCAAGGGCTTTGAGGTGGAGATCGATTGGCCGGTTCCCGATCGCGCAGCCGCCCGGAAGGCTGACCGTCGCCTCGCCTGCGCGTGCGAGCAGCGGGCCGAGGACGAGGATCGAGGCGCGCATCTTGCGCACGATATCATAGGGAGCGACGGTCGATGTCAGTGTCGTCGTTCGGGCCGTCATGACCCGCCCGAAATCCTCGGGCCGCGATCCTTCTATTGTCGTCGAGCAACCGAGCTGGTTGAGAAGATGACCAAAGCCGTCGACGTCGGCGAGCCTCGGCAGGTTGCGAAGAGTCAGGGGCTCGTCGGTGAGCAGTGCGCAGGGGAGCAGCGTGAGCGCTGCATTCTTGGCGCCGGAAATAGGGATACGGCCCTTGAGTCGCTGGCCGCCGCGAATGACGATCTGATCCATCGGGTGTCTTTAGCCGATGCACGGGAGCGCGCAAGCGGCGCTGTCCTTGCGCACTTCACGGGCCTAGCTCGACCGTCCGGGTAATGCCGATCGCCTCCAGAAAGACCGTGTCATGGCTGACGACGAGCAGCGCCCCGTCATAGGCGGCAAGCCCAGCCTCGACCGCACCGAGCGAGTCGAGGTCGAGATGATTGGTGGGCTCATCGAGGATCAGCAGTTGCGGAGGCGTCGGCGCGCCGAGCGTGCAGGCGAGGCCCGCGCGCAGCATCTGACCGCCGCTCAGGGTCCCCGCGGCACGGTCGGCTGCAAGCGAACGAAAGCCGAAGCGTGCGAGCGCGGCGCGACATTGGTTGTTCGTTGTCCCGGGATTGAGACGCACAAAATTGTCCGCGATCGATCGAGCGGGATCGAGGAGCGATACGCGCTGGTCAAAGAAGGCGAAGGGGACCGGCGCTCGCACGCTGCCCTGCCACGGTTTCAGCGATCCCGCGATGAGGGCGAGCACGGTCGACTTGCCTGATCCATTGGGACCGGCAATGGCGATCCGCTCGGGACCGGTGATCATGAGCGAGAGATCGCGCACGACGGGTTTGCCCGGAAGATAGCCTGCGGTAACTCGGTCGAGCTTGAGCACCGTGCGCGACGGGGGCAGACCGCTTGACGCAAGTGCCACCGCGAGCGGATCCGCCGTCTCGACGCGGCGCCGCGCCTCGGCGAGCTGTGTCTCGGCGGCTTCGCGCTGTCGGTCGGCGAGACGGCTTCCGGCGGCGCGACTTTCTTCTGCGCGGCGCTTGCGGGCACCAAGGAGGATGTTCGGCATATCGCCGCGCGCCGCCTTGCGGCGTCCGCCCGCATCGCGCTTGTCCTGTTTCTCGCTTGCCGCCTGCACCCGGCGCCGAACCTCATCAACATTCTTTTCCGCATTCGCGAGCCTGGCTTCGGCGGCAGCCTGTTCGGCCTCCTTATGAGCTCGATAGGCGCTCCAGCCACCGCTCGTGCGCGTCGCCCCGAGCGCGGTCAGTTCGACGATCGCATCCATTTCCTCGAGCAGTTCGCGGTCGTGGCTGACAACAAGCGCGCCGCCGCGCCATCCCGCGAGCAGGTCGCGCACGGCTTCGCGGCCCTCGCGGTCGAGATTGTTCGTCGGCTCGTCGAGCAAGAGGAAATCGGGCGCGGCGAAGACGATGGCGGCGAGCGCAGCGCGCGTCCGCTGGCCTCCCGACAGCGCAATGAGCGGCGTCTCGAGGGGAAGCGGCAGGCGCGTCTTGGCGAGTGCCTCTTCGATGCGCGGCTCAACTGTCCAGTCGGTTTCGGCGATTTCGTCTACCGTGGCGTCGCCCGCTTCGGCCTTCCGCACGAGTGCGATTGCATCGCGCGCGCCGAAGAGGTCGACGATTGTTTCCATGTCAGGGACCTGCACCATCTGGCGCAGCATCGCGGTGCTGCCCTCGATGATGACACGTCCCGTCGGGGGGGAGAGTTCCTGCGCAATCAGACGCAGAAGCGTCGATTTTCCGACGCCGTTGCGGCCGACGATGCCGGTGCGCTCGCGCTGAAACTGGAGATTGAGGTCGGTGAAGACGGTCCGGCCGTCAGGGGTGGACCAGCGAAGATGGGCAATGGTGATCGAAGACATGGACAAGGGCTTTCCTGGCGGCAAGGCGTTCGGGCGTTGCGGTCAGTTTCTTGTCCATGACGGGGTCCACTCCGGTTCGTTCGGGCCGCCAATCTAGGGATTGCCGCTGCGCGGCGCAACGGGGATGGTCGGCTAGAGCCAGCCGATGCTCTTGAAGCGCCAATAGAGAAGCCCGCAGATGCCGCCCATCACCGCGAGCGCCAGGGGATAGCCGAAGCTCCAGCCGAGTTCGGGCATATGCGTGAAATTCATGCCGTAGATACCGGCAATCGCCGTTGGCACCGCGAGAATTGCCGCCCAGGCCGCGAGCTGGCGAGTGATCACGCCCTGGCGTTGCTGTTCGAGCAGCCCGTTGGTCTCGATCACGCTCGCGGCTATGTCGCGTAGTCCGGTCAGACGAAACTCCGCGCGTTGAACATGATCCCAGATGTCGCGAAAAAATGGGCGCACCGCATCATCGATGCACGGCAGCGGTGTCGTCGCGAGCTTGTAGGCGAGATCCTTCATCAATCCGGCAAGGCGCTGGAAACGGATGATTTCGTGTCGCTGGGCGTAAAGATGCCGGATTTCGGCGGCGTCGAGCGGTGTGTCCATCACGCTGTCCTCGAGGATCAGCATCTGGTCCTCGATCGCGTCGATCACAGGGAAATAGCCATCGACGATGAAGTCGAGAACGGCGTGGAGAACATAATCGGGGCCGTGGCCCAGCAGGGCGGGTGAGGCCTCGAGCCGCGCGCGCACCTCGGCGTGCCCCCGTGCCGAGCCGTGGCGGACAGAGATGATGAAATGGCGGCCGACGAAAAAAGCCGTTTCACCGGGCTGGATGGTGTCGGCTTCAAGATTGGCGGTCCGCGCGATGACGAAGAGCTGTTCGCCGTAGACGTCGGCCTTGGGGAGCTGGTTGGCCTTCAGCGCATCCTCAACCGCGAGCGGATGCAGGCCGAAACGCGCCGCGATTCGCTGTAGCTCCGTCTCGGTGGGCTCAAAGAGGCCGAGCCAGAAAAAGTCGCCCTCGGCGCATGGGTCGCAAGCTGCCTCATCGGGGTCGATGTCGCGCACCAGCTTGCCTTGGTTGTAAAGACGGGCGGCCATGATCGGCATCGGCGGGCATCCTGCTGCTTTGATGCGAGCATAGTCTCCAAGGGTGCCGCCGCAAAGCCGCTCAAAGCGTCATGCGATAAACGAGAAAGCCCGACCGTTCGGCAATGGCATCATAGAGACGGCGCGCGGTGTGATTGGTCTCGTGCGTCTGCCAATAGACGCGCGCCGCGCCCGCCTTGCGCGCTTCTTCGGCCACGCGCAGGATCAGCGCCGAGGCGATCCCTCGCCCGCGCGCGGCTTCGGCGGTAAACAGGTCCTGCAGGTAACAGATGTCGGCGATGGACGTCGTGCTGCGGTGATAGAGATAATGGACGAGGCCGACGAGTTCGCCTTCGGCCTCCGCGACGAGCGCATGGACCGGCTGGTCGGGGTCGAAAAAACGCACCCAGGTCGAGGAGGTGATATCCGGGGGGAGCGCCGTTGTCCCGCTGCGGCCGTAAAATTCATTATAGCCCTGCCACAGCGGAAGCCAGCGATCGAAGTCGCCTTGCACTGGCGGGCGGATCAGAAGCCTGGTGGTCATGGGATGTCGTGCCCTAGGCCGCCGGCAGCCGCGTGTCGGCGGCAATCCAATTGTCCTCCCACGTCACCCCGCCGTCGGCCGAATAGGCTTGTTCGAAGCGCGCCTCGTCGGCGGAGACGCGGGTAACGATGAACCGGACGAGGATGACCCGGCCGTCGACCCTGTCCTGCCCATAGAAAAGGCCGCGGCCTGCGGCGTCGAAACCGCCATAGACGGGGGCGGTGAGTTCGCCGCCCGCAGCGCTCGCATAGTTGAGGCTCCATTGACCGGTCATGCGATTGAAAAGCCGTAGCGAGCCGCCTTCGATCTTTCCCGCGTCACCTGATACGGAAAGATCAACGAAATTGGCGCGGCCGCCCATCAGCGGACGCACAACGCTGGTGCCGCGATATTCGCTCCAGTAGGCATCTGCCCCCGACAAGGGATTCTGCCGCACCTTCACGACCGTCGCCCATGTCCCAATCTCCCAATCGAAGGCGGAGCCACCTTCTGGTGCTGCGGATTTGGCGGGCGCAGGTTCGGCAGCAGCCGGGGCAGGGGCGAGGGCAAGGGCAGCACTGAGCAGCAGGGTGCGAGCGATCATGGGTCTTCCTTGGCAGGAGATACGCGATACCTCCATTGTGGCGCGGTGCAGCGAGGCTGTCCAACCGGGAAATGGGCACCAGAGCGCAGGGCAACAGAGCGCAGGATGGTTGCGTTCGCGCGCCTCTGACCGGGTCCAGACACATTTGAGACGCGAGGCTTGAGAAAGACTCGGGGGTCTTCGAAGCTGAGGTTGCAACACACCAGCTGAAGGAGACCCCCGATGCAAGTATTTCACCTGCCAGGCCGCGTTAGCAGAACCGCCCAGTTGATGTCTCGCCTGATCGGCGCGAAAGCCCCCGATAGCGAAGCGGCGATCAGGCGAGACATTGTTCATCGCTGGCGGCAGGCCATCCGCGAAGGGCTCTGCGCCGCTGCCGCGGCGAGGGCCGTGGGTGTCCCGCGCGCAACCCTCTACCGCTGGGAGAAGCGGCCCGAGCCGCTGAGCCGAAGGCCACTGCGGGTGCGCCAGCCGCGCTGGTCGCCAGCACTCGCCGAAGCGGTCGAGGAACTGCGGCTCGACAACCCCATGTGGGGCAAGCGCAAGATCGCCGTGCTGCTCGCCCGCGAAGGCTTCATGACCTCCGTCTCGACGGTCGGGCGCATCCTTCGAAGACTCGTCGCCAGAGGAGCAGTCGTCCCCGTGCCCCTGCTGCGCAGAAAACCCGGAGGACGCCGCTTCCGCTACAACAACAAGGAACGACACGCCCGTCGCCTGCCCAAAGGCCTCAGGCCATCGCTCCCAGGCCAGCTGGTCCAGATCGACACGCTGTTCATCAACATCCGACCCGGCAAGGCGATCAAGCACTTCACAGCCTATGATCCCGTCGCAAAGTGGACCCTCGGCAAGGTCGCCGCCAGCGCCACCGCCACCAATGCCACCGCCCTCCTCGACAAGCTCATCGCCGAAGCACCCTTCCCGATCACCGGTATCCAGGTCGACGGCGGCTCCGAGTTCAGGGCTGAGTTCGAGACCGCCTGCCAAATCCGCGGCCTCCCGCTCTTCGTCCTCCCTCCCAAAAGCCCCCAACTCAACGGCGCCGTCGAACGAAACCAGGGATGCTGGCGATACGAGTTCTACGAATCCTACGACCTGCCCCATCGCATCGATCAACTACAGCCATTCGTCGATGCCTTCGCACACCGCTTCAACCACGTCAGGCCACACGATGCTCTCGACATGAAAACCCCCGCCGAGTACCTCCAGTCCATCAGCTGCGGAAATCTCCAGCAGTCTCATATGTACTGAACCCGGACAGCCTCTTGCCCCCTTCGCCAATCCGGTATAGAGCGATGGTCAATGTCCGGCCGCCCCGTGAGGGGCGGCCCTTATTATTTCCGCTTGGAGAAACCCAGCCATGGCCAACGCCAATCCGACTCCGTTGATGCCGCACGCGACCGCCGCCTGGCTGGTCGATAACACCGGCCTCACCTTTGCCCAGATCGCCGAATTTTGCGGCATCCACATTCTCGAAGTGCAGGCTATTGCCGACGAGACCGCAGCGACAAAATATACTGGCCGCGACCCGGTACGCGCGCACGAATTGACCATGGAAGAGATTGAAAAGGGTCAGAATGACCCTGAATACAAGCTCAAGATGAGCGTGCAGGGGCAGGACACGATCCGCCGCACCCGAGGCCCGCGCTATACGCCGGTCAGCAAGCGCCAGGACAAGCCCGACGGTATCGCCTGGATCCTCAAGAATCATCCCGAGGTGTCGGATGGCGCGATCGGCAAGCTGATCGGCACGACGCGCAATACGATCAACGCGATCCGCGAGCGCAGCCATTGGAACAGCGCCAATATCGTTCCCAAGGACCCCGTGACGCTCGGCCTTTGTTCGCAGCGTGAGCTCGATGCACTCGTTGCCAAGGCAGCGAAGAAGGCCGGGATCAAGGCGCCCGAGGACAGCCGCTTCGAAGGCGACCGCGAAGCGCTCATCGAGGAACTGCGGGCCGAACGCACTGCAGCCGCCGAAGCGCGTGCCGCCGAGGAAGCTGAAGCCGGCGACGAAGCCTGAGGCGTGGCGAGCGACGGCGAGGATGACGGCATTCCGGCGGCCAGCGGTTCGCCGGATGCCTCGCTGACGCAGGACGACAGCTTTACCGCAACGAGCCATGCGGGCCTCACCTACCCATGGGGCGAGGCTGCCCCCGGGACGGGCGAGACGATCCGCATCGCCAACGGGATCCGCTGGGCGCGCATCCCGATGCCGGGCTCGCTCGGCCACATCAACAGCTGGCTTCTTGACGATGCGGATGGGGTTGCGGTCGTCGACACCGGCGTCTGCCTTACGCTGTGCTCCGACGCCTGGAAGGCGCTCTATGCGGGCGCGCTGAAAGGAGTGCCGATCACGCGCGTCATCGGCACCCATCTGCACCCCGACCATATCGGACTTGCCGGCTGGATCGCGAAGAAGCATGGCGTGAAGCTGTGGATGACGCGCGGCGAAATGCTCACCGCCCGGATGATCGTGAACGACACGAGCGAAACCGTCCCTGACGAGGCGCTCCGGCAGTCGCGCGCCGCGGGCTGGGACGAGGCGGCGATCGAGCGGCAGAAGAGCGAGGGCTGGGGCCGGTTCGGCATGATGGTTTTCCCCCTGCCGCGCAGCTATGTGCGAATAAAGGACGGCGACCGCATCGACATGGGCGCGCATCAGTGGCGCGTCGTCACGGGCTCCGGCCATAGTCCTGAACATGCCTGTCTATGGAACGAGCGCGAGGGTGTGCTCGTGTCGGGCGACCAGGTCCTCCCCCGGATCAGCTCGAATGTGTCGGTCAATATTACCGAACCCGATGCCGATCCGTTGGGCGAATGGCTCGCGTCGATCGACAAGCTGCTCGGCCTCGTTCCTCCCGACGTAATCACCTGCCCTGCGCACGGCGAGCCCTTCAAGGGGCTTCATGTTCGCTTGTCCGCGCTGCGCGATGAACACCGGATGCGGCTCTACCGGCTCGCCGAGACGATCGCCGACACGCCAATGCGCGCAGTCGACTGCTTCCCCCTGCTGTTCAACCGCCCGATCGGTGAGCATAATCAGGGTCTTGCAACCGGTGAAGCGCTCGCTCATCTCAAGCGTCTCGAAATCGAAGGACGGGTGCGAAAGGAAGACCGCGACGGTGTCTGGTGGTATCACGGAATGGTGTAACGCCGTCAGGCTGCTGGCCTCGCCTCAATCTCCCCGGTGCATGACCCAGCTGAATGCCAGCGCGTTGAAGATGGTGTAGAGGCCGTAGAGCAGCAGCCCGGTAAACCAGTTGCGCGTCGCGATCGCCATTGCACCAACGAGCAGCAAGAATTCGAAGACATAGGTCACATGAGGTCCGACGCGGTCGGCGAGGGGCCGCACCATCTGCTGCACCAGCGGGTCATCACTCTCCATAAAGGCGCGATGCATCGCGAAATTGCCCACGCCGGCGCAGAAAATGGCAAGGATCGCAATCAGCATAGGTTTGCAAATGGGGTCTTATCGCTGGAAATGCCAGCGGGATTGCGGTTATGGAGGGACAAAGGGAGGCGAAGCCCTTTATTCCGATCGAAAATCCTGCCCTCTTTCCCCCCGGAGAAGGACCCGTTCGATGAGACAAGCTGCGCGCCTCACGGCCGCCATTTTCCTGATTGCCGCCGGCGTGCGCCCGGCATGGTCGGCGGTGCCCGATCCCGCGCTTCCCGCGGCGATCGCCCCGATGGTTGTCGCAAGCATGGAAGCGCGCCCCTTGCCGCTTCCCGACCCTGTACGCGCGATGATCGAGGCTGCGATCGCGAGCGGCGAGCGCAAGGACGTCGAAACCGTGATTGCGCTCGCGAAGGCGACGAATCCGCGCTCGCTGACCGATATCGACGCGATTCTCGCCGCCTGGAAGGCGCAGGGCCAGGGCAAACCCGAGCCCGACCCGATCCGCCAGATGCTTGCGGCGGCGATGGCGAGCAAGAAGGACGGCGACGTCGAGGCGGTTGGCGCGCTGGCAAAAAAGACCAGCCCTGACCGGGTGGCCGACATCGATGCCTTGCTGATCGACTATCGTTCGAAGCGCGCTGCCGAGAAGAAGGCGGCCGCCGAGGCGGCGCGCGCGAAACTCGCGGCCTCGAAATTCTGGGAGAACTGGAAGGGCGAGGGACAGATCGGCGCATCGCACAGTAGCGGCAACACGGATTCGGTTGGGCTGAGCCTTGGCGTCGCGCTCAACCGGAAGGGGATCAACTGGAGCCACCGTCTGCGTGCGCAGGCCGATTACCAGCGGACGAACGGCCGCACGACGGTCGAGAAATTCCTGACCGAATATGAGCCGCAAGCCCGTATCGGCGACCACGCCTTCGCCTACGGGCTCGGGCGCTGGGAACGTGACCGGACCGCGGGCTATCACGCGCGCTGGAACCTGTCGGGAGGGCTTGGCTACAAGGTCATCGCGAAGAAGGACCTCACTCTCAATCTGAAGGCCGGGCCTGCCTGGCGCCAGATCGACCTCGTCTATGGAAACACCGAAAGTGAGCTCACGGGGCTTGCCGCGCTCGATCTCGGGTGGAAACTGTCGCCTACGCTCAGCCTGTCGCAGGTTGCCTCGACGATCATCGGCGAACGGACTACCACGACAAGTTCGCTCACTGCGCTCAACGCCAAGCTGACCGGCGCCCTGTCGGCGCGCGTGTCCTATTCGGCCGAGCTCGACACCAACCCGCCCGCCGGGGTCGAGAACCTCGACACGCTGACCCGCTTCACGCTGGTTTACGGCTTTTAGTCCAGCGCCTCGGTGCCGCCGATGTCCTGCCCCTCGGCGAGGAGACCGGTGCCGGGGACATGGTTGAATTCGATGCGGATACCATCGGGGTCCTCAAAGAGGATCGAATAATAGCCAGGCGCCCAGGGTTCCTCCTGCGGCGCGTGGACGATGGCGATATCGTCGCGGTGCCTGAGAAAGGCGTAGAGCCGGTCGACCGCAGCACGGTCGCGGAGGCGGAAATAGGCGTGGTGCAGCCCCGGTGTGCCCTGGTCGAAGCGTTTGCCTACATTCCCGGCAGTAGCGGGGCGCACGCCGATGGCGGTGCGGCCCCCCACTCCATAGAGCATGGCCTCATTGTCGAGCACGATCTTGAGCTCGAGATAGCGGATGAGCGCGCGCCAGAAGGCAGTCGAACGCACGAAGTCGCCCGCGGTCAGAATGACGTGCCCGACGCCGTTGAGATCGTTCATTCGCTCCGCTCCCAATAGTTCCGCATCAGGGCGCGCGACCAGTCGGGCTGGCGCACGTCGCCGCGCGGCAGAAATTCTGCCATGACTGGCTTGATGTCGAGCACCGGAGTGCCGTCGATCGCGTCAAGGCCTTCGACCTCGACCGAAAGGCCCTCGACCTTGACAATACGGCAGGTGGTAAGGCCGAGGCGGTTGGGGCGGTTCTTGCCGCGCTGCGCGAAGATGCCGACGAGCGGCCAGTCGGCACGGTTGCGCGGATGGCGGACACCGGTTTCGATCTTGTCTTCCGGCACCCGGTCGAAGAGGAAGATGACCTCCGCGTGGCTGAAATCCGAAAGTCCGGCGAGCGCGTCGGCCGTGAAGCGTGCGGGGTCGAGTTCGACCCGTGCGCGACTTGCGCCCCAATCGTCATCGATCGGTTCGCCGCGGCCGCCGCGGACGTGGCCTATGGGAGAAAGAGTCCAGCTCATGGCATCGGCCTCGTTTGAAGCTCACGGGTCACAAAGCGCATGATCTCGCGGCGATCCTCCTCCTCATGGCTCTCGCTCGCCTTCATCGCTACGCCCCCCAGGGCCATCATGAAGAGGGGAACGCCCGCAAAGATCGCGCCGAACAGCAGCGCGTCGGGGGCGAGCGAGCTAACCACCACGCCAATGATCACGAACATCGAAAGGAATCCGTACCAGGCGTAGGGGAAGATCCGGCCCGCCTTGGAGCGGCCAAGCGTTCCGGTGATGCGGGTGCCACCATCGCGGGGCTCCATCGAGGCATCGAGTTCAAGAGCCAATGCATTTTGTACGCCGCGCCGCGCATAGCGCAGCCGCATTCGATATTGGTCGCCTGAACCGAAGACGCGGGCCTTCGCGTCTTCCATCGGGTCAGCCATGATTGCCTGAAGCTTATGCGCGATCGCCTCGGGCGGGAGCGGTGAGACCAGATCGACCGCCCTTTGCCATCGTCCCGCCCCGTCCCGTCACACTCGCTCGAGCAGACCCTCGTCCCTGATCCGCTTCTGCCACACAAGCGGCGCGTTCACGTGGACGTTCTGGCCTTCGCTGTCGACCGCGACGGTGACGGGGAAATCCTTGACCTCGAATTCGTAGATCGCCTCCATTCCGAGATCGGCAAAACCGACGACCTTCGACCCCTTGATCGCGCGCGCGACAAGATAGGCCGCGCCGCCGACTGCCATCAGATAGGCGCTCTTGTGCTTGGCTATCGCGTTGGTCGCGGCGGGGCCGCGCTCGGCTTTGCCGACGCAGGCGAGCAGGCCCTGCTCGAGCATCATATCCATGAACTTGTCCATGCGCGTCGCCGTCGTCGGGCCAGCAGGGCCAACAATTTCCTCGCCAACCGGATCGACCGGGCCGACATAGTAGATGACGCGGCCCTTGAAATCGACGGGCAGCTCCTCGCCCTTCGCCAGCATGTCGGCGATGCGCTTGTGTGCAGCGTCGCGGCCGGTGAGCATCTTGCCATTGAGGAGGAGGCGGTCGCCCTGTTTCCAGCTCGCAACCACCTCGGGACTGAGAGTGTCGAGATCGACGCGGATCGCAGCCTTGTCGGGCGCCCAGTCGATCTCGGGATAGTCGGCGAGCACCGGCGGCTCGAGGTACGCCGGGCCGCTGCCGTCGAGCGTGACATGGGCGTGGCGCGTTGCGGCGCAATTGGGGATCATCGCGACGGGCTTCGACGCGGCGTGGGTCGGCCAATCCCTGATCTTGACGTCGAGCACGGTCGAGAGCCCGCCGAGCCCCTGCGCGCCGATGCCGAGCGCATTGACCTTTTCATAAAGTTCGATGCGCAGTTCCTCGATCGGGTTGCCTGGCCCGCGCGCGAGAAGTTCGGTCATGTCAATCGGGTCCATCAGCGATTGCTTTGCAAGCAGCATCGCCTTTTCGGCGGTCCCTCCAATGCCGATGCCAAGCATGCCCGGCGGGCACCAGCCCGCGCCCATCTGCGGCACCATTTCGAGCACCCAGTCGACGATCGAATCGCTCGGGTTCAGCATCTTGAACTTCGACTTGTTCTCGCTGCCGCCGCCCTTGGCTGCAACTTCGATATGGACCTTGTCACCGGGAACCATCTCGACATTGAGGACCGAGGGCGTGTTGTCCTTGGTATTGACCCGGCTGAACGCTGGATCGGCGAGGATCGAGGCGCGCAGTTTGTTGTCAGGGTGGAGATAGGCGCGGCGGACACCCTCGTCGACGACCTGCTGCAGGCTGCGCGGACTGTCGAGGCGGCAGTCCATGCCCCATTTGATGAAGACGGTCACGATACCCGTATCCTGGCAGATCGGGCGGTGTCCTTCGGCGCACATGCGACTATTCGAGAGGATCTGCGCCATCGCGTCCTTTGCGGCCGGCGACACCTCGCGCTCATAGGCCGCAGCGAGCGCGCGGATATAGTCCATCGGATGGAAATAGCTGATGTACTGGAGCGCGTCGGCGATGGTTTCGACGAGGTCATCCTCGCGGATGATGACGGTGTTCATATGCAGCCCTCTTGCCCGTGGTTCGGAGTCGGGGCTTCCCCTAGACCCGAGGGCGCGCGACGAAAAGGGGGCTTGCCAACCCGCGCAGGGTCAACGCCTTGTCACTGACACTCGGCGCACTTGCCCCGCACCTCGATGACCGGGCGTTCGGCAGCGAAGCCTGCGGCCTCGGCCGCCGCGCGGACACCATCCGACAGACGGTCATTGTCGACATGTACCGCGGCCCCGCAGGTATCGCAGATCAGAAAGATGCAATCGTGCAAACAGCCCGGGTGACTGTTTGCGACAAAGGCGTTGGCGCTTTCGACCCGGCGCACGAGGTTGTTGGCGACGAACAGGTCGAGGATGCGATAGACGCTGTTGGGGGCTACGCGCTTGCCGCGCTTCTGCGAGACGATATCCGCGATTTCGTAGGCACTCGCGGGCTTGCCGATTTCGGCGACCGCGTCGAAAATCTGGGCGCGCATGTCGGTCCACGCCTCGCCCGCGCTTTCCAATGCCCTTTGCGCGGCCGCGGAAAGCGAGGCTCCGCTGGCCTCGACGTGTGGATGATCATGCTTGCCCATCGGCGATTCCTCAGCGCGCCGCGCGGGTCTGCCGACGCCAAATGAATGTAGGACTTTCGGGGGGCGCCCGCAAGGCGCGGGGACGCTCTGCCTTCAGCGCGCGGCGCGGCGATTGAGATCGTGGCCAAGCGCGACCACGGCAACGCCAATCATCGTCGCCAGAACCTCGCTCCCATCATGAGGCCGCGACAGCGCCCCTGCCATCATGCCAAGCCCGAAACTCCCGACTGCAAAGGGCATCATATAGCCGTGGCTCAGCACCCCGGCGACCAGCGTCACCAGCGCAAAACCGATCGCGACGATCAGCCCGACCTCGTGGAAAAGGTGATTTTCCAGCACCCCGCTGACGGAGGCGATCGATGCGAAGAAGATGGTGCTGGCAAGACAATGGACGAGGCAGAGTCCCGAAAGCCCCATCGCGAGCTGATCGCCCGAAAGCGAGGTCAGCGGCCGCGCCTCGCGCGCAGCCCGAATGACCGCGCCGAGGCGCGTGCGGGCAGGGACAAGGCTGGCGACTTCGATCACCCGATTCTCCGTAACGGCATTTGCGATGCCTGATATGGCATAACATGACAGAGGTTACAATATCACATCGCAAGATTCTACGGGGACGCCCGCCGCGCCGCCGGACCGCGGCGGGGACGAACTCAATCCACGTCGAAAAGTCCCGCGAGCTGTTCGACCATCGTGCCGCCCAGTTGTTCGGCGTCCATGATCGTTACCGCGCGGCTGTAGTAGCGCGTGACATCGTGTCCGATTCCGATTGCGCAAAGTTCGACCGGTGACCGGGTCTCGATCCATTCGATGACCTGGCGCAGATGCTGGTCGAGATAGGCGCCATGGTTGACCGAGAGCGTGCTGTCGTCCACCGGCGCGCCGTCGCTGATCACCATGAGGATTCGGCGTTCCTCGGGGCGATTCACGATCCGGCTATGGGCCCAAATCAGCGCCTCGCCGTCAATATTTTCCTTGAGCAGTCCCTCGCGCATCATCAGCCCGAGCGATTTGCGCGCACGGCGATAGGGTTCGTCAGCCGGCTTGTAGATGATATGCCTGAGGTCGTTGAGGCGGCCCGGATGCGGCGGACGCCCGGCGGCGAGCCAGTCCTCGCGGCTCTGTCCGCCCTTCCACGTCCGAGTGGTAAAGCCGAGGATTTCGGTCTTGACCCCGCAGCGCTCGAGGGTGCGCGCAAGGATATCGGCGCTGATCGCGGCGATGCTGATCGGCCGCCCGCGCATCGAGCCCGAATTGTCGATCAGCAGCGTGACGACGGTATCGCGAAAATCGGTGTCGCGCTCGATCTTGTAGGAGAGCGAATGGCCGGGCGAGACAATGACCCGCGCGAGGCGGGCGGCGTCAAGTTGCCCTTCCTCCTGATCAAAATCCCACGAGCGGTTCTGCTGCGCCATCAATCGTCGCTGTAGTCGGTTCGCAAGCTTCGTCACCGCGCCCTGCAGGTGCGTCATCTGCTGGTCGAGATAGGCGCGCAGCCGCGTCAGTTCGTCGGCGTCGCACAATTCGGTCGCGGCGATGATCTCGTCGTGCTTTTCGGTGAAGCGAATATAATTGAAGTCGGGAACGTCGGTCGGCAGCCGGTTCGGGCGCACGGGCAGCATGCCCTCGTCGCCTTCGCCCCCCATCTCTGGCTCGCCGTCAGCCTCCATCTCATCCGCGTTCGGATCGGTGTCGCCCTCGTCGGCCTGATCGCCGGCCATTTCGGCGCGCGCGTCGACCTGGCTTTCCCCGCTGCCGCCCTCTTCGCTTTCCTGCTCCTCCTGGCGCTCCTCAGCCTCGCTCTCGTTGTCCTCGCCCCCGTCCTCGGCGCCTTCCTCGACGGGCTCGTCGCTGTAAATGAGGTCGAGGTGGCGGAGCGCGAGCTTCGCGGTTTCGGCAAAGGCCGCCTGGTCGTCGAGCAGCATCGAGAGGGCCGTCAGGTCGCCCCCGGCCTCCTTGTTGATCCATTCGCGCACCAGCGAGAGACCGGCTTCGGTGCCCTGCGGCGCCTGGTCGCCCGTCAGTGCCTCGCGCAGCATCAGCTCAAGGGCGCTCGAAATCGGGACATCTTCGCGGGTCTGCGCCCGGCTGATCGGGTCCGAGCGCATCCGCATAGCAAGGCTGGCCGCCAGATTGCCTCGCATCCCTGCCATATGCCGTGCACCGAGCGCCTCGACCCGCGCGCGTTCCATCGCGTCGAAGGCGGCGGCCGCCAGGGGTTCGGCGGGGCGCCCTGCTGCATGGAGCTTCTCGCTGTGATGCTTCATGCGCAGCGCATAGGCATCGGCGAAGCCGCGCGCTTCGGCGACCTGGTCGGCGGGAAGGGTGCGCGAAGGTGTGGGCACCTTTATCGCCTTGCCGATCTGCGCGGGCGCGTCTGCGGTAAAGCCGACCTCTACTTCCGGGTCG
The DNA here is from genome assembly GCF_001278035.1 of Sphingopyxis sp. 113P3. Classification (NCBI taxonomy): domain Bacteria; kingdom Pseudomonadati; phylum Pseudomonadota; class Alphaproteobacteria; order Sphingomonadales; family Sphingopyxidaceae; genus Sphingopyxis; species Sphingopyxis sp. 113P3. The sequence continues at coordinate 538,726 of NZ_CP009452.1, forward strand.
CGCGTCACCGCTCGCGCGACGCTCGAGAGCGCAGTCTTCAGGTCGTCGAGAGGGGAGGGATTGGTCATGGGGCTTCGGCGTCGGGAATCCGTTTGCAGAGGATGTTGTCGCGTTCCTTGGGCGTTGCGGGATCGGGAAGCAAGCGGAAGACGTGGGGAAGATGCGTCGGCGTGCGTTCGGGCCGCGTGTGCTTGTCCGCGACGACATCGATGAAATCGCGGCACGCGGCCGCGCTGCGCAAGAAATTGCTGTGTCCGGTCGAGCCACGCGAGACGTCGGTCGTATCGATGACGGTCAGGCCGGGAATCCCGGCGGGATAGCAGCGTTTAGGCAGTCCCTTTTCTTCCAGATCGGCGGCTTTGAACGGGTCGAAGCAATAGGGCGAGCCAAGCCTTGGATAACCGTGTAGCGCGCGCGAGGCAGCGAGCGCCTTGTCGCGCAGCGAGGTGTAGATCGTCATATGGCGTCCCCGCTCGACCCTTTCGGGAGCGAGGACATCGTCGCGGATGTCGCGTTCGAATGTCTCGCGATCGATGTCGGGGGAGGCGAGGACGATATTCGAGATGTTGGTCTCTCGCGCGGCGCGCCGCGACAGACGGTCGGCCGCCGCGACGGCGGGGATGACCAACCGGGCGCCCAGTGAGTGCGAGACGATGACGATTTCCTTGGCCCATGGCCGGTCGGCGAGCGTCCGCAGGAAGGTCCCAAAATGACGTACGTCGTGATACATGTTGGTTTCGTCGACCACATATTTCAGCACCTCGCCCTGCGAGGGCCAGCTATAGAGGATCACTGGACCGTCGAAGCCAGTCATTCGCGCAATTTGAGCGGCGTCCTTCGATGTCGTCTCGAATGTTTCGCGATAGCCATGGACGTAAAGAAGGATGCGTCCGTGCCTGCGATCGGTCTCGTCCTCGAGCGCTCGCCACCAGTCGCTTTCGTTCTCGAAAGCCATTGGGGTGCGAAATTTTTTCTCTTTCGCCCTCGCCTCGCGTGGCTCTGCGATGCGGCCGTAACGCAGGGTGTAGCCGCGATGGCGGGTAAGGGTGATCGCGGGCGTGCGGCAATCGGGCAGCCGGCTGGTCACAAAGAAAAGCGGTAGTGCTGCTGAATCGATCTGCTCGCCCGCCTTCGGCGAGCAGCGTGCGTCGGCGACATAGTCGGCGTGGCGGACGTCGCCATAGTCGACCGGCGTGATGCAGCCGGTGAGACTGAGCGCGGCGAGCGGGGCCATCCACGCCGAATGTCGGTTCATGCCGCGACCCTGCCCCATCGCTTGCGACTAGGCGGCAAGCCGCCAGATCTCGCTGCCCCTCGCGCCGAGCGGGCCGGAGAGGGCGGGCGCGGGCGCGGGCTTCACTTGCCGATCACGCTTTCGGGCAGGTCCTCGCCGAAGACCCGCTGATAATATTCGGCGACGATCATCCGTTCGGCCTCGTCGCACTTGTTGAGGAACGACAGGCGGAAGGCGAAGCCGATGTTGTTGAAGATCGCGGCATTCTGCGCCCAACTGATCACCGTGCGGGGGCTCATAACGGTCGAGATGTCGCCATTGATGAAACCCTGGCGGGTCAGATCTGCGACCTTGACCATATTGGCGACCGTCGCATCGTCGGTGCCCGGGACCTTGGCGAGGATGATCGCGCTTTCGGTCGCGGCAGGCAGATAGTTCAGCGTGACGACGATGTTCCAGCGGTCCATCTGTCCCTGGTTGATCTGCTGCGTCCCATGATAGAGGCCGCTCGTGTCGCCCAGCCCGACCGTGTTCGCGGTCGCGAACAGGCGGAAATGCGGGTTGGGGCGGATCACCCGGTTCTGGTCGAGCAGGGTCAGCTTGCCCTCCGCCTCCAGCACGCGCTGGATGACAAACATCACGTCGGGACGGCCCGCGTCATATTCGTCGAAAACGAGCGCGGTCGGGGTCTGCAACGCCCAGGGGAGCAGCCCTTCGCGAAATTCGGTGACCTGCTGGCCGTCGCGCAGCACGATCGCATCGCGACCGACGAGGTCGATGCGGCTGATATGCGCGTCGAGGTTGACGCGGATGCACGGCCATTTGAGGCGTGCTGCAACCTGTTCGATGTGCGTCGACTTGCCGGTGCCGTGATAGCCCTGCACCATCACACGACGGTTGAACTTGAACCCCGCCAGGATCGCGAGCGTCGTGTCGCCGTCGAAGACATAGGCAGGGTCGAGGTCGGGAACCCGTTCGTCGGCTTCGCTGAACGCGGGAATCTTCATGTCGATGTCGACCCCGAAGACCTCGCGCGCATCGACCTCGGTATCGGGCGCGGCGAGCAGCGTCGAGCCGTGATGGTCGGGGAGGCTGTTGGGGAGATCGGTCATCGTTGGTCGCCTTTCAAACCTTCTCTCCTGAGAGGAGAAGGATACGCAGCCTTGCCGGCTGGCCGACCAGGCGAAGGGGGATGAGGGTAGCGAAGCGCAGCTTCGCGCGAGCCAGGGGCCCGCATACCCCTCAACCAGCTTCGACCAGGCAACGAGCTGCCAAGTCTTCGCAGCCCCTCCCAGGGGAGAGGGAGTGGGAGAGTTCGGCTAGCGCGTATCCTCATGGGTTGCTGCTTGCAACGCCTTATTCAGAAGACGCCGAGCGCCTTCAGCACCGCAGCCTGGTCGTAATAGGGGCGCTCGCAGATGATCTTGTCGCTACCGGGCGCGAATTCGAAGCTAGCCGCCATGCGGATGCGGAAAGTCTTTCCCGTGGGTTCGACTGTGCGCAGTCCAAGCTTGAGCGGCCCCAGATGCGTGCCGGTCAGCCAGAATTCGACCAGAACCGTATCGGTTGCGGCATCGGCAGCGATTGCGATGACTTCGTTTGCCTGATCGGGAAAAGGCTCGCGCGACGAGGCAAAGTAGGAGCGCACCGCTGCCTCGCCATCGAAGACCGTGCCGGGGCCGAGCAGCTCGTAGCGTGGATGTTCGAAGGTTGCGAGAACGCCGTCCCAATCATGCGTGATCTCAAGCGCCATATGGCGGCGGACGGTTTCGATGCGCTTGTCGTCGAGATCGCTCATGGCCTCTCTCCCTATGCGAAAACGCGGCTCTTCCTCAAAAGCTGGTATGCTGCGACGACTTCGCTAAGCCGCGTTTCGTGGCTGCGGTCGCCGCCGTTGCGGTCGGGGTGATACTTGCGGACGAGCTCGCTGTAGCGGCGGCGAAGCGCGGCGCGGTCGGCATCAGGAGCGAGTGCCATGGTCTGCAGTGCACGATGCTCCTCGCGGCTGAAGCGCGGATCGGCGGCTTCGCGCCGAGCTTCGTCCATCCGCTGACGGAACCGGGCGCCCAGCGCGTCCATCGGGTCCCTGAAATCCGCCCAGCGCGGCGGCAGGTCGGCGCTTCCGGCGGCTCGAAAGGCACGGCTTTCGGTCTCCCAGCCAGCGGTCGGCGACTGGGCGGCCATGATCTGGTCCGCGCTCATGCCCTCGAAGAAATTATAGCCTGCATTGAACTCGCGGACATGGTCGAGGCAGAGCCAGCGCCAGGGCGGCGGGCCGTCGGGCGAGCGATGGGGCGAGAGGGGCGCGCGAAACTCGCCGGGTTCGCGGCAACCCGGAACGGCGCAAGCGGCTTCGCGCGGAACGCGGCCGTGGAATCGGTTGGGTCGGGGGCTTGTCATGCTGTGCTTTCGTGCCCAACATGGGGGCATGAGCGAAAAAGGTCCAGTGCAACGCGAAATGGAGGGGCTGCTTTCCGCTGCTTTTCCGGGTGCTTCCTTCACTCTCAGCAACGACAGCGCGAAGCATCATGGCCATGCGGGGGACGACGGCAGCGGCGAATCGCATTTCAGCCTCGCGATCGAATGGGCGGGCTTTGCCGGGCAGTCGCGCGTCGCGCGTCAGCGCGCGGTGAACAAGGCGCTCGGCGATTTGCCTGGAGAGCGCGTCCACGCGCTCGCGATCCGGGCGAAAGCACCCGGAGAATAGGGGACGTCGATGGGGAGCGAGCGGGTCTATCAGTACAGCTTCGCGAGCGTCTATCCGCATTATGTCGCCAAGGCGGAGCGCAAGGGGCGCACCAAGGCCGAGGTCGACGAGATCATCCGCTGGCTGACAGGTTACAGCCAGAAGCAGCTCGAGAAGCTGATCGCGGCCAAGACAGATTTGCGCCACTTTTTTGGCGAGGCTCCCGCGATGAACAGCGCGCGCAGCCTGATCAAGGGGGTGGTCTGCGGCGTCCGGGTCGAAGATATCGAAGAGCCGCTGATGCGCGAAATCCGCTACCTCGACAAGCTGATCGACGAACTCGCCAGGGGTAAGGCGATGGACAAGATCCTGCGGAGGCCCGACTAGAGCTGGAAGGAACTTCCGATTGTATAGCGTCATCACCCCCTCGACCCACGACATCGGCGCCTTCGACGTGCGGCGGACCTTGCCTGACAAGGAACGTACGATGGTCGGTCCCTTCATTTTCGTCGACCAGTTCGGTCCGGCGCATTTCGATATCGGGCAGGGGATGGACGTGCGGCCGCATCCCCATATCAACCTTGCGACCCTCACCTATTTGTTCGAGGGAGCGATCGACCACCGCGACAGCCTCGGCACCTATGCGACGATCCGCCCCGGCGCATGCAACCTGATGACCGCAGGGAGCGGGATCGTCCATTCGGAGCGCACCCCCGCCGCTGAGCGCGCGACGGGGTCGGCGATCTCGGGCATGCAGACATGGCTCGCGCTCCCCGACAGCAAGGAAGAGATCGACCCTGCGTTTGAGCATGTCGCGGCCGAGGAATTGCCGCTGGTCGAGGATGGCAAGGTCTCGGCACGCGTTATCATGGGCAGCCTCTGGGGCGCCACGGCCCCCACGACGCAGCACAGCGCGACCATCTACGCCGATATATTGATGAACGCCGACGCCAGCCTGCCTATCGAGGCCGAGGCCGATGAACGCGCGGTGCTTGTTGCACTGGGCGACGCCAGCCTCGATGGCGAGGCCCTTGAGCGGTACAGCCTCTATATCCTGAAGCCTGGCGAAGCGATGACGCTGCGTGCCGCGTCCGACGCGCGCGTGATGCTGCTCGGCGGCGAAGCCTTTACGACGCCCCGGCACCTGTGGTGGAATTTCGTCAGCTCGTCGCGCGACCGGATCACCGCGGCAAAGCACGACTGGAAGGACCGCAAGTTCCCGCTCGTTCCTGGCGATAGCGAAGAGTTCATCCCGATTCCGGAGGTGCCGCGGACACCGAGCTATCCATGAGTGCGGCGCTCGCCCTCGCGCTTGCCCTGTCGGCGCCCGCCCCGCTTCCGGGTCCGGTCTTCGAGTGTAGTTTCGGCGCCAAGGAGCTGCGCGTCACGCAGGAGAAAGGTGCACTCGTTTATCGCTATGGGACGAAGGCAAAGGCCGAACTGAGGATCGTTGCCGATGCTAAGAGCGGCCGCGTCTTTTATCACCGCACCCTCTATCCGCGCGGCGAGGACCAGACGCTGCGCTTTGTGAACGGCGATTATTCCTATGTCGTTTTCGCCCATTGGACCGCTCCGCCCTCGAACGACATCGAATTTGGCGTTCCCGCCGCCCAATATGGCGGGCTGATCGTGATGCGGGGCGAGGCGATCATTTCGACGCGCATCTGCAAGCAAGGGGGCGACATGGTCGAATGGCCGATCTTCAAGACCTTGCCGACCGATGCGGATAATCTGACGCCGCCGGTGTGATCCGGGGATCCGACCGCGGGCGCGATGATCTGGGCGCTTGCCTGTCGGACGCCGCTTCGCCAGACAGTTTCGAAATGAAACCAGAGGAGCGATGCATGAACGGCGATTTCGAGCAGGTGCGGCTGGCGCTTTCGACCGGCGTCGAGCTGGACGCGGTCGATATGGGGCCAAGGGACGCGCCAGCGCTGATCTTCCTGCACGGCTTTCCCGAATCGCACCGCACATGGCGGCACCAGCTTCCTCATTTTTCCGCGCGGTTTCGCTGCATAGCGCCGGACCAGCGCGGCTATCGCGGCTCATCCAAGCCGCAGGACGCAAAAGCCTATACGCCCGACAAGCTGATCGCGGACATTTTTGCGCTGGCCGACGCGCTGGGCATCGGAGAGTTCACGATCGTCGGCCACGACTGGGGCGGGGCGATTGCCTGGGGCGTGGCGCTCGGCGGCCAGCCCGGCGGCCTGCATCCCGAATGGGCAGGACGGGTGAGGCGCGCGGTGATCGCCAATGCGCCGCATCCCGCAATCTTTCAGCGGCTCTTGGCTGTCGATGCCAGGCAGCGGGCCGCGAGCCAGTATATCCGCATTTTCCGTGACCCCGCGAGCGATGCGATCCTCGAGGAACAGGGCATCGCGGGCCTCCTCGCCCACGCCTTCGAGGGGCGCGTGCCGAGCGGCGGAATCCAGCCGCCCGACGAGATCGCCCGGTTGCTCAGCGACTGGGAGGACCGCGACGCCTGCCGCGCAATGGTCAACTGGTATCGCGCCTCGCCAATGAACGTACCTGCAATGGACGAGCCATTCGTCGAGCCGCCCGCCGCCCCCTTCCCTAAGTTGACGATTCCGGCGCTCGTGATCTGGGCGCTCGACGATGTCGCGCTGCCTGCCTGCAATCTGGAAGGCATTGAGGAGCACGTTCCCGGCGTGACGGTCACAAAAGTACCGGGCTGCGGCCATTTTGTGCCCTGGGAGGCGCCGGAGGCGGTCAATGCCGCGATGGACGCCTTTCTCGAGCAGACGGTCGGGACCGCCTGAACCGGTCAGGCGATCCTCATTCCTCGGGTAGGAGCAGGCACCCGCTTGCGCCCGCAAAGCGCGCGCTGCGCGAGGCGAGCAACGGGACGCTGCCCGTAACAGTTTTCGTCTCGGGATCCTCGCGCACCGATACCATCTCCATGCCTGGCTCGAAGTCACTTTGGCAGCTTTCGAGGCTGCGGCCCTGAACGTAGCGGCACGAGCAGCCGATCCGCGCGGCATAGGCCGAGCCCAGCTCGGCCTGCGCCTTGAACGAGGGGAGTTTCCAGACGAGCAGGAGTGCGAGCAGGGCAAGCGCGATCAGCGCCCAGGGCAGGCATCCCGTCCTGCGGCTTGCTCGGCCACGCGCTCGCCCGGAGGGAGGCAACTGCGGCATTGGCTCGGGCGTTGCCGGCTCGGGCGAGTTGGTGTTAGTCACGGGACGCCATGATCACCAAAAAAGCCATGCTGGCAAGTGCCGCGCTCGCGCTCCTCGCTGCCTGGCCGCTGACGCAGGCGGCGGTTCAGGGGGCGATGGCGCCCGCCGCGCCCGCACCGCGTTTCGGCGCGTCGCTGCCGTCCGAGCCTGTCGACGCTCCGCCGCTGCTGCCCGCGCTCGATCCGCCGATCAAGGCGAAGGCCGACGCGCTGTTCACCGACGCAGACGCGGTGGGGGAGACGCGCGCGCTGCTGGTGCTTCGCAACGGCGAACTCGTCTATGAACGCTATGGCGCGGGCTTTGGCCCGGACAGCAAGCTGATCAGCTGGTCGATGGCGAAGAGCATCACCGCGGTACTCGTCGGATTCCTCGTCTCCGACGGGCAATTATCCCTCGACGGTCCCGCGCCGGTCGCAGCGTGGCAGCGCACCGGCGATCCGCGCGGGGCGATCGCGCTCAAGCATCTGCTCCACATGTCCTCGGGGCTCGAGCACGTCGAGGAGGGGGAACCCGTCTGGGCAGGCGACACGGTGGCAATGCTGTTTGGGGGCGGCGCGCAGGATATGGCGGGCTTTGCCGAAGCGAAGCCTGCCGTGGCGCGGCCGGGTGAGCTTTTCAACTACAGCTCGGCGACGAGCGTGATCCTTGCCGACATTCTCGCCAATACGCTCACACCCGCGCGAGGCCCCGAGGCACGGCGCGAGGCGGTGCGGGAATTCATCGCAGGCCGGCTGACCGAGCCGCTTGGCATGACCAGCCTCACGCCCGAGTTCGATGCGCGCGGTACGATGGTCGGCGGCTCGATCATGCATGCGACCGCGCGCGATTACGCGAAATTTGGCGAGTTTCTTCGCAATCACGGGGTGGTGAACGGCCAGCGCCTGCTTCCTGAAAGCTGGATGCGCTTCATGCTGACGCCTTCGCCAACGGACGGCGGCTACGGCGGCCATATCTGGCTCAACCGCGCGCGGCCCGCCGGGGTAACCGCCGCGCTGTGGCCCGACCGCGGTCCCAACGACCTGTTCGCCTGTATCGGCCACCAGGGCCAGTACATCATCGTCTCGCCCTCGCAGCGCCTGACGATCGTGCGGCTGGGGATCACGAAGGACGACCAGTTTCCGGAACTTCGCCGGCATCTGGCGGATTTGCAGGCGGCGTTCTAGGCTCCCCAACTCCTGCGAAAGAGGGGATGGGTCAGAGCAGGAACTCGCCCGTCAGCATCGTGACGCATTTCCCCGATAATTCCACCGCATCCCCCTCAAGCCGGCAGCCGACATGGCCGCCGCGGGCACTCGCCTGATAGGCTGTGAAGGCCTCGCGGCCGAGCCGCGCCGTCCAATAGGGGGTCAGCACACAGTGCGCCGATCCGGTCACCGGATCCTCATCAATGCCGGCGCCGGGCGCGAAAGCGCGGCTGATGACGTCGGCGCCCGAAGGATCGCCTTCGCCTGGGGCGGTTGCGATATAGAGAAGGTCGCCGCCGGCTTTGAGGGCACGAAAATCGGGTTCGAGCGCGCGGACGTGCGCGGCGTCCGCGTAGACGATCAGCGCATAGCCGCCCTCATGCCACAAGGTTTCGACCGGCTCGCCGCCCATTGCGCCAACAATCTCCGGCATCGCTTTCGGCGCAGGCGGATAGGCGGGAAGCGCCATTCGGTAGCCCGAATCCTCGCCCTCGCCCTCGCGCGCGACCCGTAATATTCCGGCCTTGCGCGTGCGAAAACGCATGTCGCTCCGCCAAGGCGCTGCCGACAGCAGCGCATGTCCGCTTGCGAGCGTCGCATGGCCGCACAGCGCGACCTCGACCCCTGGCGTGAACCAGCGCAGCTCATAATCCGCCTCGCCGGTCTCGTCGGGGATCAGAAAAGCGGTTTCGGCTAGATTGTTCTCGGCCGCGATCGCCTGCAGCGTTGCGTCATCGAGCCATGACTCGAGCGGCATGACTGCGGCAGGATTGCCGGTGAACGGGCGGTCGGCAAAAGCGTCGACCTGCGTGATGGGGAGCCGCCGCCAGCTCATGGATAGAGCAGCCCGCTGGTCCAGCCTTCGCTTTCGCGGACGAAGAGGGTGCGTTCATGGAGGCGGTGAGCGCGATCCTGCCAGAACTCGATCCGCTCGGGGATCACCCGCCAGCCCGACCAGCGCGGCGGGCGCGGCACGTCCTGTCCCGCGAAACGCGCTTGCACCTCGGCGAAGCGGGCCTCGAAGGTCGCGCGGCTATCGAGCGGACGCGACTGGTCGCTCGCCCAGGCACCAAGCTGACTATCGCGGCTGCGCGTTGCGAAATAGGCGTCGGCAATGTTGTCCGCAACGGGCTCGGCCGGTCCCTCGATGCGAATCTGGCGGCGCAGCGACTTCCAGTGAAACAGCAGCGCGACCTGCCGGTTTTCGGCGAGTTCGCTGCCCTTGCGGCTGTCGAGATTGGTGTAGAAGACGAAGCCGTCGGGCCCGTGTCCCTTCAGGAGCACCATGCGAACCGAGGGGCGGCCGTCCGGGGTCGCGGTGGCAAGCGCCATCGCGTTCGAATCATTGGGCTCGCTGGCGCGCGCTTCAGCGAACCAGCTGTCGAACAGGGCGAAGGGGTTTGTCGTCATGGCCCGGCTTCTACTGCGCCGCCGCTCCGCGGTCGAGCAAAAGCCGGCCAGGGTCCGGGGGAGCAAGGGAGAGGAGCGCCGGGGAACTTGACCGGCTTTCCTCTCATTCCCACATCGCGCGCGCAATCGGGCCTTTCCGGCCAACATCTTATCGGGCTACAGGAGAAAAATGGCAGATCCCTATTCCACCCTCGGCATCGCGAAAACGGCGAGCGAAGCTGAAATCAAGTCGGCCTATCGCAAGCTCGCGAAAGAGCTGCACCCCGACCGGAACAAGGACAATCCGAAAGCGGCGGAGAGATTCTCCGACGTCACCAAGGCTTATGATCTGCTCTCCGACAAGGCGAAGCGGGCCCAGTTCGACCGCGGCGAGATCGACGCCGACGGCAATCCTGCCATGCCATTCGGCTACGGCGGCGGCGGCTTTCGCGGCGACCCGCGCGGGGGACAGGGCGGTTTCGCAGGCTTTGGCGGCGAGGGCGCCGATTTTGGCGATATCTTCGAGGGGTTGTTCGGCGGCCGCGGCGGCGGCAGCCCCTTTGGCGGTTTCGGGGGTCGCAGCGCGCCGCCCCCCAAGGGCGCCAACGTCGCCTATCGCCTTTCGGTCTCATTTGTCGATGCCGCGACGCAGGCGATGCAGCGCATCACTTTGGCCGACGGGAAGACGATCGACCTCAAGCTTCCCGCCGGGGTCGAAACGGGGACGCAGATGCGCCTTGCGGGCAAGGGACAGCCGGGGCCAGGCGGCAATGGTGACGGGATCGTTACGATCACCGTCAAGGACCATCCCTTCTTCGAGCGCGACGGTGCCCACATCCGCCTCGACTTGCCCATTACGCTCGGCGAGGCGGTCAAGGGCGCGAAGGTCAAGGTTCCCACAGTCGATGGGCCGGTGATGTTGTCAATTCCGCCGGGCTCGTCCTCGGGCCGGGTGATGCGGCTCAAGGGCAAGGGCTTCAGCCAGAAGGGAGGCGGGCGCGGCGACCAGCTGGTCCGGCTGATGATCGACTTGCCGAAGGACGATGCCGGGCTGGTGAAGCTCGTGGACCAATGGACCGACAAGCGGCCGGTCAGGGCCGAGCTCGGCGTGTGATGCGTGGGTGATCGCAGCCAGACGGACTCCGCCGCCGCGATCGAGCGCGAAGTTGCCGAGGAAGTCGGCAGGGAATTTCTCGCAGAGGGTCATTCGCCCCATTCGCCCGAAGCGCGCGCCGAGCGCGCCAAGCGGACGCTTTTGCGCGCCCGCGCACAGGGCATCATCGAGCGGGGGCGTGAGCGGCTCGGGCCGGGCACGCGCGCCTTTCACATCGTCCGCCGGGTGATCATCGGCACCTATACCGACGGCTTCATTCATGCTGGCAATCTAGCCTATCTCGCGCTGATCGCGCTCTTTCCTTTCTTCATTCTTCTCGCGGCGGCCCTCAGCCTCTTTGGCGGGAGCGCAGGGGGCGAGGCTGCGATCGACGCGGTCTTTTCGATCATGCCGCCGACCGTCGCCAAGGCGCTTTCGGGACCGATTCGCGAGGTCATGGGTGCGCGCACCGGTCTTTTTCTATGGCTTGGCGCGCTCGTCGCATTGTGGACCGTCGGCAGCCTCGTCGAGACAATCCGGGACATTCTCCGCCGTGCCTACGGCACCCATTTCAGCCGCGGCTTCTTTCATTACCGATTGCTGTCGATCGGTATCATCACCGGTGCGGTGGTGCTGATGCTTCTTTCGTTCAGTATGCAGGTGCTGATCGTGGGTATCGAGCAGTTCGTGACGCGGGTGCTGCCGGCGCAATTTCAGGCGGCGGGGGTCGTGCTGATCTCGCGCAGCGTTTCGGGGCTGGGACTTTTCATCGCCATCTACCTCCTCTTCTACTCGCTCACGCCGGCCAAGTATCGCAGGCAGAAAAATTGCCCCAAATGGCCGGGTGCACTGTTCACCACCCTGTGGTGGATCGGGGTCACCCTGGCGCTTCCGCCTTTGCTGGCCAGCCTGCTCAGCTATGACGCGACCTATGGCAGCCTGGCCGGCGTCATGGTCGCGCTTTTCTTTTTCTACCTTGTCGGATTGGGTATGGTGATCGGCGCCGAGCTGAACGCCGCGCTCGTCGAGGTTGAGGATTTGGGGCACGACGCTATTGGGCGCGTGGACGATGCCATCGTGGAAGACAATAAGGTCGGAGAAACCAAATGACGGGTCTGATGAAGGGCAAGCGCGGGCTGATCATGGGCCTTGCGAACGACAAATCGCTCGCATGGGGCATTGCCAAGGCGCTGCACGGCGCGGAGGCCGAACTTGCCATCAGCTATCAGGGCGATGTGATGCTGAAGCGGGTGAAGCCGCTCGCCGACGAACTCGGCTGCGATTTCCTCATCGACTGCGACGTCTCCGACATGGCAAATCTCGACAAGGCTTTCGCGACGCTCTCCGCGCGCTGGCCGACGATCGATTTTGTCGTTCACGCGATCGGCTACACCAACAAGGAGGCGCTGCGCGGTCATTATGCCGATATCGGCCTTGACGACTTTTTGATGACGATGAACATCAGCGTCTACAGCTTCACCGCCGTGGCGCAGCGCGCGTCGAAGATGATGACGCCCTATGATCCTGAAACGGGGAAGGGTGGCGGCTCGCTGCTGACGCTGAGCTATTATGGCGCAGAGAAGGTCATCCCGCATTACAATGTCATGGGCGTCGCCAAGTCGGCGCTGGAGACCAGCGTGAAGTATCTTGCGAACGACTATGGCCCGCAGGGGGTGCGGGTGAACGCCATTTCGGCAGGACCGATCAAGACCTTGGCGGCCAGCGGAATCGGCGACTTCCGCCTGATCCTCAAGTGGAATGAATTCAACGCCCCGCTGCGCCGCAACGTCACGATCGACGATGTCGGCGGCTCGGCGCTCTATCTGCTGAGCGATCTTGCCTCGGGCGTCACGGGCGAAACGCACCATGTCGACGCGGGCTACCACACCGTTGGGATGAAGCAGGAAGACGCGCCGGATATCGCACTTGCCTGACGGCATCGTCATCCGCGCCGCAGCGGCGGCGGATGGCGAGGCGATTGACGCGATCATTCGCGCGGCCTTTGCTGGCTCCGAATTCGGCTACCAGGGCGAAGCTGAACTTGTGCGCAGGATCGAAGCCGATGGCGATCTGCTTGTCTCGCTCGTCGCCGAAGCGGACGGGACAATCGCCGGACATCTGCTTTTCAGCCGGATGGACGTGGAAGCCGACGGCGCCAAGCTTCTCGCCGGAGGCCTTGCGCCCGTGTCGGTCGCGCCCGAACGGCAGGGGCTTGGGATTGGCGATGCATTGATCCGGGCGGGGCTGGACGCCTTGCGCGCGAGCGGCGTCGCCATCAGCTTCGTCTTGGGTCACGAGACCTATTATCCGCGCTTTGGCTATTCGCCCCTCCTCGCAGCCCGCTTTGCCTCACCTTTTGCGGGGCCGCATTTCATGGCGATGATGCTGGACTCGGATGCACCCTGGCCGCTAGGCGGACGGGCGGATTATGCACCCGCATTCGGCCGGATGGGATAGGCGATGAGTTTCAACAGCTTTGGACGTGTACTGCGATTCACGACCTGGGGCGAGAGCCACGGACCGGCGCTCGGCGCGGTCGTTGACGGGTGTCCGCCGCGTCTGTCGCTCTCCGAGGCAGACATCCAGCCGTTCCTGGACAAGCGTCGTCCGGGCCAGTCGCGACACACGACGCAGCGGCAGGAGCCTGACCAGGTCCGCATCCTGTCAGGGGTTTTCGAGGGCAAGACCACCGGCACTCCGATCAGCCTGATGATCGAGAATGTCGATCAGCGCTCAAAAGACTATGGCGAGATCGCGCAGGCCTATCGGCCGGGACACGCGGACTATTCCTATGACGCCAAATACGGGATTCGCGACTATCGCGGCGGCGGCCGGTCGAGCGCACGCGAGACCGCGGCGCGGGTCGCGGCGGGCGGGGTAGCGCGGCTCGTAATCCCCGAGGTACAGATCCATGCATGGGTCGCCGAGATTGGCGGGGATGCAATCGATCCTGCGAACTTCGATCTCGAAGAGATAGGCCGCAATCCTTTCTTCTGTCCCGATCCTGCTGCTGCGCAGCGCTGGGAAGGCATGATGGACAGGGCGCGCAAGGCGGGCAGTTCGCTGGGGGCCGTCATCGAATGTGCAGCGAGCGGGGTTCCTGCCGGCTGGGGGGCGCCCGTCTACGCCAAGCTCGATGCCGACCTTGCCGCCGCGATGATGGGAATCAATGCCGTGAAGGGCGTCGAAATCGGGGCCGGCTTCCACGCGGCGCGGCTGCGCGGCGAGGAGAATGCCGACGCGATGCGACCAGCGACCGACGGCAGCAATCGACCCGATTTCCTGTCGAACAATGCGGGCGGTATTGCAGGCGGCATCTCGACGGGGCAGCCGGTGGTGGTGCGCGTCGCCTTCAAGCCCACAAGTTCGATCCTGACCCCTGTTCCCACCGTCAATCGCGCCGGCGAGGCGGCCGATATCGTCACCAAGGGCCGTCACGACCCCTGCGTCGGCATCCGCGGGGCCCCGGTCGTCGAGGCGATGATGGCTTTGGTCCTTGCCGACCATAAACTGCTCCACCGCGCCCAATGCGGGTAAGGCACGCATGATCGAGGCGGTGCGCGCGGCCATCGAGGCGCACCAGGCGGCGCTTTCGCTCCTGATTCTGGCCGCGATGTTTGTCGGATTTCTGCTGGAACGATTGCCAGCGACCGTGATCGCGATTCTCGGCGCCTGCACCTATCTCGCGCTTGGCATCCTCGATGCCGAGGCGGCCTATTCGGTTTTCTCCAACTCGGCCCCGATCGTCATCGGCGCGATGTTCGTGCTATCGGGTGCGCTCCTTCGCACCGGCGTGATCCAGCGCGTCGCCGACGCCATCATGGCGCGGGCCGAAAAACAGCCACGTCTCGCCATTGTCGAGGTGTTGCTCGGTGCGCTCGTCGCCTCGGCCTTTCTCAACAATACGCCTGTTGTCGTCGTGCTCCTGCCGATCATGATGAAGTTGGCAGACGTGACAGGGATCAGCGCGAAAAAATTGCTGATGCCGCTCTCGATTGCTGCGGTGCTCGGGGGCACGCTGACGCTGATCGGAACCTCGACCAACCTCGTCGTCGACGGCATCGTCCGCGACGCCGGGATGCCGCGCTTCGGCATTTTCGAGATCACGCCGATCGGCCTCGTCACCGCTGCGTCGGGTATGATCGGGCTTGCAATGATGTGGTGGCTGCTGCCGAGTGACAAACCGATCCCCGGTGCGGCGGGGACGCACGACGCGCACCAGTATCTGACCGAACTTGTGCTCGGCGATGACGATGCTCTTGTTGGCATGACGGTGGAGGCGTTTCGCGATCTGCCGCGCTCAGGCCGCGTTGTCGGAGTGCGCCGCGGCGCGACTGTGGTCCACGGCGCCGAGCTCGACCACTGGACGCTGGCGCCGGGCGACCGGCTCGTCGTGCGCATCGACGGTCAGACGCTGATGACCTGGCGCGAGCAGAGGCGTTTCCTCCTCGGGATCGGCGGCGGGACACCGTCTGCGAACGACATGGTGGTCGAAACGATGATCGCGCCGACCCATCCCTCGATCGGCCAGCGGCTTGCCGATATCCCCTTTCTCCAGAAAATCCGCGCGCGCATCATCGGGCTCGACCGGCCGCTCCACGAAGCGGGCCCTGACCTTGCAAATGTACGTATTCGCCCTGCTGACCGACTGCTCGTTACTGGCGGTCCGCGCGAGGTGGAGGCGCTGCGCGACAACCCTGGGCTGATTGGCGCCGACCTTGCCAAGACGCGGGCCTTTCGCCGCCGCAAGGCGTGGATCGCGATCCTGTGCATGGCGGGTGTCGTAGGTCTTGCGGCGCTCGACGTGATGCCGATTGGCGCCGCGGCCATTATCGCCATCGGGGTTATCCTCGTCACTCGCTGCATCGACAGCGACGAGGCATGGGGCACGATCGATGGCGATGTGCTGATCCTGATTTTCGCAATGCTCGCGGTCGGGCTCGCGCTCGAAAAGAGCGGCGCGGTCGCGATGATGGTGGGGGGGGTCGAGCCGCTTCTCGCCGATGCACCCCGCTGGGTGCTGGTTTTCGGCATCTACTTTGCCGCCTTGATCCTTTCCGAGCTGCTCAGCAACAATGCTGTCGCGGCGCTGATGACCCCGGTTACGCTTGCCCTTGCTGCCGAGCTCGGCGTCGATCCGCGACCCCTCGTCATCGCGCTGATGATCGGCGCGTCGGCCTGTTTTGCAACGCCGATCGGCTATCAGACCAACACCATCGTCTATGCCGCGGGCGACTATCGCTTCGTCGATTTCGTCAAGATCGGGGTACCGCTCAACATCATCACGGGCATCTCGAGCTGCCTTGCGATTGTCATATTTCTGACCTGACAGCGGCGGTTGCGCGGTTTCTCTCGCGCCGTTAGGGTCGCGCGCTTCATGTTCGCACAAGGGGAGACATTGATGGCCGAAGCAAGCATCGTGGCGCCGGCCGGGGGAGAAGAGGCGCGCGCCAGACGCCTGCAATGGCGGATGCTTATCGGCTTCATGGCGGGCCTGCTCGCGGGGCTGGCGGTCTATTACGGCGCCGCGGATGCGCCCTGGGTGGGTGCGGTTACCACCTATGTCACGGGACCGGTCGGGCAGATTTTCCTGCGGCTGCTCTTCATGCTCGTCATTCCGCTACTCGTGTCGGCACTCATCGTGGGCGTCGCCGAAATGGGGGAAATGCGCGCGCTCAAGACCGTCGGGCTACGCACACTTGTCTACACCGTCGTTGTGTCCTCGATTGCGGTCGCGGTCAGCCTGGTGGTCGTCAATCTGCTTCAGCCCGGGGCGGGCGTTGACCCCGTGCTTGCCAAGACGCTGCTTGCCGAAGGCGCGGCGCGCGCGGGCACTATCATCCAGAGCGCGCATGAGTCGAAATCGGGAGTCGCGGCGGTCGTCGCGATCGTCCCCGACAATTTCTTCAATGCGATGAGCCAGAACGACGTGCTTGCGGTGATGTTCTTTGCGCTTTTCTTCGGCATCGGGCTGATGCTCGTCCAGACGCCGCAGACGCAGGTGCTCAAAACCGCGATCGAAGGCGTCTTCGAGGTGGCGATGAAGCTGATCGGGCTCGTCATCCAGCTCGCGCCGATTGCGATCTTCTGTTTCATGTTCAACCTTGCGGCCCAATTTGGGTGGGACCTGATTGTCCGCCTGTCGGCCTATGTCGGGGTCGTGCTGCTCGCGCTGGGGCTCCAGATGTTCGTCATCTTCCCGATCATCCTGAAAACGCTCGCGCGGAAATCGCCAGTCGCCTTCTTCCGCGAGACACAGGAGGCCTTCGTAATGGCCTTCGCCACCGCCTCGTCGAATGCGACGCTGCCAACGTCGCTCCGGGTTGCGCACGATCAGCTTCGGCTCCCGGACCGGGTTGCGCGTTTCGTGCTGACGATCGGGGCCACCGCGAACCAGAATGGCACCGCGATGTTCGAGGGCGTCACGGTGATCTTCCTTGCGCAATTTTTCGGTATAGATCTCACGCTGACGCAGCAGATTTCCGTGATGCTCGTCTGCATTCTCGGCGGTATCGGCACCGCGGGGGTTCCCGCGGGATCGCTACCTGTCATCGCGCTGATTCTCGCCTCGGTCGGGGTCCCCCCCGAGGGGATCGGCCTCGTGCTGGGCGTCGACCGCTTCCTCGACATGTGCCGAACCGTTCTCAACGTCATCGGCGATCTGGTCGCGGCGACCGTCGTGGCGGCGGGCGTCGATGAGACGCCGGCGGAGGCACCGCCGCCCGCCTGATCATCTATTGATCGCGCTGCGCGCGGATGCGGTCACCGCGGTTCGGACGCGCTGCGGCCGGGCGTTCGGCGCGCGGCGCGGGACGTTCCGCAGAGGCGCGCGGCGGGGGGACAGGGCGAGCAGCCGGAGCAGGGCGAGCGGCCGGCGCGCCGCGCGCCGCGGGCGCGCTGCGCTCTGGCCTGGCGACAGGCTGACGCGCGGTCGGCTTACTCGCCGAAGGCGGCCGCGGCGTCGCCGCATCGCGCGCAGGACGACCCGTCAACACCGAGCGGATCTGGGGTTTCTTCCCGTCAGGTCGCGTTGCCGCGGGCGGGGGCTTGGGACTTCCAGGCCGCGTGCCGTGCGGCGGCCGGTTTGCGTCATCATTTCCACTCCAGCCACCGGGGCGTCCCGGCCGGCCCTGATGATCGCCTTTGCCACCGTGCCCGTCCGGTTTGCTGTGGTCGCCCGGCCGACCTGGTCGGCCGCCGTAGCTGCCACCCTTTCCGCCGTGATGGCGCCACCAGGCGCGGCGGCCACCCCAATAGTTCAGATGGCGGCCGCTTAGCGGATAGCGATTGCGGTACCTGTCGAACATCCACAGGCCATAGCCAGGGTAATAATAACTGTCGTACCACCCTCCGCCGAAACCGATCTGCACGAAACCGCTGCCATAGTCGCCCGAATCGTAGCAATCATAGCCATATCCGTCGTCATAGGCGTAGGGATCATAGTCATAATAATCGCCCGCACACACGCCCGAGGAAGCGTAGCTTGCCCCGTAGACGTCGCCGTAATAGCAGCCGCCGAGCGTGCTGGTCGCCAGCGCGCCGATGGCGAGGGAGAAGGGGCGCCGAAATATGCTGGCCATCATCTTGTCCTTTATGAGAGCCCATGATGAGGACACTCTGTCTTGAAACCCGGAATGCGCGAGTCGAGTTGAATTTGCGGTGAATGGGACCGGGCCCCGCCTTCACGCATTACTTGCATTGATGTCAGTAGTTGGATAGGCTGATCCAAAGCCACAATGACAGAGGATGCTGATCGCGATGAATGCCCCTGCACGGATCGAATGGTCGGAAGCGCGCTTTGGTCCCGATACGCAGCATTGGCTGCCGCGCAACCCCGACAGCGCGCTCGATCATATTCCCGGCGAGGATGGTCTGCCGATCCTCGGCAACACGCTTGACCAACTTCGCGACTATCCTGCCTTCACGCGGCGCATGGTCGCAAAATATGGCCATGTTTATCGCAACAACAGCTTTGGCGGACGCAGCGTTTCGCTTCACGGACCGGACGCCAATGAGTTGGTGATGTTCGATCGCGAGAAGATTTTCTCGTCCGAACAAGGTTGGGGTCCGGTTCTCAA
This sequence comes from Sphingopyxis sp. 113P3, assembly GCF_001278035.1. Classification (NCBI taxonomy): domain Bacteria; kingdom Pseudomonadati; phylum Pseudomonadota; class Alphaproteobacteria; order Sphingomonadales; family Sphingopyxidaceae; genus Sphingopyxis; species Sphingopyxis sp. 113P3. Next base: position 557,588 of record NZ_CP009452.1, read on the forward strand.
CCTGCTCTTCCCGCGCGGGCTGATGCTGATGGATTTCGAAAAGCATCGCGCCGATCGCAAGACGCTGTCGGTCGCCTTCAAACCCGAACCGATGCGCCACTATGCTGAATCGCTTAACGAGGGGATCCGACATCGCGTCGCAGCATGGAGCGGCAGCACCTTCAAATTCTATCCGGCGATCAAGGAACTGACCCTCGATCTCGCCGCGACCAGTTTTCTTGGCATTCCGTGGGGACCCGAGGCCGACAAGGTCAACAAGGCCTTCGTCGACATGGTGCAGGCGTCGATAGGCGTCGTGCGCGTGCCGCTCCCCTTCACTGCGATGGGCCGCGGGGCAAAGGGCCGTGCCTATCTGGTCGATTATTTCAGCCGGATGGTGCCCGACCGCCGCGAAGGCTCAGGCGCCGACATTTTCAGCCAGATCTGCCGTGCCCTCGACGACAATGGCGATCATCTGCCGGTCGATGCGATCGTCGACCATATGAACTTCCTGATGATGGCCGCGCACGATACCATCACCAGCTCGATCACCACGCTCGTCTGGCAGCTTGCTGATCATCCCGAATGGCAGGACCGGCTGCGTGAGGAGATGCTGCGCGTCGCGCCGGCGGGCGAGGGCGTCGGGCATAACAGCCTCGGAGAGCTTGAGCTTACCGAATGGGCCTTCAAGGAGGCATTGCGGCTCGTGCCCCCCGTGCCGAGCTTCCCGCGCCGGGCGCTCAAGGATTTCGAATTCGGGGGCTACCGAATTCCTGCGGGCACCTCGGTCGGGGTCAGTCCCGCCTTCACGCACATGATGGAGGAGCATTGGCCCGAGCCTGAAAAGTTCGATCCAATGCGCTTTTCGCCCGAGGTCGCGCGCGAGCGGCACAAATATGCATGGGTCCCCTTCGGCGGCGGCGCGCATATGTGCCTCGGGCTGCACTTTGCATATATGCAGGCGAAAATCTTCTTCCATCATGTGCTCACGACGCACCGTATCGTCGTCGCGCAGGGGTATGAGCCGGAGTGGCAAATATTGCCGATTCCACGTCCCAAGGACGGGCTTGTGGTGACGTTCCAGCCGCTCTGAGCTTGCCGCCCGGCGCGCGATGCCCCAGTTGGGGAGGATGGCAAGCCTGCGTCCCTATCTGCTCTGGTTCGGCATCGCCGTCCTGCTCACGCTCGCTGCAATCCGCGGCATGGCGTGGCTGCGCGCGCATCCTGAGCATAACCCTGCCGCCCGTTTCGAGCTTGCGCACCGGCAGGGCTGGGCAACGCACCGCAAGCTGGCGACGCTTGTGGAAGACGATGCGGGATGTTTTGCGGCCTTCGACCGGGCGGGCGCCGGCTATTTGCGAAGGCCGCCAATGGGAAAGGGCGCCTGCCGCGCCTCGCAGCGCATGCTGCTGACCGGCAATCGCTTCGTGCCGACGATGCGTCCCGCGAATGCCGCGCCGGGGTGCGCGGTGACCGCGGCGATGATCCTGTGGACCCGCGATATTGTCCAACCGCTTGCGCGCAAATATTTCGGGCAGCGAGTGGTCGAAATGGAAAACCTCGGTGCCTACAATTGCCGGACGATCGCTGGACGCCCAGCGCAGAGCGAGCATTCCACTGCCAATGCAATCGACATTTCGGCCTTCATGCTTGCCGACGGGACGCGCATCTCGCTGATCGGCGACTGGGACGATAATGATGTGCGCAGCGAGTTTCTCCGCGCGGTTCGCGATGAATCGTGCGGCCTGTTCTCGACCGTCCTCTCACCCGACTATAACGAAGCGCACGCCGATCATTTCCACCTCGACATGGCAGTGCGGACGGCGGGCTGGACGATTTGCCACTAGAATTCGATTCAAGGGGAACTGCCGCTTAGGCAGCCGTCCCGACGGCATCGGACACCTTCGCAAAGCCGTCGCGGGCAGCAAGACGCTCCAGCCCGCGCGCGATGCGGCGGGCAAGGCCCGGTCCTTCGAACACCATCGCCGAATAGATCTGAATGAGGCTCGCCCCGGCGCGGATGCGTTCCCACGCCTGTTCGGCAGTCGCAATGCCGCCGACGCCGACCAGCGGCAGCCCGCTGCCGCTCGCGGTCCGAAAATCCTTGAGCCGCTGGAGCGCGAGGTTGCCAAGCGGCGCGCCCGAGAGGCCACCCGCTTCGCCCGCATGGCGCGAGGCGAGCGGCGGACGCTCGATCGTCGTGTTCGACACGATCACCGCCGCCAGCTTCTTGTCGAGCGCAACCGCGACGATGTCGTCGATGTCGGCGGGTGCGAGGTCCGGCGCGACTTTCAGGAACACCGGCTTCGGTGTCTCGCCATGCGCCGCCGCGACCGCGTCGAGCAAGGCCTCGAGCGCGCCCTTGTCCTGGAGCGCGCGAAGTCCAGGCGTGTTCGGCGATGAGATATTTACCGTCAGATAGTCGGCGAGCGGCGCCATGGCCGCGGTGCCCTTCGCATAGTCTGCGATGCGGTCGGCGCTGTCCTTGTTCGCCCCGATATTGATGCCGAGCGGTACGGGAAGACCAAAAGAGCGCAGGCAGGCAATGTGCTCGGCTGCCGCTGCCTGACCGCCGTTGTTGAAGCCCATGCGGTTGATGATCGCACCGTCCTCGACCAGCCGGAACAGCCGCGGGCGCGGATTGCCCTCCTGCGGCAGAGGGGTGAGCGTACCGACCTCGACGAAGCCAAAGCCAAAGTGCGGCATCGCATGGGCGACGCGGGCATCCTTGTCGAAGCCTGGGGCAAGCCCAACCGGATTGGGAAAGGCGATTCCGGCGAGCCTGGTCGCAAGCGCCGGGCTCGTCAGCGCGCGCCGGGCACGGGGTAGCGGCTGGAGCGCGCGGAGCGTCAGTTTATGCGCTGCCTCGCCATCGCTCGCGTGGACAAGCGGGCGCACGCAGGCATAGGCGGCATCGGCGGCGGAAGCGAAAAGCGACATGGGCCCGCCATTGCGCTGCGCGGGGCGCTATGGCAAGCCCGCGATGGCCGAAAAATCGGGAGAAAATCGTGTCGCATCGCCGCCTTGCCCTTGCTGCCTCCGTCTGCGTCGCCGCGCTCGCCCTGTCGGGGTGCGCTGCCCCAAATGCGCAGGTGGCTGCCGCGCCGGCCGCCCAGGAGCCGGCGCCTGCGGGCGCGGGCCTCGACGAGTTCTTCCGGAAATATGACGCGGCGCAGCTGTCGCTGAGCCCAGAGGCGAAAGCCTATCGCGGCATCCGCGACGAAGACTATGGCCGCTGGGATGATGTCGGTGACGAGGCTGCGGTGGCGCGGGACAAGCTGTTGCAGGCGTCGGCGGCCGCGATGCGCTCCAGCTTTGATCCCGCGGCGCTTGATGCCAACGATGCGCTGTCGTTCGAGTTGTTCAACGCGCAGGCTGAACGCAATGCGCGCCTGTTTCCGTTCCGTGACTACAGCTATATTTTCAACCAGATGAGCGGGTCGCAGAGCCAGATGCCCGCCTTTCTGATCAATATTCACCGCGTCACCGGTGCCGAAGACGCACTCGCCTATATCGAGCGTATCAAAGGAATGGGCCCACTGCTTGACGCGTTGAGCGCGCAGTCCGCCGAACGTGCGGCGCGGGGTATTCAGCCGCCTCAATGGGTCTATGGCTACGTCATCGCAGATATCCGCAACCTGACGACGAGCGATCCAGCCCGCCCTGCACCGAATGCGGTGCTCGCCGATTTTTCGGCAAAGGTCTCGAAACTCGACATCGACGCGGACGCGAAGGCGCGGCTCGTCAGCGATGCTCAGGCAGCCTGGCAGGATCATGCGTATCCCGCCTACCGGCGTCTGCTCGCCGAAATGGAGCGCCAGCAGGCTACGGCGCCGAGTGAGGACGGCGTCTGGCGGCTGCCCGACGGTGCGGCCTATTATCAGGCGTTGCTCGCCAGCTATACGACCACCAACATGACGGCGCAGCAGATCCACGACCTCGGTCTGTCCGAGGTTGCCCGCATCCACGACGCGATGCAGGCGATAATGGCGAAGGTCGGGTTCAAGGGTACGCTGGCGCAATTCTTCGACCATCTGCGCACAAGCCCCCAATATTATCACACGACGCGCAGCGCCTATCTTGCCGAGGTCGACGCACATGTGAAGGCGATGGAGGCGCAATTACCTGCCTTCTTCAACACCCTGCCCAAGGCGCCGCTGCAGGTGAAGGCGGTCGAAGCGTTCAGGGAGGAATCGGCGGGGAAGGCCTTTTATCAGTCGCCCTCGCCCGACGGGACGCGGCCGGGCACCTATTATGTCAACCTTTATGACCTTAAGGACATGTCGAAGACCGAGCTCGAGGCGCTGGTCTACCACGAAGGCATCCCGGGTCATCATTTGCAGCGCGCGGTGCAAACCGAGCTCGAAGGCCTGCCCCCTTTTCGCCGCTTCGGCAATTTTACCGCCTATACCGAAGGCTGGGGCCTCTACGCGGAGGAATTGGGCAAGGACATGGGTTTCTACACCGATCCCTACAGCGATTTTGGCCGCCTCGGCATGGAGCTGTGGCGCGCGTGCCGGCTCGTCGTGGATACTGGAATCCACGACAAACGCTGGAGCCGCGCCCAGGCGATCGCCTATCTGAAGGCCAACACTCCCAATCCTGACGGTGATATCGAGAAAGCGGTCGAGCGCTATATCGTCTATCCGGGACAGGCGACCGCCTATACAGTGGGCAAGCTCAAGATCATGGAGCTGCGCACCCGCGCCGAGGCGGCGCTCGGCGATCGCTTCGATATTCGCGCCTTCCACGATGTCGTGCTGCAATCGGGGCCCGTGCCGCTCGACATATTGGAGCGTCGGGTCGATGGCTGGATGGCTGGTGAAAAGGAATAGCTTTGGATAAATTGCGGCTTGACGCACCGCAACAAAAGGAAAATTATACGGATCGTAAACAGGCGGCAATAAAGCTGCCGGGGGTCGGTCTCGTCATGTCGGACACTATTTTGCCGCCAGAGGGCGCGAACGGCGATGCGCCGTTTGAACTGCAATATTTTCCGCCGGATCCCGATCTCGCGGACATGGTGTCCAGTTTTTACGTCGCGCGGATCAACATGCCGCATTTTGACGAGTATGAACGCGCTGACCGGCCGCAATTCCGCTTCGTCACGGCGGCGGACGGCGAATATGTCTTTGCCGATGGTCATCGCTCGCCCGTCTGCCGTGCCAACATCGTCGGTCCAACAAGTGGTCGCGTGCGCGCGATCAGCCATTGCCCCACGCGCATGTTCGGTTTCGGTCTGCTTCCGGCTGGGTGGGGGGCCCTGATGGGTGACCATGCCGAAAAGCTTACCGACCGTGCGATCGACGCGGCCGACCTTTTCGGTGACTGGGTAGATGCTGTCGCCACCGCCCTTGCAAGGGCCGCCGACGTCACCGAGCAGCTGGTTATCGGCAATAATTTCGCGCGCGAGGTGCTGCAGAAACAGGAAGCGGCGCCGATGTGGTTCATCCGCACGGTCGACAAGTGGCTCACCGACACCGCATCGCCGCAAGTCGCCGATCTCGTCGAGGCCACGGGCATGTCGATCCGCTCGGTCGAACGCATGACCAAACATTATTACGGCCTGTCGCCGCGAATGCTGGCGCGCAAGTACCGCGCGGTACGCGCCGCTTCGGCGCTCGCGCGAGGCGAAAATCTCGACACCGCGCAGCTGGGCGACGCCTTTTACGACCAGTCGCATCTGATCCGCGAGATCAAGCGCTTTGCCGGGGCGACACCCGGACAGCTGAGCCGCCCTTCTCGCTATACCGAGGCCACAACCCGCGGCCGCAAGGAGCTCGCAGGCAAGGTCAGTCCGCTCGTGTCGGAAACCTAGCGCGCATTAACCATCTAAGGCGATCACGCTGTCATTTTTGGCGTTTCCATACAATCGCGAATCGCTGCGCGCGCCTAATCGGAAGCTGCGACCCAGAAGAGCTCTTCCTCTTTGCGAGGACTGAGACCTTCATCTTGGCACTCATTTGGCTTCGGCCGGATGGGTGCCTTTTTTTATCGTGCGCAAATGCGCCCTCGGTTGCGCGCCGCGGGAGCGGTGCCTATATAAGTGGAGTAAATTGCTCCAGTTAAGAATCGTTCGCAAGAATGCGAACGGGGAAACGATGCGACTGTCAAACCTTGCCGATTATGCCGTGGTGCTGATGAGCGCCGCCGCGCGACAGTGCGGATCGGTCCCGCTGCACGCGGCCTTGCTCGCTGAGCAGACCGGGATTCCTGGCCCCACTGCGCAAAAGCTGGTGAGCAGCCTTGCGCGCGCCGGTCTGCTTGTCGCCTCGCGTGGCAGCGGCGGCGGGGTACGGCTTGCGCGGCCTGCGGCCGCGATCAACGTCGCGGAGATTATCGAAGCGGTCGAGGGTCCGATTGCGTTGACGGCTTGCTGCGACGACGGCCGTCACGACTGCGGCTTTGAGGGCAGCTGTCAGGTGCAGCCGCATTTCAGCGTCGTCAACGGTGCGGTGCGTGCAGCGCTTGCCGAGATCAGCCTGGCGAGCCTTGCCGTTGTCCCGGCCAGAGCGGGGCATGCTCGACAATCCGATCCTGCCCCGGCCGGCAAGCCGGTAGCGGCTCCGGCCTTCGCCGGGACAACGAGTTAGAGATATGACCGATAACACCGAAACTCCCGTCAAGGATCAGGCTGCGCGCGAGGCTGCCCTGCGCGTCGCTGATTATGAGCATGGCTGGTCCGCCGATATTGAGCAGGAATTCGCGCCCAAGGGGCTTTCGGAAGATATTGTCCGCTTCATCAGTGCGAAGAAGAACGAGCCCGAGTGGATGCTCGACTGGCGGCTCAAGGCCTATCGCCACTGGCTCACGATGACGCCGCCCGACTGGGCAAAGCTCAACGTCCCGCCGATCGACTATCAGGATGCTTATTATTATGCCGCGCCGAAGGCCAAGCCGAAGCTGAACAGTCTCGACGAGGTCGATCCCGAAATCCTCGAGGTCTACAAGAAGCTCGGCATCCCGATCGAGGAGCAAAAGGTACTTGCCGGCGTCGAAGGCGCGCGCAAGGTTGCGGTCGATGCCGTCTTCGACAGCGTCAGCGTCGCGACGACTTTCCGCGAAGAACTCAAGAAGGCGGGCGTTATTTTCCTGTCGATCAGCGAGGCGATCCGCGAACATCCCGAGCTCGTCAAAAAGTGGCTCGGCAAGGTCGTGCCGCAGCATGACAATTATTTCGCGGCCTTGAATTGCGCGGTCTTTTCGGACGGTACCTTCGTCTATGTGCCCAAGGGCGTTCGCTGTCCAATGGAGCTGTCGACCTATTTTCGCATCAATGCCGAGAATACGGGACAGTTCGAGCGCACGCTGATCGTCGCCGACAAGGGCGCGTATGTGAGCTATCTCGAAGGCTGCACAGCGCCGATGCGTGACGAGAACCAACTCCACGCCGCGGTGGTCGAGCTCGTCGCCCTGGACGATGCCGAGATCAAATATTCGACCGTTCAGAATTGGTACCCGGGCGACGCCGACGGCAAGGGCGGCATCTACAATTTCGTGACCAAGCGCGCGCTCTGCCAGGGCGCAAGATCCAAGGTATCATGGACGCAGGTCGAAACCGGCAGCGCGATCACGTGGAAATATCCAAGCTGTGTGCTGAACGGCGATGACAGCGTTGGCGAATTCTACTCGGTCGCGGTCACCAACAATTATCAGCAGGCCGACACCGGCACCAAGATGATCCATAATGGCAAGCGCACCCGCTCGACGATTGTCTCGAAGGGCATCAGCGCGGGCCGGTCGAACAACACCTATCGCGGGTTGGTTCGTGTCGCGCCCAATGCCGAGGGCGTGCGAAACTTCACCCAGTGTGACAGCCTTCTGCTCGGCGACCGCTGCGGTGCGCACACCGTGCCCTACATCGAGGTTCGCAATCCCTCGGCGCAGGTCGAGCATGAGGCGACGACCAGCAAGATCAGCGATGACCAACTTTTTTACGCGATGCAGCGCGGCCTTTCGCAGGAAGAGGCGGTGGCGCTGATCGTCAACGGCTTCGCCAAGGAGGTGTTGCAGCAACTGCCGATGGAATTTGCGGTCGAGGCGCAGAAGCTGTTGGGGATCAGTCTGGAAGGAAGCGTCGGGTGATGTTTCGGTCGCACTTTCGCAGGCGGCGTCCGGTCGTATCGGGTTCGCACCCGGAACTGGTCGCGAACCCCCATAACCAGATCGGCGGCGCACACGAATTTGTCGCAGTTCCGCAGGACGAGGCCCTGATGGTCAATGGCAGTCCCGTCCAGATTGAAGCCAATGAATACAGGATCGACGGCAATGCTAAGAATTGAAAATCTCCACGCAACGGTCGCCGACAAGCCGATCCTGAAAGGGCTCTCACTCACTATCAACGCGGGTGAAATCCACGCGATCATGGGCCCCAATGGCGCGGGCAAGTCGACGCTGTCCTATGTTCTTGGCGGGCGCCCCGGCTATGACGTCACGGAGGGTTCAGCGACGTTTGAGGGGCAGGATCTGCTCGAGATGGAGCCGCACGAACGCGCCGCTGCCGGCCTTTTTCTGGGTTTTCAATATCCAGTCGAAATCCCCGGTGTCTCGAACGTCCAGTTTCTGCGCGAAAGTCTCAATGCCCAGCGCAAGGCACGCGGCGAGGAGCCGCTCTCGGGCGGCGATTTCCTGAAGGTCGCGCGCGAAAAGGCGGGACTCTTGAAGCTCGACATGGATATGCTCAAACGTCCGGTGAACGTCGGCTTTTCGGGCGGCGAAAAGAAGCGCAACGAGATGGTGCAGATGGGCGTCCTCGACCCGAGGCTCGCGATTCTCGACGAAACCGACTCAGGTCTGGACATTGATGCGCTGCGCATCGTGGGCGACGGGATCAATGCGATCATGCGCCGCCCGGACAAGGCGGTGCTGCTGATCACCCACTATCAGCGCTTGCTCGACTATGTAGAGCCCGATTTTGTCCACGTCCTCGCAGCTGGGCGCATCGTCAAGTCGGGCGGCGCAGAGCTCGCCCTCGAACTCGAACGCGAGGGCTATGCGGAGATCGCGGCTTGACCATCACCGCTCTTCCGTCCCGCCGCGACGAAGCGTGGCGCTATAGCGACATCGAGGCGGTCGCTGCGGCGTGGCCGCTCGCTCCGGCCGAGACGATCGTCGTCCCCGCGGGCGGGGATTTTCGGCGGGCGATCGTGCAAGATGCCGGCACGATCCACCGGATCGAAATGAGCGTCGGCAAAAGCGCGGCTGCCTCGCTTCACATCCTCAATATTGGCGGACTCTACGGTCGGATTGAAGTCGCCGTGACACTCCACGAAGGCGCCGACTTCACACTCGGCGCGGCGCAGATCGGGGGCGGCACACAGAATCTCGAGATCGTCACGACAATCATCCATGCCGAACCCGGCGCGACATCGCGGCAGAAGATACGCTCGGTTCTCGCCGGCACTGCGACCGGCACCTATCTCGGAAAGGTCGCGGTGGCGCGCGATGCGCAGCAGACCGACAGTGAGCAGAACGTGAAGGCGATGCTGCTCGACCGCAGTGCGACCGCCAATGCGAAGCCCGAGCTCGAGATCTTCGCGGACGACGTCAAGTGCGCGCACGGCTGCGCGATTGGCGAACTCGATGGCGAGGCGCTTTTCTATATGCAGTCGCGCGGGATGCCCCCCGCGGCGGCGAAGACGATATTGCTTCAGGCGTTCGTCGCCGGGGTGTTCGACGGGGCGTCGGATGAGGCACGGCTCCAGGACCTGGCGCTCGCAAAACTTGGAGAGCTGGTGTGAGCACGAAAACCGCCGTTCGCGCGCTGCCCGATGTCCGCGCCGATTTTCCCGGTCTGACCCCCGGCTGGCACTATCTCGACACCGCGGCTACCGCGCAGAAGCCGCAGGCCGTGATTGACGCGACAGTGAAGGCGATGGGCCGCGACTACGCGACTGTTCATCGCGGCGTCTACGCGCGCTCGGCCGACATGACGCTCGCCTATGAGGCGGCCCGGCGGCGGATTGCGGCATTTATCGGCGCGCGCGAGCATGACGTCACCTTTGTGCGCGGGGCGACCGAGGCGATCAATCTGGTCGCCTACAGCCACCCCCGCAAGGGCCGGGTCCTGCTCTCAATTCTCGAACATCACAGCAATATCGTGCCGTGGCAGCTCGCGGGGTGGCAAGTCGATGTCTGCCCGCTGACCGAGGATGGGCGCATAGACCTTGTTGCGGCCGAAAAGCTGCTCACGGCTGAGCATAGCATGGTCGCCTTTGCCCATGTCTCGAATGTGCTCGGCAGCCCGCTCGATGTCGCGCGCGCGGCGGAACTTGCTCACCGCGTCGGCGCTGAACTCCTGATCGATGGGTGCCAGGCCGTGCCCCGATTGCCGGTCGACGTCGGGGCCTTGGGCTGCGACTATTATGTGTTTTCCGGGCACAAGCTTTATGGCCCCACCGGGATCGGGGTACTTTGGAGCAACAAGCTCGAGGCGCTGCCGCCGTGGCAGGGTGGCGGGTCGATGATCGACCGCGTGACCTTCGAGAAGACGAGCTATGCTCCGGCTCCAACCCGCTTCGAGGCCGGAACGCCGGCGATCGTCGAGGCGCTGGCGCTGGCCGAAGCGGTGGAATATGTCGCGCAGCAAGGGGTCGAGGCGATCCACGCGCATGAATGCGCGCTGGTGGCATCGCTGCGCGATCAGCTTGCGCGCAAGAATAGCATTACCCTTTTTGGCCCCGCGAACAGCGCAGGGATCGTGAGCTTTGCGATGGCGGGGGTGCACCCTCACGATATCGGAACGATCCTGGACGAGAATGGGGTCGCTATCCGCGCCGGACACCATTGCGCGCAGCCGCTGATGGACCATCTGGGTGTGCCGGCCACGGCGCGGGCAAGCTTCGGACTTTACAGCAATCAGGATGATGTGACCGCGCTGATCGAAGGGCTGGCGCGCGTCGAAAGGATTTTCGGATGAACGAGGAACGCACGATTCGGGTCGAGGAAGTGGAAAGCGTGTCGCCGCCGCCGAAGGCGCGCGTCGAGGACGCCGAGCCCGCTGCCGACAAGCTCGAGCGCAAGCGCGATTATCTGGAGGGTTTTCTTGCCGCAAAGCCGGCCGAGGTTGATCCGCACGGGGTCGGCGGCGACCTTTACGAAGCCGTGGTGAACGCGCTCAAGGATATCTACGACCCTGAAATCCCGGTGAATATCTATGATCTTGGGCTCATCTACAATGTCGAGATCAACGACGGCCACGTGATGATCACCATGACACTGACGACGCCGCATTGCCCGGTCGCAGAATCAATGCCCGGCGAGGTTGAACTTCGCGTTGGCGCGGTGCCCGGGGTCGGCGATGCCGAGGTTAACCTTGTGTGGGATCCGCCCTGGAGTCCTGCGAGCATGAGTGATGAAGCGCGTCTTGAACTGGGGATGCTGTAACCGCCCTCCCGCCCTTTCGGGGGTTGGGGGTGGGCGCAGCGTCAAACCATCCCTATATAAAGCCGAGTGACCGCCCACCTCTCCCGCGATCGCGGGAGGAGGGAGATGATGATTATGACCGATACCCAGACCCGCATCCGTCCTGCCGCAGTGACGCTCACTCCCGCCGCGGAGGCGCGGATTGCGAAGCTGATGGCGTCAGCGCCCGAGGGCGCCATCGGCGTCAAGCTGTCGACCCCCCGGCGCGGCTGCTCGGGGCTCGCCTATTCGGTCGATTATGTCACCGAGGCCGACCGATTCGACGAGAAGATCGAAACCCCGGGTGGAACCTTCTACATCGATGGTGCTTCGGTCCTCTACTTGATCGGCAGCGTCATGGACTGGGTGGAGGATGACTTCTCCGCAGGATTCGTCTTCGAAAACCCCAATGCAAAGGGCGCGTGCGGCTGCGGCGAGAGCTTCACCGTATAGAAGACGAAACAGGGAGTTCTCCCGTGCCGCCGGACTTGCGCAGCCGGGGCCCTCGCGCCAATGTCGCGCGCATGATCAAGCGACTCCTTGCGGCCTTCAGCCTGTTTGTCATCGTCCTTCCGTCGCTCGCCGCGGCGCAGGGTGTCACCTCTTCTGCCGATCCGCGCGCGACCGAGGCCGGGCGCGAGATACTGGAAAAGGGCGGCTCGGCCGCCGATGCCCAAATGGCGATGATGCTGGTCCTGACTCTGGTGGAGCCGCAGTCGAGCGGCGTCGGCGGCGGCGGGTTCTTCCTGTATCACGATGCCAGGACGGGCGAGATCACGACGATCGACGGCCGCGAAACGGCGCCTGATGCTGCGAAGCCCGATCGCTTCCTCGGCAAGGACGGCAAGCCGCGGGGCTTCATGGATGTCGTCCCCGGCGGGCTTTCGGTGGGCGTTCCTGGCAATATTCGCCTGATGCAGGAGGTGCACAAGCGCTGGGGCAAGCTGCCTTGGGCTGATCTCTTCGCACCGGCGATTGCACTTGCAGACAAGGGCTTCGAGGTCACCCCCGTCCTCCACAATCTGATGAACAGCTATGCCGATGTCTGGAAGGATTTTCCCGAGATACGCGCGATCTACTATGTCGATGACAAGCCCGCGCCGGTGGGAACGGTCATCAAGAATCCCGCCTATGCAACGATGCTCCGTGAGGTGGCGGCGCGGGGCCCCGACGCTTTTTACAGCGGCGCCAATGCGCAGGCTATCGTCAAGGCGGTGACGCAGGCGCCGCGGAACCCAGCGAAGATGACGCTTGCCGACCTTGCAGCCTACCAGGCGAAGGAGCGACCCGCGATCTGTACGACCTACCGCATTTACAAAGTTTGCGGCATGGCGCCCCCCTCGTCGGGCGCGACCACGGTATTCGGCATTCTGGGCATGCTCGAAGCCTATGACATGAAGGCGATGGGCAAGGATAATGTGATGAGCTGGCATCTGCTCGCCGAGGCGATGCAGCTCGCCTATGCCGATCGCGGACACTATCTTGGCGATAGTGATTTCGTGGACGTTCCAGTGAAGGGTCTGCTCGACAAGCAGTATCTCGCCGCCCGCCGCATGCTGATATCGCCCTATGGGGTGCGCAGCACCTATCCGGTCGGCACGCCGCCGGGTGCCGAGCCGCGCACGCCATCAGGCCCGGTCGCCGAACATGGAACGACCCATTTTGTCGCGGTCGACCGTGAAGGAAATGTCGCGTCGATGACCTCGACCGTCGAGTCGATCTTTGGCAGCCATCTGGTCGCCAACGGCTATGTGCTTAACAACGAACTCACCGATTTCACCTTTGCGAGCGAGCAGGACGGCAAACCCGTTGCCAACCGGGTCGAAGCGGGCAAGCGGCCGCTCTCCTCGATGTCGCCCACGATCGTCTATGGCCCCGATGGTCAGCCGATCCTCGCTCTCGGTTCGGCGGGCGGCAAGCGTATCATCATGCATGTGACCAAGACGCTGATCGGCGTTCTCGACTGGGGGCTGACCGCGGAACAGGCGATCGCGCTCCCCAATCTCTTCTTCGACGAGCAAGGCGCAATCATCGAGGATAATGCAATGGGCAAGATCCTCGCGCAGCAATCGGCCGTGTTCGGCAAGCCGATCCGTCCCGCGAATTTCGGGTCGAAGGTCAATGCCGCCGAGCGAACGCCGACAGGCTGGCGCGGCGCCGCCGATCCGCGTACGCCCGGTAGCTGGGCGTACGCCGATCCGACGGCTGCCGCCGAATAATATCCAGGCGACTTATCCTCCCGGGAGAGAAGAGGCATGAAGCTTGAAAATCCGCATCTCGACCATTTCCCGAGTCTGGTCGCGATGTTCTTCGACCGCGCGACGCGCGGCGGTGACGACCCGTTCCTGTGGCGCAAGGTGGATCGCGCGTGGCAACCGCTGAGTTGGCGGCAGGTTGCGCATCAGGTGGCGGCACTCGCGCACAATTTGCGCGAATTGGGGTTGAAAGAGGGCGACCGGGTGGTGCTGGTCAGCGAAAATCGACCCGAATTCTGCATCGCGGACCTTGGCATCATGGCCGCAGGCTGCATCACCGTTCCGACCTACACAACCAACACGGAGCGTGATCACCAGCATATTCTGGACAACAGCGGTGCGCGCGCGGTGATCGTGTCGACCGCCAAGCTTGCGCGCGTGCTGATGCCCGCCGTCTTGCGCTCAAACGCCAATATCGTGGTCAGCATGGAGTCGCTGCGCGTGGGCCAGCAGGGCGACGTCCGGGTGCTCGACTGGGGCCCGCTCGTCGCGGGTGGCGAAGCGCATCTGGAGTATGCAAGGGCGCGGGGGCTCACGATGAAGCGCGAGGATCTTGCCTGCCTCATCTACACGAGCGGCACTGGCGGCGCCCCGCGCGGGGTGATGCAGCATCATGGCGCCATTCTGCACAATGGCGCCGGTGCGGCCGAGATTCTGGTCAATGACTTCGGGATCGGCGACGAAGAGGTGTTCCTCTCCTTCCTGCCGCTCAGCCACGCCTATGAGCATTCCGGCGGACAGTTCCTGCCGATCATGGTTGGCGCACAAATATATTACAGCGAGGGACTCGAGAAGCTCGTCTCGAACATCGAGGAGACAAAGCCGACGATCATGGTCGTCGTCCCGCGTTTGTTTGAGGTCATCCGCGCCCGGATGATCAAGTCGGTCGAAAAGCAGGGCAAGCTTGCAAACTGGATGCTCTCGCAGGCGCTGCGTGTCGGCGAGAAGGATTATGAACGCCGCATGGGTCTTCTCGATCGCCCGGTCGATCTTATCCTCAACAAGCTTTTCCGGCCCAAGATCCAGCAGCGCTTCGGTGGCCGGATGAAGGCGCTGGTCTCGGGCGGGGCGCCTCTCAACCCCGAAATCGGTGTATTCTTCCACTCGATCGGCCTCACGCTGCTTCAGGGCTATGGTCAGACCGAGGCGGGGCCGGTGATCAGTTGCAACCGCCCGTCGGCGGGGCTCAAGATGGATACGGTCGGCCCGCCGCTCATGAATACCGAGGTGCGGATTGCCGATGATGGAGAGATTTGTGTGCGCGGCGAACTCGTCATGCAGGGCTATTGGCGCAATGAGGCGGAAACCCAGCGGGTTCTCGTCCCCGATCCCGCCGAACCCGACAAGGGGCCGTGGCTCCACACCGGGGACATCGGCCATATCGACCCCAAGGGCCGCATCGTCATTACCGACCGCAAGAAGGATCTGATCGTCAACGACAAGGGGGACAATGTCTCCCCGCAGCGGGTCGAGGGCATGCTGACGCTCCAGCCCGAAATTCTCCAGGCGATGGTCTATGGCGACAAGCGCCCGCACCTCGTCGGCATCCTCGTTCCCGACCCCGAATGGGCGGCCGAATGGGCCGAGGCCGAGGGGCTGCCCCGGGAGCTTGAGCTGCTGCGCGAGCATGAAAAATTCCGCGCCGCGGTGCGCTCGGCGGTCGATCGTGTGAATGACCAGCTTTCCGTCATCGAAAAGGTACGAAAATTCGATTTCGCCGACGAACCCTTCACGATCGAGAATGAGCAGATGACGCCTTCGATGAAGATCCGCCGCCATGTGCTGAAAGAGGTCTATGCGGGCAAGATCGCAGCGCTGTACGGGAGTTAGACGAACTCGGGTCCGTCGCCTGCCGGGACGTAGGTCTTGCAATTGGCAGGCGGGCTGCGACCCGAAGAGCTCGGCGCAAACCGGGCCCGCCTGCCGCTGAACCGGGGGCTCAGCCGGCGTCCCCCGCCGGTTTGCGATAGGGGACGAAGTCGCCGAAGACGCAGGTCGGGCCGCGGATACCGCTCGAGCGGTCGACCAGGTGGAAGAAATCCCCATTGCAGACTTGCGATCCGAACTGCTTGATCACCATGATGTCGCTGTCGCGCGCGAGGCCCGGGCAACTTCCCTTAAGGTCGTTACGGTAAACGAGATTGCTTCCAGAGCGGTAGAGCAGAATGGTGTCCGACACGCGGATCGCGTCGTTGGTCCGGAAGCCTGGGAGGCATTTTTCAGGGGCGCCTGCCACCTTGCCTGCGAGCTGCTTGTCGAGCGTCTCGGCCTGTTTGGGCGTGAGCGCTGCCGCTCCTGCCTCGGCCGTGCCGGACGGCGCGCAGCTTGCGAGAATCGGGCCGGTTGCCGTCATCAACGCGGCGGCGCAGAGGAGATTCCATTGAGCCATGATCACACTCCTTGCACTATGCGGGGGCCGTAAAGCCTACCCAATGAATGGGGGCTGAAATGGCGGGCGATGTCACGCGGCATCCTTGAGCGCGCGGATCCGTCCAAGTTCGGCTGCGCTCGGTGCGCGCAAGAAAGGGTTGGTCGCTCGCTCGTCGCCGATCGTCGTGGGGACGGTCGCCTCGCCCGCGGCGCGCGCGGCCTCGACCTCGGCAAGGCGCGCTGCCAGCGCATCATTGTCGGGCTCGACGGTCACCGCGAAGCGCGCGTTCGACAGCGTATATTCATGCGCGCAATAAACGCGCGTCGCATCGTCGAGGGTGCCGAGTCGCTGCATATTGGCAAACATCTGTTCCGCCGTACCCTCGAACAGGCGGCCGCAACCCATCGCAAACATCGTGTCGCCGACGAAGATCGCGCCGTCGTCGGCAAAATGATAGGCGATATGGCCCGCGGTGTGTGCGGGCACGTCCCATATGTTCGCGACATGCGTGCCGAGCTGGACACGATCGCCCCCTGCCACCAGCCGGTCGGCGGTGGGAATACGCTCGCGCTCGGCCGCCGGGGCGATGATCTCGCAGCCGGTCTTCGCCTTTATGCTGGCGTTGCCGCCGGTGTGATCGGGGTGCCAGTGGGTGTTCCAGATTGCAGTGATCGTCCAGGCGCGCGCGTCAGCCTCGGCGAGCACCGGCTCGGCTACCGCGGGGTCGACCACCACCGTCTCCAGGCTTTGCGGATCGTGGACGAGCCAGACATAATTGTCGCTGAGGACGGGGATACGGACGATATCGAGCTGTGCCACGATTGTCTCCTTTCGCTTCCGGCCTCTTGCTCTCCTTCGACGGAGCGGGCAGCCTTCAGCCTTGGTGGTCGGTAATGCCTCTACCAGTTTCCGCTGTTCGGCATTGATGCCCAAGGCTCCTGCGGGGGCAAGTGACCGTCCTGCAGCAGTTCGACCGAAATGCCGTCGGGCGACCGCACGAAGGCCATATGCCCATCGCGCGGCGGCCGATTGATGGTCACGCCCGCGTCCATCAGCCGCTGGCAGGTCGCGTAAATATCATCGACGCGATAGGCGAGGTGACCGAAGTTGCGCCCGCCCGTGTAGGTCTCGGCCGGGCTGCCGTCTTCGGGCGGCCAATTATAGGTCAGCTCGACCTCGGCAATCTCCTCCTGGCCGGGAGCGGCAAGGAATATCAGTGTGAAGCGCCCTGCTTCATTGTCAAAGCGGCGAACCTCCTCGAGCCCGATGAGCTTGAAGAAGGCAACGGTCGCGTCGGGGTCGGTGACGCGGATCATGGTGTGAAGATATTTGGTCATGCCCTTATCTAGGCGCGAAGGGGCCGTCCTTCAAACGCTTCGAACATCGCGAGCAGTTCCTCGGGCACCGGTGCCGGTGCGCCGCGCGCCTCTGCGACGTGGACGCTGACCTCAAGGCCCGCTGCACGAAGGTCGTCGCGCCCCGATCCGTGCAACTCGAAGAGGAAGGTCATCGAGCTTCGCCCGACCCGCGAGCAGCGCACGCAAATGTCGATCTGCTCATCGAGAAGGATAGGCGCCCTGTAGTCGACTTCGGCCCGCGCGACATGGAATTCGGGGCTCTCGTGATGCGGCCAACGGTCATAAACCCCCACCGCACGCCAGTATTCGGTGATGCCGATGTCGAAATATTCAAGATAACGGCTGTTGAACACTACCGCTTGCGCGTCGATTTCGGCGTAGCGGACGCGTTTGGTAAGGTGGAAACGGAAATCGCTGCGGGCCATGATTTTCTTTCAGACAGGGGTCGCGATAGGCGCGACAGGGGTGCCGGTCGCAAAACGTGCGACCGTGTCGATCAGAAGCGCGATGTCGCCCTCGCGGGAGAGACGGTGATCGCCTCCCTTGACCAGCGTGATCTGGACGTCATCGCTCGCCAGCGCCGCCGACAGGCGAAAGCTGACCTCGGGAGGAACGTCACCGTCCGCCTGTCCATGGAGCAGGCGCACCGGACAGCTAAGCGGAATTTCAGCGCCCAGAAGACGGTTCGCCTCGCCGGACTGCCAGAAGGCGCGGGTTGTGACATAAGGTTGCTCGCTATAGGGCGTCGCCTCGATCAACGCGCCTTCGGCGAGGATGATCGCCTTTTCTTCCGGCGTGAAACCCCAGTCGGTAAAATCGGGCGCCGCGGCGATGCCGACCAGCCCCGCGAGCCGGCCTGGTCCGTCACGCCCCTGAAGCAGCAGCGCCACCAGCAGCATCAGCCAGCCACCCATCGATGATCCAACGAGCAGCACCGGGCCGTCCGTCTTGGCGTCGATCAGGTCCAGCACGTCGCCGCGCCAGTCGAGCAGTGTCTGGTCGCGAAACAGTCCGTCCGACGCGCCGCAGCCCGCATAATCGAGAAGCAGGCAGGCGCGTCCTTCGGCCGCAGCCCAGGCGAACAGCGCGCTCGCCTTTCCTCCTTCCATGTCGGACATATAGCCGGGAAGAAAGACGATCGTCGGCCCGGCGCCTTCGACATGGCGATAGGCGAGGCGGGGGCGACCGGTTCGGTCGAGATAGGCAGGCAGGGGATGCTCCGACATGAAACGCGGTCAGATAACCCAGTCGACCGTCTGCATCTGCATCACGGCCTGTCCCTTGGCACGGCGCTGTTCGACCATGATGCGGTTGAGACGCTGAATCGTATCGCTGCCGGTGGTGATGCACCATCCGGGGACGAACGCATGAACGAGCGCGCACAGCCCGCCCCAGATCATCGTCAGGCCAAAGCGCGAGGCGACACCGAAATGTTCGATGTAATTTTCGTCGACGCT
Organism: Sphingopyxis sp. 113P3; assembly: GCF_001278035.1. Taxonomy (NCBI): domain Bacteria; kingdom Pseudomonadati; phylum Pseudomonadota; class Alphaproteobacteria; order Sphingomonadales; family Sphingopyxidaceae; genus Sphingopyxis; species Sphingopyxis sp. 113P3. The sequence continues at coordinate 576,411 of NZ_CP009452.1, forward strand.
TCGCGGATGGTCGAGGAACAGGCGCTTGAACATGAAGGTTCCTTTCCGGTTGCCGCTTCCCCTAGCGGGGGCAGGCGATCCGGGCAAGGCAGGCCCACATCGTTCGCGGTTCTCAGCGCGCCTCCGAACGAGAGGCAAACCTCACTCTGCCAGGAACGCATCAAGCGCCTTGGCGAACACCTCGGGCTGGTCGAGCATGATGAAATGGCGGCTACCCGTCACCATTTGCGCCTTGAAGTTCGCTACGCCCTCATATTGAGGCTCGAAGGCTGCCTTGGCGGCGTCGGCGGTCATGATGCTGTCGTCCTGCGCATAGAGCAAGGTGACTGGCGCCGCGATTTGCCCGAGTTCTCCGCGCAGGTCGGTAGTCAGATCATCGTAGAAAAGCTGGGCGCTCACCCGTGGGTCGGCGTCTCGCATCCAGCCTGCCACTGCGATACGGCCCGCGGGGGTGTTCGACATGCCCCCGGCCATGCTTGCCGGGCCGGGATCGGCGACGGGGGCCGCTGGCTTCGGCGCCCCATATTGCGCGCGCATCGCGGCCGCCATCGCTTCGGCACGCGGCTTCATCATCGCGGCCGTCGCACCGGGTGCGAAGATGGTGCCGATAAATGGTACCGCGTCGACAACCATCAGCTTGCCGACTTTCTGCGGCGCGCGCGACGCGATCATCAATCCGGTCAACCCGCCGAGCGAATGGCCGACGATGGCAGGGGCGGGGCGCCCCGCGTTGATGATGCAATCGGCGATATAGTCTGCGACCTCGTGCATCATCGGTTCGAGCACCGGACCTTCCGCGTTGACTCCCGCTTCGTCTCCAAACCCGCGCACCTGCACCAGATGGAGCCGATATCGGCCCTCCAGCTGCTGAGCGCTTGAACCCCACACTGCGCGCGGCGAGGAAAGCCCGGGGATCAAGACGACGTCCGGGCCTTCGCCCTCGACCTCGACGGTGATCCGCTTGCCCTTGATGTATGGCGCAGTGCAGGAGGTCGCGGGCGGGGCGGCGTCAGCATGGGCCGCGAGATTGGCGAGGAGGAGCGCGAAGAGCGCCACGACGGGGACAGGTTTTCGCATGACCTCAATCCTTCAGGAAAATCTCTTCGATGGGGAGGCCGAACAGGTCGGCGATGCGGAACGCCAGGGGAAGCGATGGGTCATATTTGCCCGTCTCGATCGCGTTGACCGACTGGCGCGATACTTCGAGGCGTTCGGCAAGATCGCCCTGGCTCCAGTCACGCTCGGCGCGCAAAACCTTGAGGCGGTTCTTCACGCGCACCCCCCGTCTCCGAACGTCAGCTTGTTGACCGCGGCACCTACCCCCAGCCCGAGGCACCAGATTGGAAATACCCAGAAGACGGGAAGGCGCGGGACGTCGGTATAGATTTCAAGAATGCCCCAACTGCTCGCGACGCCGAGGGCGAGCGCTGTTGCAACCAGCGCTTTGCGGATCTCGAGCAGGCGCAGATATTCGTCGGTGAGCTCACTGAAATAGCGTCCGATTGCCCAGATGAAGCCGAAGACCGCAAGACCCGGCAGCAGCGCGATCGCGACGCTGAGGGGCGTCGCAGGCGAGCCCTTCGGCAAGAGCGAGCCTGCCAGAAAGATCGCGGCCACGTAGGTTACCGATACGACCATCATTCGGCCGAGATAACGGCGCTGCGCCGGGTTCATCGTCATGTGTCAAGCTCCCTTGTTGAACTGTAAAGGAACATTGACACTACTCAGCGCAAAAGTCAAGTAACATTGACAAAGTGCTTGGTTTGCTTGTCTAAGATGCGCGAAAGGCTGCGCGAATGCTGGCGATTTACCGGATCAGCCGACTGGGCCAGCCGACGCGCACCAAGGTGTCGCTTGGGTCTGAAACAGCGAATTCATACATTCCCCACGGCGTGTGAGTCGGCGCCTTGACCGGGCCGAGGATCGCGTCCCGGACGGTCTTTGCGATCTCAGCCACCTTGTCGGTGTAGAAATAGAGGCCGAAGGGATTTTGTCCCGCCACCAGCCATTCGGGAGGCGACTCGCTCGTAAGGTGAAGCTGCCAGCCTGCGCCATCATCGAGCAGGCGATAGCTGCCATGGTCGCTTACGAGTTTCAGCCCAAGCCGCTCGTAAAAGGCCGTGCTGGCGTCTAGGTCGCGGCAAGGCAGGATCGCGGCGATGCTGTGGCGGGGTGCGTCGGACATGGCGCCAGCATAGCCTTTGCGCCGCGCTCCGCCAATCGACTCCAATCCGCCCCTTGCCGCTCCCCGCGCATACTGGCAAAGGGGCCCGGCAATTCCGCCCCGAAAGGCCTGTTTTCACGATGTCCGACATGATCCGCGTCACCCTTCCCGACGGCTCTGCCCGAGAAGTTGCGCGCGGGACCACCCCGGCGCAGATTGCGGCGGCCATCGGCCCTGGTCTTGCGAAGGCGGCGCTCGCTGCCAGGGTCGACGGCGAAGTGCGCGACATCATGCGTCCGCTCGAAGCCGACGCGACCCTCGCGCTCATTACAAGCCGCGACGAAGCTGACGCACTCGAACTCGTGCGTCACGATTATGCGCATATCCTGGCTGAAGCGGTGCAAGCGCTGTGGCCTGGAACGCAGATCACTTTCGGTCCCGCGACCGAGGACGGTTTCTACTACGATGTGAAGGCGCCCGAGAGCCGCGATCCCTTCTCGATGGACGACCTGCCCGCGATCGAGGAGAAAATGCGCGAGATCATTCGCGCTGACAAGCCGCTCCGCCGCGAGGTATGGAGCCGCGACGCGCTCATTGCCAAATGGGAAAAGGAGGGCGAGGTCTTCAAGGCCGAGTGGGCGAAGGAACTGCCCGAGGGCGAGGAGCTGACGGTCTACTGGTCGGGCGACGACTGGCTCGACATGTGCCGGGGCCCCCATCTTGCGAGCACTGGCAAGGTCGATCCCCAGGCTTTCAAGCTGATGCGGGTCGCGGGGGCCTATTGGCGCGGCGACCAGAAGAATGCACAGCTGACCCGCATCTACGGTACCGGTTGGCTCAACAAGAAGCAGCTCGATGCGCACCTTCACAAGCTCGAGGAAGCTGCGAAGCGCGACCATCGCCGGCTTGGCCGCGAGATGGACCTCTTCCACCTGCAGGAGGAGGCGCACGGGAGTGTCTTCTGGCATCCACATGGCTATATCGTCTGGCGCGAACTGGAAGCCTATATGCGCCGCGCCATCGACGGCGCGGGCTACAGGGAAGTCAAGACGCCGCAGGTCATGGACGCGCGCCAGTGGGAACAATCGGGCCACTGGGGAAAATATCGCGAGAATATGTTCGTCATCCCCGACGAAATCCCCAACACCGCGGACGAAGGTCCGCTCGTGTCGGACGAGGCGCAGTGGATGGCGTTGAAGCCAATGAACTGTCCCGCGCACGTCCTGATCTTCCGCCAGGGGATCAAGTCGTACCGCGACTTGCCGCTGCGGATATATGAAAATGGCTGTTGCCACCGTAACGAGCCGCATGGCGCGCTTCACGGCCTGATGCGCGTGCGCCAGTTCACGCAGGACGACGCGCATATCTTTTGCCGCGAGGATCAGATCATCGATGAAGTGCGCCGCTTCTGCGCGCTCGCCGATCGCATCTACAAGGACTTCGGCTTTTCCTATGCGATCAAGCTCGCGCTGCGTCCGGAAAAGCGGTTCGGCAGCGAGGAAATGTGGGACCTGTCGGAGGCGGAGCTGCGTGACGCGGTAGTCCGCGCGGGGCTTGCCACCGATGAATATGGGTGGGAAGAGCTGCCGGGCGAGGGCGCCTTTTATGCGCCCAAGCTCGAATGGCATCTCACGGACGCGATCGGTCGCACCTGGCAGGTGGGAACCATCCAGTCCGACCGGGTTCTCCCCGAGCGTCTCGACGCAAGCTACATCGGCGAGGATGGCGAGCGCCACCGCCCGATCATGCTCCACCGCGCGATCTTCGGTAGTTACGAGCGCTTCATCGGAATCCTGATCGAGCATTTCGCAGGCCGCTTTCCGACCTGGCTCGCGCCAGTCCAGGCGGTGGTTGCCACGATCGTATCCGACGCCGACGATTATGCGAGTGACTTTGCGGCGCAACTTCGCAAGGCGGGCATCCGCGTCGAGAGCGATCTTCGCAACGAGAAGATCAACTACAAGGTACGCGAGCACAGCCTCGCCAAGGTCCCTCATCTCCTTGTCGTCGGCAAGCGCGAAGCCGAGGAAGGCACGGTCGCGGTCCGCACGCTGGGTCAGGAGGGGCAGCGCATCATGCCGCAAGCCGAGGCGATTGCGATGCTGAAGGCTGAGGCCACGCCGCCCGACCTGCGCACGGCTTGACAGCGCTGGGCGAGATACTCGGATTTGCGCCGCTGACACTTGCGGGTGCGGCGGCGATGACCTTTGGAGCCGCCTATGTGCGCGGGCTGACCGGCTTCGGGATGGCGATCATCCTCGTGCCGCTGCTGGGGCTTATCATCCCGCCCGCGCAGGCGGTGGTTCTCGGCATATTGCTGCAGTTGCTCATCGGCCCGGTGGGAATAGGACTGATCCACGCCGACGCTGACCGGCAAACCGCGCTTCCGATCGGTCTGATCGCCATGGCAACGACGCCGATCGGAATGGCGGTGCTCGACGTTACGCGCCCCGACGTCGCGCGGCTGCTGATTACGGTGGTTGCAGTCGGAGCCTTCGTTGCCGTGCTGCTGCCAAAGCAGCCCGAGGGGCACCGGCCGGGACGCGGCGCGGTGGTCGGCACCGGGGTTGCCTCGGGAATATTGACGGGCTTTGCGGCGATGCCGGGACCTCCCGTGGTGCCCTTCTATCTTCGCCGCCACCTCGAGCCGCGCGTCGCGCGCGCCTCGATGCTCCTCATCTTCTTTCTGACCTCGATCGCCGGGACGGCGGCGGCGCTGTGGGTGGGCATCGCGACGCAGCGGCTCTTCCTGATCGCCCTGCTGCTCTTCGTCCCGATGTGGCTCGGCAATCGGGCCGGGGGGCGCCATTTCGGCCGCGTGCCGCCGCATGTCTGGCAGGCGATGGTTGCGGTGGTACTGGGCATTGCTGCCATTTCGGCGGTGGTCCGGCTGCTGAACTAGAGGCTTCGCAGTGCGCGCGCGGGGCGCGCCGAGAGCAAGGGCCAGCTTCCCGCGATACCGATCAGAAAGGATAGGCCGGCGCCGCCAAGCAGGGTCAGGCCGACGATGGCGGGATCGGGCGCAAAGCGAAAATCGAAGAGCTGCGTGACCACATACCAGGCCGAGGCGAGGCCCAGTCCGAGCGCCAAAATTGCAAGCACCCCCGCGAGCAGGCCGTATTCGACTCCCTGCGCTGCGAGTATCTGTCCGCGCGTTGCGCCGAGAAGTTTCAGGATTACGCTGTCATAGACGCGCCGCTCGCGGCTCGCCGCAATCGCGCCGATCAGAACCGCTATGCCGGCGAGGATCGCAATGCTTGCCGCGGCGGCGATCGCCTGGCTCATCTGGGTGAGAAGAGCTGTCACCTGCGTCACCACGTCGCGCACCGCGACGAGCGAGGCCGAGGGGAAGGCGCGCGGAATGTCGCGGGCGAGCGCGGCTTCGGCCGCCGGACCGACCGCCACGGTTGCGACCATATTATGCGGCGCAGCGTCGAAGCTTCCCGGCGAGAAGACGAGGACGTAGTTAAGGCCGAAATTGTCCCATTCGACCGCGCGCAAGGAGGCGACCCTTGCTTGCACTTCCACGCCCAGCACATTGACTGTCAGGGTATCGCCAAGTTTCAGACCCAGCGATCTGGCGACCTCCTGCTCGACGCTGACCAGGGGCGGGCCCTGGTAGTTTGCCGGCCACCAGCTGCCGCCGACCAGAGCGCTTCCTTGCGGCAGCTCGGCGCTATAGGTGAGGCCGCGATCGCCGCGAAGCACCCATGCGCCCTCGGGCAGCTCCGCGAGCTCGTCGACGCGCTGGCCTGCAAATTCCGTGATGCTACCCCGCAGCGCCGGGATGAGGTTGATCTCGGCCTTTGGCTCCGCGTGCGTCACCAGCCCGCGAAAGCGCTCCGCATTATCGCGGGGCACGTCGAGAACGAAAAAGCTCGGCGCACGCTGAGGCACGGTTCGCGCGATTTCGGCCGTTATGCTCGTCTGGATTGCGGCGAGGGTGACGAAGAGGGTGAGGCCAAGCCCCAGCGCAACGACGAGTGCGCCCGTTGCGGCGCCCGGCCGGTGAAGATTGGCGAGCGCGAGACGCAGAAGCGGACGGCGCGGCCGCGGCAACCTGCTCGCGCCGCGTCGCACCAGCCAGCCGAGCCCCACAAGAAGGAGGAGAAGTCCTGCCGCGGCGCCAACAAAGCCGAGCGCGAACCAGGGCTCGCGCGCGGTACCGACCGCAAGTGCGACAATGGCAGCAAGCGCCGCGCCGACCGCAAGGACGGTGCGCTTCTCGGGCCGCGCGGGTCGGTCGACGGTGGCGCGGAACAGACCTGCCGAGGGCACCTGGCGCGCCGCTGCGAGGGGAGGAAGGGCGAAAGCGACAGCGATCAGCAGGCCATAAGCGGCGCTGACGACAAGCGGCAGCGGATAGATGGCCAGTCCTGGCTTCACCGGCAACACATCGCCCGCAATGGCCGTGATAATCGTCGGCGCAAGCGCCCCCACTGCAAGGCCAAGGACAATGGCGCCAGCTGCAACCACGAGGATTTGGAGCGCATAGATGCGCATCACAGCGGCGCTGTCGGCGCCGAGGACTTTCAGCGTCGCGAGCGCCGGACGCTTGCCCGCGAGATAACTTGCAACCCCGTTACCGACCCCAATGCCCGCGATGACGAGCGCGGCAAGCCCGACCAGTGACAGGAACTGGCCCATGCGCTCGATAAAGCGCCGCGTGCCTGGTGCGCCGTTGTTGCGGTCGGTAATGTCCCAGCCGGCATCGGGACAAGCGGCGGCGAGCCGTTTGCCTGCCGCCTTGACGTCGGCACCTGTCGGCAGACGGATGCGGTACTTGCTTTCGTAAAGGCTCCCGGGTTGGATCAGTTGCGTCGCGGGGAGGTCCCCCAGCCCGATAATCGCGACCGGTCCGAGCGTGAAGCCCTCGCCCAGCCGGTCAGGCTCATCGGCGATGATGCCCTCCACAACAAATGTTTTTTCGCCGAATTTCACACTGGACTCGCGTTCGAGGCCGAGCCGGGAGGCGAGATCCTGGCCGATCCAGATGCGCCCGGGGGGCGGCGCGCCATGGCGCGCGCCCTCCTCGAGCCGCAGCGTGCCGTAGAGCGGATAGGCGTCGTCGACGGCTTTGAGCTCGGACAAGAGCGCCTCGCCGTCCGCATTGTTCGCCATGGCGCGCAGCCGCACAGTGGCCGAGACGCGGCCTTCGCGGCGAAAGGCGGCCATTTCGTCCGCGGTCGCTTCGCGCTGGGGCAGGCCAAATTCGATATCACCGCCGAGAATCGTCTGCCCGCGCGCTTCAAGCTCGGACGTGATGCCGCGGGTCAGGCTGCCGATTGCGGCAAGCGTTGCGACGCCGAGGAAGAGACAGACCGCGAGCAGCCGGAGCCCGCGGATGCGCGCGGCAAGGTCGCGGCGGGCGATCCGCCAGAGGACCGCGAGGGGGATGCTCAAGATCCCAGCCTCAAAACAGACAAGGGGCTCAAGCCGCGCGCTCCTCGATCCGCCCGTCATGCATCGTGATTACACGGTCGCAGTGTTCGGCAAGCTCGGGGTCGTGGGTGATGATGAGGAGCGTCGCGCCCAGGGCGGCGCGGCGGGAAAAGATCAATTCGATGATGGAGTGGCCAGTCGCGGTGTCGAGATTCCCAGTCGGTTCGTCGGCAAAAATAATCTCAGGTTCGCTCGCCATAGCGCGCGCAATGGCCACGCGCTGCTGCTCACCTCCTGATAGCTGCGCGGGATAATGGGTCAGCCGATGCCCAAGACCCACGGCCTCCAGTTCGGCCCGTGCGCGGCGAAAGGGGTCGGCCACGCCCGCAAGTTCGAGCGGTACTGCAACATTTTCCAGAGCCGTCATCGTCGGCAGCAGGTGAAAGGCCTGGAGCACGATACCGATCCGTCCGCGCCTCGCCCGAGCAAGCTCATCCTCGTCCATCGCCGTGAAATCGAGGCCTGCAACGCGGATGCTGCCACCGTTTGCGCGTTCGAGCCCGGCAAGAACCGCCATCAGCGAGCTTTTGCCGGACCCCGATGGCCCGAGCAGCGCGACCGACGTGCCGGCCTCGACCTCGAAATCCACGCCGCGCAATATTTCGACGGGGGCCTTGTCGCTCCCGAGCGTCAGCGTCACATTATGGGCGGCGATCGCCAGCTCTGGCGCCAGAGAGGTCTGGAGTCGGGGAGCGTCGGGCAAGGAAGGAACCCTTTGGAATGAAAACGGCCGGATGGCGTTCTGTCGGGATATATGGTTGCGCAATCGCGCTTTGCCAACCACTCGCCGCGTGCGGCAGCGCCGATGCGCCGCCGGCGCCGCGCGAAGAGGCGAAAGCCGACGCACCCGCAGCGCTCCCCTCCGACGCGCCGCTTGTCATAGCCTTTGGCGACAGTCTCTATGCCGGCTACCGGCTAGGGCCCAGGGAAGGCCTTGCGCCGCAGCTTCAGGCGCAGCTTCTCGCCGACGGAATTCGCGTGCGTGTCCAGAACGCCGGCGTTTCGGGCGACACCACCGCGGCAGGACGACAGCGCCTCTCCTTCGTCCTCGACAATGCGAAATCCAAACCTGCGCTCGTGGTGCTGGGGCTCGGCGGCAACGACATGCTGCGCGGTATCGGTCCCGACCAGACGCGCGCCAATCTCGACGCCATGCTCGCCGAGCTTAAACGGCGCGGCATTCCGGTGCTGTTGACCGGAATGGTTGCGGCGCCCAACCTAGGGGCCGACTACGCCAAGGCGTTCAACCCGATCTTCCCCGAGCTCGCGACGAAATATGGGGCGAGCCTCTATCCCTTCATCCTCGACGATGTGGTCACCGACCCGTCGCTGATGCTCGACGACCATGTTCATCCCAATGCCAAGGGGGTGAAGGCGATCGTGCAGGGGCTCGCACCGCTGGTCGAAGCGGCGCTGCCGGAGCCCCAATAGTCCGCAACGCTTCGGACGTGCCGCCGGCGACGAAGTGATCTGCCGCCAATTTCCGGCGCGGCAGCCACCGAGAATTTGTCTCGCGGCCTTCGGCTTGCAAGCGATCGATCTAGGCGAGAAGTTTCTCCGCTCGCGCCCGCCAGCTGGCCGCGAGCGCCTCCGTCTCGGCGAGCCTGCGCAGGGCGTCGGGCTCGCGTTTTCCAGCGCCTCCGATCAGCAGGGCAAACACGCGCGCGACGGTCCAGTCGGGCAGTGAGCTCTCGACACGCTCGAGCGCATCGCCCTCGGCGACCGTGCCTTCTTCGATCACGCGGTAATACCAGCCGCTGCGCCCACTGCTCACCACCGTCGCGGGAACACTGGCGACGCCGAAACGGTGCCCGAGCTTCCAGCAGGGCTGGCGTCCCTGGCTGATCTCGACCAGCGCGCTGCCGAGTCGGAACCGGTCACCGATGCAGACAATTTCTTCGGTGAGGCCGCTCGTCGAGATATTCTCCCCAAACGCGCCCGGCGCGGCGAGAAGTGCATGGTCGGCGAGCTTTTCGCGCCAGAAGGGATAATGATCGCGCGGATAGTGATGGATTGCCTTGTCCGGGCCGCCGTGGACCGAAAGGTCAGCCTGCTCATCGCCCTCGATGCCGAGGAAACCGACGCGCCTCGGCCCCGTAACGGGGATTTTGGCAATTGCGCTCGCTTCGCCCTTGTCGCCGAAGCGCCGTGCTTTTCCGGTCAGGACCGTGTCGATGGTGATACTCATGCAGGACTGCCGCGCGGGCCGAAGAGGATGATCGCGGCTCCGCCGAGGCAGAAAAGCCCGCCAAGAAGGTCCCAGCGATCAGGCCGAGCACCTTCGACTGCCCACAACCACAGAAGTGCCGCCACGATATATACGCCGCCGTAGGCGGCATAGGCGCGCCCCGCATGATTGGCATCGACGAGTGTCAGAAGCCAGGCAAAGAGCGCCAGCGAGGCCATGCCGGGCAGGAGCCAGACGGCAGACTTGCCCATCCGCAGCCACGCCCAGAAGGCAAAGCATCCGGCAATCTCGGCGAGTGCGGCCCCGATATAAGCGAAAGCGGTCATGCCTCACCGTGGCCCGGCGATGCCCGAAAGGGAAGGGGGTATGGGAAGGGCGGCGGGATCGTCTCGATCGGGAGATGCCTCGTTTCCACTAAACGCCAAGTCCCAGCCCGGAACCGACGCGGCCGCGATCAAGCACGGCATTGCGTCCCCGTCTGATGGGAGCATATTCGTGACCCGTACCGGGTCGATGACGTGCGGTCCAAAGGAGGATTGCAGCGCTGCTTCTGCCTCACGGCCGCAAAGCGCCTCGAGCTCACGAAAGAAGCGGTTTCGTCCGTATCCCCGCGGGCCAAATCGCGGCACCTTTTGCAGCAGCTCTTTTGAGGAGAGCGAGGTCATAGTGTCCGCCCGCCGCTTCGATGACAGGGGGCTGGGCTGAAAATCGCACGGGCCGCGACGGTCTTCAATCGATCGGCTTGCATTGCCGAGAGATGCAAGGGTCCGCGGCGTGCCCGATACAAGGAAAAGGGGCGGCCCCGCAGGACCGCCCCTCTCGCTTAATCCTGTCGGAACGGATCAGAAGGCAAAGCCGACGCCAACGGCGAAGGTGTCGAAATCGCTGAAGTTGCCAATGAACTGGTGACGATATTCGACCTTGCCGTAGAGGTTCGTGCCAAGCTTGTGCTCGTAGCCGACGCCCGCATAAGGATCGTCGATGTCGCTGAACGTGTAACCGCCCGCGGCGTAGAGCTTGCCCTTCTCGCCGATCTTCGCGCCGACGCGGCCGCCGGCCGAGAACTGAACGTCGGCACCGTCGATCAGCACCTTGTCGCCGGCCACTTCGGCGCCGACGAAAGTCGTCGAGCCGAGGTCGAAGTCATAGCCGGCCGCAGCGCCCAGGGTGGCGTCGTCGAGACCACTGCCGGTGACGTAGCCGCCGCGCACTTCGACGCGGGCTTCGCCGCCTTCGGCGGCCATGGCGGGGACGGCAACAACGGCCGAGAGGAGAGCGGCTGCAACTGCGAACTTCTTCATTTTCTCTTCCTTTTTCTCTGAGAGGGACCGCGCCCTTTGGGTCGGGGCCCGCGCCCCTAGATGGCGTTCGGACCTGTCGCGTCAATGAACGGTCCGTTCAGAATTAGACAATTTTCTTACCTGTGTTATTTTTACAACACGGTACAGAAAGGCGCCGCTGGTCAGAGTCCGCACGCGGACCCTTGGAAACGTGCCGGTTTGATCCGGATTTCAAGGATTTATCCCGCAGCTGCGGGGCTCGCCGAAAGGAACGGCGCGCGAATGCCTTATCCCAGCGCGGCCTGCTTTTCCTCGGCGATGCGGTCGAGTTCGGCGCGCGTCGGCTTGGTCGCCGCGCTTTTCAGCTGCCCGCAGGCTGCCATGATGTCTCGCCCGCGCGGCGTGCGGATGGGGGCAGAGATGCCGGCCTCGAAAATCAGGTTACTGAACGCGCGCACCCGTTCGGGCGAGGAGCATTCATAGGGTGCACCGGGCCACGGGTTGAAGGGAATGAGATTGACCTTGGCGGGCAGCCTGTACTGCTTGATGAGGCGCACAAGCTCGCGGGCATCCTCGTCGCCGTCATTCTTGTCCTTCAGCATCACATATTCAAATGTGATGCGGCGCGCGTTGTTCGCGCCCGGATAGGCGGCACAGGCCGCGAGAAGTTCCTCGATGCCATATTTGCGGTTGAGAGGCACGATCTCGTCACGGATTTCCTTGGTCACCGCGTGGAGCGAGACGGCGAGATTGACGCCGATCTCTTCGCCGGCGCGCGCCATCATCGGGACAACGCCGCTGGTCGAAAGGGTGATGCGCCGCTTCGACAGCGCGAGGCCATCGCCGTCCATGACGATCTTCAGCGCGCCCTTGACCTCGTCGAAATTGTAGAGAGGCTCGCCCATGCCCATCATGACGATGTTGGTGAGCATCCGGCCGTCGGCGGTGTAGTGCCCCGCGTCATCATCCTCGTCGTCGGCGCCCCCCGCCATCGTCCCCTTTGGCCATTCGCCGAGCGCATCGCGCGCGAGAAGCACCTGCCCCACGATCTCGCCGGCGGTCAGGTTGCGCACGAGGCGCATGGTGCCGGTGTGGCAGAAACGGCAGTTCAGGGTGCAGCCCACCTGGCTCGACACGCAGAGCGTTCCGCGATCGGCGTCCGGGATGAACACCATCTCATATTCCTGGCCGTCGGCAGCGGCGAGCAGCCATTTGCGCGTGCCGTCGTTTGATACCTGCGCGGTCACGACCGTGGGCCGGCCGATGATGAAGCGCTCGGTCAGCCAAGGGCGCATCGACTTTGCAATATCGGTCATCGCGCCGAATTCGGTGACGCCCCGATGATAGATCCAGTGCCAGATCTGCTTGCTGCGCAGCTTTGCAGCCTTGGCGTCGAGCCCGGCGTCCTCGAGCGCGGCGCGAATCCCTTCGCGTGTCAGGCCGACGAGATCGACGCGATTGCCGCCGCGCAGCGGAACGGTGCCCGTGGTAACCGGGTCGATATGGCCTGGGATCTGCATGATGCGCGCGCATATAGGGCGGAAGGGCAGTTTGCGCAATCCGCGAGCTCCTCCCCGCAGCCACACCGCGGGCAGGAGGTGGGGGTCAGAGCGCCTTGAGTAATGCCAGCCGCTCGGCGACGGCGCCCTCGGCCTCGGCATTCCGCAGCGGCAGAACGTTGCGCACGAGGATCTCCGATGGGGTCGGCTCGAGCGCGAAAAGCGACATCACCTCGTCGGCGAAGTCGCCGAGCGGCATATAATTCTCGCGCGTCGATTGGCCCGGAGTGAGTTCGGTACGCACCGCGGGCGGCGCGAGCTCGATCACCTCGACCTTGCCTTCGAGCTGGACGCGCAATGCCTGCGTGTAACTATGCAGCGCCGCCTTCGTCGCCGAATAGGTCGGTGCCTTGGGCAGCGGAACGAAGGCGAGGCCCGAGGTAATGTTGACGATCGCGCTGTCGGGCGCGGTGACCAGATGATCGATCAGTGCGTCAATCAGCCGGATCGGACCAAGCAGGTTGGTGATCACCGTCGCTTCCGCGTCGGCGAGCTCGCGCCTGGCGTCGATCGTCTCGTACATCATCACGCCCGCGTTGTTGACGAGGACATTGATGGCCGGGAAGCGGTCGGTCACCTCCTTCGCGAAGTCGGCGATGGCGTCGGGGTCGGCGACGTCGAGTGGCACCGCATGGAGGTTTGCCCGGCCGGCAGCGGCGGCCTTTAGCTTCGCAGGGTTGCGGCCAGTGACAATCACATGATTGCCGGCGTCATGCCAGCGCTGCGCCAGCGCGAGGCCTATGCCCGAGCCGCCGCCAGTCAGTAGGATAGTGTTGCCGGTGGTCTTCATCGCGCGAACTCCTCAACTCAGGTGGTGAGGACGCCTATTTATGCCTATACTCTCCAAAGGAAAGTAGGCACCCGAAAGTGCTATAGTTACTCATGAGAGAGAAATGGGTTTTTCAACATGCTACAGCCTGAAAAAAGGTCCCCCGGCCCTGACGCGCCGGTCGATCCGCGCGTCGAGACGCTCGTCAACGAGCTGATCGGGCGAGTCGCGGACAAGTGGACGCTTCTCGTGCTCGAGGAGCTGGAAGAGCATGGGACCTGCCGCTTTACCCGCCTCGCGAAGCTCGTCCCCGGCATTAGCCAGAAGATGCTGACACAGACACTGCGTGCGATGGAGCGCGACGGCCTGGTTCACCGCACCGTCCACCCTGTGATTCCGCCGAAGGTCGAATATCGGCTGACCGACCTCGGTCGTAGTCTGGGCGAGGCTTTTTGCGGCGTCTGGCACTGGGCCGAGGCGCACCTGGGCGAGGTCGAGGCCGCGCGGGCCGCGTTCGACGGGCGCGACTGACGCGCCCACCCCTTTTACTTGCGGCGGGTCGTCACCTGAAGCGGCCGGGCTCGCGCCGCGTCTGCCACCACCCGTTTGGCCTCGTTTAAGGCGATTGCGCGGGTTTCGCGGCGGCATTCACGCACTTCGTTCCTGCCCTCAAGGTCATAATCGGAGGCCGTCCCGCACACGCTGACGACGGCGCGCCAGATGCGGCGGTCGAGAGCCTTGGCGCCCTTTTCGGTCGCAAGGTCGAGATCGCTGTGGGTGACGACCGCGGTTCGAGGTTGGGTGACCGCCTGCGCTGTCGCGGGCTGCGCGAACGAGACGGCGGCGAGAGCGGCGAGGATCAGAAGCTTGGACATCTTTTGTCTCCATCGTCCGGCTGTGAGGGAGGGGAGGAAGCCGGTGAACCCAAGGTAGAGGGCCAGGCAGAGACAGAGGAGCAACGATGTTGCGCGAGTATTCTGCAAAATTGCAGAATGCCATCGCGGTGGCTATTGGGCAAAAGACGCCATGTTCGATTGGGACGATCTTAAATCCTTTCTCGCGGTCGCGGAAACGGGCAGTACGCTTGCCGCAGCCCAGGCGCTGCGCGTCAGCCAGACGACGGTTGCGCGTCGCATCGCAGCGCTCGAGGCGGCGACGGGGCTCAATCTCTTCGAGCGCCGACAGGCGGGTTACGCACTGACTCCGGTGGGTGAGGCGATGATGCCGAGCGCATCGGCGGTCCGCGATGCGGCGGCTCGCTTCAGCGAAGCTGCAGGGGCCCGCTCGCGCGACGCTGGCGGGACGGTCAGCGTCACGGTGATGGAAATCTTCGCAATCACCATCCTTCCGCCGATCCTGCGCGATCTGCGCGCAGCGCACCCCGAAATCCATATCCACCTTGATACCGCGGATGAGCCACGCGATCTCGGCGCTGGCGCGGCGGACATCGCGATCCGCAGCAGCAAGCAGCCAGCGGGTGCGGGTCTTGTGGGGCGACGGATCGCCGACAACAGCTGGACGGTCTATTGCAGCCGCGATTATGCCGACCTTCACGGAATCCCGCGGAGCCGCGATGAACTGGTAACGCATCCCTTCATCGGCGGTGGAGGCTCGGTATGGGAGCCCTATCAGGCGTGGCTGCGGCAATATCGGCTCGAGGAATCGGTGGTCATGCAATATGATTCGGCCTCGGGCCTGCTCGCAGGGGTGCGCGCCGGCATGGGGCTCACCATCCTGCCCGCCTTCCTCGCCGATCGCGAACCGGACCTCATCCGCTGTCTGCCGCCGAAGGCGGAAGATACGACGGGCTTGTGGTTGCTCACCCACGAGCGGCTGCGCCATGTGCCGCGCGTGCGCACGGTGCTCGATTTTCTGGCGAGCGCGCTGACGAGACTGGCACGGAGCTAGGCCGTGGACTCATAAGCGTTGATCCAGAGGCGTGCTGAGAAGAGCTTGATGGCGGCGAGGAAGTTGTCGGCTCGCTTGTCGTATCGGGTGGCCAAGCCTCTGGCGTGTTTGAGTTTTCCGAAGAAGCGTTCGATCAGGTTGCGATATCGGTAGAGGAAGGTGCTGAACACAAAGCCCTGCCTGCGATTGCGCTTGGCGGGAATGTTGGCGAAGCCGCCTTGTGCTGTGATCCGCGCGCGGATGGCGTCGCTGTCATAGGCCTTGTCGGCGAGGAAGGTGCTGCCTTCCGGCACGGCGCCGAGCAGCGGATCAGCTTGTTTGCAATCGCTCGCCTGTCCTTCGGACAAGTGCAGCTGGATCGGCAGGCCTCGTCCATCAACCAGTGCGTGGATCTTGGTCGTCAAACCGCCGCGGGAACGTCCCATGCAGCGATTTGGGTCCCCCTTTTTAAGGTCGCACCGTGCTGGTGGACCCGGATGGAGGAACTGTCGATCATCACCAACTCGCCGTCGAAGGCATGGGAAACTGCCGTCAGCAGCCGATCCCACACACCGGCTTTGCGCCAGCGCACGAAGCGATTGTAGCAGGTGGTGTGTGGACCATAGCGTTCCGGAATATCCGCCCAGGGGCTGCCTGTGCGGAACCGCCACAATATCCCGTTGATCACCCGGCGATCATCCACACGTGGCACGCCCCGCGGCTTGTTCGGAAGCAGCGGCTCGATCACAGACCATTCGAAATCTGTCAGCTCAAAACGGCGACGCATCTCCAAGACTCCTTTCCCGAGCCTTGAATCAATCACTGCCGCCTCGCGCAACTCAGTTTATGAGTTTACCGCCTAGATTAACCCACGCGCGCGCAGCCGAGCGCCGCAGCATCGATCGCAGTTGCGGCGCCGCGCAGGCGGTAGGTGTCCGCGATGGCTCCTCCGCGCGCCGAGACGCTTTCAATGCTCATGCTCGGCGCTGAGCGCATCGCTGCGACAATCCCCGCGTCCATCCGCGCGTCGCTCGCCCAGCCGTGCACGCCATTGCCCGCGAGGATGAAGCGGCGGCTGCCGATCGTCAGCCTCAGTTCGGCGCCGTCGCGGCGCGCCTTCGACAGGCGCACGTAGAATTGGCCCCGTATGCCCGATTTGGGCCAATAGCCGACGCTCGCATAGGCTTTGACTTCGGGCGCGCCAATCGTCGCTGCGGGCGCGGCGATGGCATAGCAGCGCGGAGTGGCCAGGTCGCGGAAGGCGCCCCAGCCGTCAAAGACGCCAAGAGCTGCGGGTGCGGCGACCGCAGCGACGGGAAGGAGCAGCATCGGAAGAAGAGGAAGGGCGCGGCGCATCGCGCCCTCGTTTGCGCGATTGGGAATGCTTTGCAAGCATGGCTTGCGCGGCGCGATGCGTGCGTTAAGGAAGGTTGGCATTTTCAGGGGCAGGGAATCGCGACGCCGAATCGCCCGCGAGCCGCCGCCCCTCCAGGGACTTCTCCCGAACAGGCAGGGATGACGAATTAGAATGAAAGCGACGATCGAACGCGCAGTGCTCCTGAAAAGCCTCGGCCACGTCCAGTCGGTGGTGGAACGGCGCAATACCATTCCCATTCTGTCGAACGTGCTGATCGAGGCCGATGCCTCGGGCCAGCTGAAGCTGATGGCGACCGACCTTGATCTGCAGGTCGTGGAGACTGTCGCAGCGAAGGTCGAGACGCCGGGTACTACCACTGTGTCGGCGCACACGCTGTTCGAGATTGCCCGCAAGCTCCCCGAGGGCGCCGAGGTCAGCCTGTCGGCGGCCGAGGGCAAGATGCAGGTCAAGGCAGGCCGTTCGAATTTCAACCTGCCGACGCTCCCGCGCGACGATTTTCCCGTGATCGCCGAGGGCGACCTGCCGACGAGTTTCGAGCTGCCGGTGGCGGAGCTTATCCAGATTATCGACAAAACGCGCTTCGCCATCTCGACCGAGGAAACGCGCTACTATCTGAACGGGATTTTCCTGCACGTCGCGGAGGATGCAACGGGGCCGGTGCTGAAGGCGGCCGCGACCGATGGCCATCGCCTTGCGCGCTATACGGTTACGCGTCCCGAAGGGGCGACAGGCATGCCCGACGTGATTGTGCCGCGCAAATGTGTGGGCGAAATCCGCAAGCTGCTCGATGAGGCCGAGGGCAATGTCGAGATCAGCCTGTCGGCGTCGAAGATCCGCTTCCAGCTCGGCAACGCGGTGCTGACCTCCAAGCTGATCGATGGCACCTTTCCTGATTATAGCCGCGTGATCCCGACCGCGAACGACAAGCTGCTGAAGGTGGATCCCAAGAGTCTCTTCCAGGGCGTCGATCGTGTCTCGACGATCGCGAGTGAGAAGACGCGCGCGGTAAAGGTCGGGCTCGACAAGGATCGCATCACGCTCAGCGTCACCAGCCCCGAGAACGGCACAGCGGCCGAGGAACTGGCAGCGGGCTATGACAGCGATGCGATGGAGATCGGCTTCAACGCCCGCTACCTGTCCGACATTCTGGGTCAGGTCGACGGTGACAGTGTCGAGCTGCATCTCGCCGATGCCAACGCGCCGACGCTGATCCGCGAGAGCGAGAAAAGCCCGGCGCTCTACGTGCTGATGCCGATGCGGGTTTGACGGGGCTGCGTCGGTTTTCGCCTCCGCCGACCGTGGGCGCGGCGTTCCTTGGATCGATGGGTACGGCGCCGGCTGATCGCGCAAGCCCCGGCGTGACGGCGCAGGATAAGGCCGAACTTGCGGCCTCAACACTATCAGATTTGCCGCCTCGCAAGCGGGATATTGAAGCAGGGACGCCGGCTGAGCCGGCCCCGCCTCACCCGGCCTTTGCCACCCGCCAGATCACCCCGCCGGTATCGTCGGCGACCAGCGCGCTGCCGTCCTTTGCGATCTTGACGTCCGCGGGGCGGCCGCGGGTGGTCTTGCCGTCATTGGCTAGGAAGCCGTCGAGAAGTGGGATCGGCAGCGCATCGACCGGTTTGCCCCGCGCGCCAAACTTCACGAATATCACGCTGTAGCCCGAGACCGGCTCGCGGTTCCACGATCCGTGCAGCGCGATCAGCGCTCCGTCCGCCCAGCGCTCGCCAAGATCGAGCCCGTGCGTAAAGGTGAAACCGAGCGGCGCGACGTGAGCGCCGAGAGCATAGTCGGGGCGCTTCACATATTGCCGGCGATCCTCGGCGTCAGGCTCGACGCGCGGGTCGACGAAGCCGCCCCAATAATACCATGGCCAACCGAAGAAATCGCCTTCGTCGACGTTGGTCAGATAGTCGGGGACAAGGTCCGACCCGAGCATGTCGCGTTCATTCACCACCGTCCAGAGCTGGTCGCTCCCGGGATACCAGGCGAGGCCGACGGGGTTGCGCAGGCCCGCGGCGAAGGTGCGGACATAACCGTTCTCTGGTCGCACCTCGAGCACGGCGGCGCGGCGAAACTCGTTGTTGATGCCCTTTTCGCCGATATTGCTGTCGGCACCGACGCCGACATAAAGCCAGCCGTTGGGTGCCGCGACAAGGCTCTTGGTCCAGTGGCGGTTCGTGCCCTTCGCGGGCAGGTCGACGATCTTTTTCGGCTTGCCGCTCATCCTGACGTCGCCTTCGACATAGGGGAAGGCGAGGATGGCATCGGTATTTGCGACGTAGAGAGTGTCGCCGACGAGCGCCATGCCATAGGGCGAGTTGAGGCCGGTGATATAGGCGCTCTTCACCTCCGCCTTGCCGTCGCCGTCGGCGTCGCGGAGGAGGGTGATGCGGTTCGCCGACTTGCCGCCCGCTCCGGCCTTGCTCATCAGGCTGCTCATCACCTTGCCCTCGATGCCCGAAGTGTCGCGCGGCGGGCTCTGCGCCTCGGCAACGAGCACGTCGCCATTCGGGAGCACGAAGATCGAGCGCGGATGGTCGAGGCCTTCGGCGAACCGTTGGACCGCGAGTCCGTCAGCTGCAACCGGCGCCTGCCCGGCGGGCCAGTGCGTCGCTTCGGGTACGTTCATCGTCGGGAAGGTCTCGGGCCGCTGCGCCGCCATCACCGGCACCCGGCCGCTGAGCTCGGCGGTCGAGAAGCGCGCCACGTCGGGGCGCGACATCACGTAAAGGGTGATCCCGCCCGCGACCAGAAGCACGACGAGAGCGAGGGCGGCATATTTGAGGATTTTGCGCATATTGCCTGTCTACACCGAGCGCTCGCAGCGGCAAAGGGGCGAAACGGGGGAGCCACGTTAATGCGCAGCTGTCCTGAATTAACCTTACCTTCCCGTTCATCACGGTTGGGAACGGCGCGGTGAGAGCGGCGCGCTATGCTAGGGTCTTCACGCAGGAACCGGGGATACCATGCAGCTTTCAGTACCTTTTCTCGCCGATCGCGCTGCGGTCGATGACGCCTGCGCGCTGATCGACCTGCACGGGGAGGAAGCGGGATTTGCTGCTGCAGCGCGGGCCGAGCAATATCGTGCGCTCGGCAACCATCTCCACTTCGCGCGCTGGCGTCAGATCGAGCGGTTGATCACCTATCTGTCGGTTGAGAGTGCGCTCGACACAGTGCAATAGCCGCCTTCTCGAAAGGGCCTAGAGCCTGAGGCCTGCCGTTTCGGATAGGCCCGCCATGATATTGAGGTTCTGCACGCACGCTCC
Organism: Sphingopyxis sp. 113P3; assembly: GCF_001278035.1. Lineage (NCBI taxonomy): Bacteria > Pseudomonadati > Pseudomonadota > Alphaproteobacteria > Sphingomonadales > Sphingopyxidaceae > Sphingopyxis > Sphingopyxis sp. 113P3. The sequence continues at coordinate 596,350 of NZ_CP009452.1, forward strand.
GCTCGCGCCCTTGCCCAGATTGTCGAGCCGCGCGACGAGGCGTGCCTGGCTGCCATCCGGACTGGCAAAAACGAACAGGTCGAGCCGGTCGCTACCCGCGTTGGAGGCGCGCAGCAGCAATTCGCCGTCTTCGGGCGCTTCTCCCATGCCGACAACCGGACTGTGGGCATAGAAAGCGGCAAGCGCGTCGCGAAGCCGTTCCGGTGTCGCCGCGCCCCGCATCGCAGCGAGCGGTACCGGCACTTCGACAACCATACCGCGATGAGCCGGGATGACGGCGGGCGAGAAGAGCGGCGCGACCGACAGCCCGCAGCGCGCTTGCATTTCGGGTACATGCTTGTGACCGAGTGCCAGAGCATAGCTGCGCCACGCAATGTCGCGGTCGACTTCGAACCGCTCGATCAGCGCTTTGCCGCCGCCCGAATAGCCGCTGACCGCGTGGCAGATGTATGGCCAGTCGGCGGGCAGGAGCCCTTCGCGTACCAGCGGTGCGACCAGCGCTATGAAGCCGGTCGAGTAGCATCCCGGGTTCGACACGCGCTTCGCCCCGGCGACGGCGTCGTGGCCGCTGACTTCGGGAAATCCGTAGACCCAGCCCGGCGCCACCCGATGCGCGGTCGAGGCATCGATAACGCGGGTGCTCTTGTTAGCGATCATCGCTACCGCCTCGCGCGCAGCGTCATCAGGAAGGCAAAGAATGACGAAATCGGCGGCGTTGAGCGCGTCGGCGCGTGCAGTGGCATTCTTGCGGTGCGCGTCGTCGAGGGTGACCAGCGAAAATTCGGACCGCCCGCCAAGCCGCTCGGCGATTTCGAGACCCGTCGTGCCCGCCGCGCCGTCGATGAAAACCGTCTGTGTCATGATGAGCTTATCGCAATCTTTTCATGCCGCTCACCGGCGGCTGATGTCCTTTCTCCGCCGAATGCGCGATCACGTCGGCGAGTGGCTCGGTTCTGACCTCCATCCATCGTTGGCTCGCATGGATGATCCTCTCGTGGTCGGCCATGATCCCGACATGGCCGGGGAAGAAGACGAGATCGCCGCGCGCCAGGTCGGCGGGCGCGACATCCTTGTCAGGACCAAGGGAGGCAAGCTGCAGGTCGCTGTCGCGCGGCAACTGTATGCCAGCGGCGCTCCAGGCGAGCTGGACGAGACCCGAACAGTCGATGCCGTGGGCAGTGCGCCCGCCCCACAGATAAGGCGCGCCGGTCATTGCCTCGGCGATCGCTGCGGGATCTGCATCCGCTGATCCGGCCTCGACCAAGGCTGCGAGCGGCAGGTAGCCGTGCGGCGTCTTGAGCCATTCGCCCTCGACCGCGCCCATCACCATCGCCCCAAAGGGCAGCACGGCGGGACCTCCGCTGGCCGCGTCGGGCGCCGAATGCAGCATAGCCTCGGCCATGTTCACGCGGTGCGTCGGCGCGATCGGCGCCCCGAGCGCATCGGCGGCGAGATAGCCTACATAATGATCAGCGAGGCTGTAGCCCCAAGCCCAGCCGCCCGTCAGGTCGAGCAGCGCGAAGCCCTCGCCGTACAAAAGTTCGCTCGACTGGTCGGCGTCAAGCGACGGCGCCGCGCGCATCGCGGCGGCGGGCAGCGCGCAGCTGCGCATCATCGGCGCGGCATAGTGGGGAGCGAAATGAACCCCCGCAACCGCGATGTCAGCGAGGTCAGGGCGGATCGCGACGACGCGCGGATCAAAACTGTGCGACGCACCAGTCAGGCCAAAGCGATCGCGCCCTGCGCCAGCGACGCCCGGGCGTCCCATGCGCACGCCGTCGATCGCGGAATGAAGGCCCGTTTCTGCTGTCACATGCCGTCCTGTTAATAGCATCTCCGCCTCAGAGGCGGCCAATCGCGCGCCATTAGACCAGCCCAGCGGACTTGATCAAGAAAGTTCAATCGGCCGCGCGATTGCGCCCGCGGCGGTCGTAGCGTCCCTGAAGCATGGCCCAGGCGGCGCGCAGGCCGAGCGCGGCACCGCCCTTAGGGCGGCCCGGTTTGGGCGAAGGGCGCCAGGCGAAGGTGTCAAAATGCGCCCAGCTTGTGCCCTCGGGAATGAATCTCTTCAGAAACAGCGCAGCGGTGATCGACCCGGCAAAGGCGGAGCTTCCCGCATTGCCAAGGTCAGCGATGTCGGTTTCGAGCAGGTCGGCATAGCCGTCCCACAATGGCATACGCCACACAGGATCGTCGCGGTCGACGCCGCATGCCATCAGCTCGCCTGCGAGCGCATCGTCGTTCGCATAGAGCGCGGGCAGGTCGGGGCCGAGCGCGACCCGCGCCGCGCCGGTCAAGGTCGCGAAGTCGATGATCAATTCGGGGGTCTCCTCACCTGCCCGCGCCAGTGCATCGCCGAGCACGAGCCGACCCTCAGCGTCGGTGTTGCCGATCTCGATCGTAAGGCCTTTACGGCTCTTGAGCACGTCGCCAGGCCGGAAAGCATCGGCGGAAATGGCATTCTCTGCCGTCGCGACGAGGCAATGGAGGCGGATCGGAAGACCCGCCGCCATCACGAGCTCGGCGAGTGCGAGCACATGCGCTGCGCCTCCCATATCCTTTTTCATCAACCGCATTCCCGCGGCGGGTTTGATGTCGAGCCCGCCGCTGTCGAAGCTGATGCCCTTTCCGACCAGGGCGACGCGTGGATGGTCCTCCTTGCCCCAGACGACCTCGATCAGCCGCGGGGCGTGGTGTTTGGCGGCGGCGCGGCCGACCGCGTGGATCATCGGGTAGCCCTGTTCGAGCGCCTCGCCTTTGGTAACGGTGAGCGTCCCGCCATGCGCCTTGGCGATGCGTTCGGCCTCGGCCTCGATCTTGGCAGGCCCCATATCTGCCGCCGGTGTGTTTACCAAGTCGCGGACCAGCGCGACGCCGCGCATTTCGGCGACCATGGGCGCGATCGCGCCTACGTCGGCGGTCAGCAGGACGCGGGAGCCCCGCGCCTCGGTCTTGGTGCGATAGGCGTCGAAACGATATTGCGCGCTCATCCAGCCGAACAGCGCCTTGCCCGGCTGGCGCCCGTCGAGGCGATAGCGGCCCTCGGGGAGTGACTGCGCAAGTTTTGAAAGACACCAGGCTGACAGATTTTCCGCATCGGCCACCGCGGTGACGACCGACCAGCTCTCGGCCGCATCACCAGGCAGGATTGCGTGGGCGAAGGCATCGGGTTTGTACAGCGTAGCAGCAAGATGGGCGCGCTCGCGCGCGCTGCGGCCCTTCAGCCACTCATCATAGCTTTGCTTGTCGACGAGGTGGATGGCGTGGGCGTCCTGCCCCTTGTCGGGCTGGATCAGGTCGGAATAGTCGATCATGCAATGGTGCTAGGCTTCCGGGGAAACTTTGTCGATTCCCGGCGTTAAGCCCTCATGACGACGATCCGACGGCATCGAACGAGGCTGCTCCTCCTTTCGAGCGCGCTGCTTACGTCCGCCTGTTCCCAGAAGGCCCCGACCCCCGCCGAGGTAGCAGCGGCCGCCGAGGTTCCGGGCGCGCCTCCGAGCACTGCTGCAGATGTCGCTGCGAAGGAAGCGAGTGCATCCAGCGTCAAGGAGTCGAACGAGCTGATCGCGTTCGCCTATAGCTACCCGGTCGAGGCGGCGCGCATCCCGGACCTGGCGGCCTTTCTCGATGCCGGCCGCGCCGCGCAGCGCCGCGCGCTTGTCAAGGCGGCAGCGCGCGACAAGGCAGTCGCGGACAAGGAGGGCTTTTCCTACCGTGCGCACAGCCACCTTCAAAGCTGGAGGCCGATCACCGACACGCCTCGTTTCCTCAGCCTTTCGAGCGAGATTGCGACATATATGGGCGGGGCGCACGGCATGCAGAGCTTTGATTCGCTGCTGTGGGACCGCAGCCATGCCACGCGGCTAAAGCCGCTCGACCTGTTCAAGAGCGGCGAAGCGTTCGACAAGGCGGCGAACGACGATCTGTGCGCCGCGGTCGAGCGCGCGAAGGCGGCGCGGGGCATAAGCTGGTCGCGCGATCCCGACAGTCCGTTCGGCAAATGCCCCTCGGCGTCGGCACAGACGGTCTGGCTGGGCTCATCGGACGGCAAATATCTCGACCGCCTCACCATCGCGATCGCGCCTTATGAGATCGGCCCCTATGCGGAAGGGAGCTACAAGATCAACTTGCCGATGTCCGAGGCGATCGTGAACGCGGTGAAGGTAGAATATGCGCGCAGTTTCCGGCCCACAAGCTGAGGAGAGACGAAATGGTCAAGCAATCCAAGGCGGGGAAGATCGGGGAAACGCGGAAGGAGAAAGAGGGCAAGAAGCGCGCTGCCGCGAAACTCGCGAAGGAGGTCGGCCGGACCAAATCCATCGCGAAGCCGCCGATGGATCGCGAAGCCGATCTCACGCGAGCACCTCAATGGGAGCCGCGCTACCCCGGCTCGGGACGCCTTGAAGGGAAAGTTGCGATCATCACGGGCGGCGATAGCGGCATCGGCCGCGCTGTCTGCGCGCTCTTCGCGCGCGAGGGGGCGGATGTTGCGATCGTTTATCTCGACAACAAGGCGGATGCTGACGACACGGCTGCAATGGTTCGCGATGAAGGGCGCCGCGCCATCACCATCAAGGCTGACGTCGGAAAGGTCGCGGCAGGGGAAAAGATCGTCGCCCAGACGGTCAAGGCGTTCGGCCGGATCGACGTGCTTGTCAATAATGCTGGCGAACAGCACCCCGCCGAAGACATACGCGATATCGCCCCCGACCAGCTCCAGCGCACGTTTGCGACCAACATCTTCGGCATGTTCTACCTGGTGCAGGCGGTGCTGCCCCACCTTTCAAAGGGGGCGGCTATCGTCAATTGCACGAGTGTTACCATGTACCAGGGATCAAAGGGGCTGCTCGATTACAGCGCAACCAAGGGCGCGATCACTGCCTTTACCCGGTCCTTGAGCGAAAACCTCGTGGAGAAGGGCATTCGCGTCAATGCGGTCGCTCCGGGGCCGATCTGGACGCCGCTCAACCCGCGGGGCGGCGCTCCGGCCGACAAGGTTGAGCATTTTGGCGAAAGCACGCCCATGAAACGGCCGGGCGAGCCCAATGAAGTCGCGCCGGCCTTCCTGTTCCTGGCCTGCGACGACAGCAGCTATATGTCGGGTCAGGTGCTGCATCCCAACGGCGGGACGATCGTTAATGGCTAGCGGGGGGCAGGCAGGAGACGAGATATGCCAGCCAAGTCCAAAGCCCAGCAAAAAGCCGCGGGCGCGGCGCTGAGCGCCAAGCGCGGCGATACGCCCAAATCCAAGCTCAAGGGAGCCTCGCGCGAAATGGCCGACAGCATGAGCGAAAAGCAGCTTGAGGATTTCGCGAAGGGCTCGCGCAAGGGCAAGCCCGAGCACGTCGACTGATTGATTGTCCTTGCCAGCCAGGGGTGAGCGCCCCGATACGCTATCGATGGCGCCGCGGCGCGCTTACTCCGCCGCTTCCAGTTCCGTCGGGGCCGGATGCGCCTGCGGGAGTCTGGCGCGGCTGAATGTAAGGATACCGTCGTCGATCGCGCCGGTACGCATATCGATGCGGTCCTGGACATAGTTCTGGTTGAGCCGCCACGGCAACTTGTCCGCATTCTTGGGCATGATATGCAGCGAGCGCTGGATATAGCCTGAGGAGAAATCGAAGATATTCTCCTCGGTCAGGCTGGAGGGATCAGCGAGCACCGGCGTTGCCACCTCGGACCCGGTGTCGCGCATATGGTTGAGAACGCGGCAGACATATTCAGCCACAATGTCGGCGCGCAGCGTCCAGGAGGCATTGAGATAGCCGAACACGACCGCAAAATTCGGCACGTTCGAGAACATGCACGCCTTGTAATAGAAATGCTGGCTCCAATCGACCAGATCGCCGTCGACGCGCACCGGAATCTTGCCAGCCACCGCGAGCTTGAGCCCGGTCGCGGTAATGATGATGTCGGCGTCAAGGTGCCCGCCCGATTTGAGTTGGATGCCGGTCTTGTCGAAGCGCTCGATATGGTCGGTCACGACCGATGCCTTGCCGGCTTTCATTGCCTCGAAGAAATCGGCGTCGGGGACAAGGCAAAGCCGCTGTTCCCAAGGGTTGTAGGGCGGAGTGAACGCCTTTTCGTCGTAACGGTCGCCAAGGGCGGCCTTCAGCTTCTTGGTCAGGAACTCGCGCACCTTCTCGGGCTTTTCCCGCGCGCGTCGAAAGGCGAGGTCCTGCAGCCGCACATTCTTGAAGCGCGTGATCTTGTAGGCAAGCTTCTCGGGAAGAATTTTTCTGAGAAAATTTGCAAGCCCGTCCTTCGCCGGACGGATGAAATACCAGGTTGGGGTGCGCTGAAGCATCGTGACATGCGCGGCGCCCTTGCCGTCGCCGTTCTCGGTCATCGACGGGACAATGGTAACCGCGGTCGCACCCGACCCGATGACGACTACCTTCTTGCCCGAATAGTCGAAATTCTCTGGCCAGAATTGGGGATGGACGATCTGCCCCTCAAAATCCTCGCGGCCAGGGAAATGGGCGTCGTAGGGCTCGTCATAGTCGTAATAGCCCGAGCCAAGATAGAGCCAGCGCGCCGTCGTCGTCGAGGTCTGCCCGGCCTCATCCTCCATCGTCACCGTCCAGCGAGCATCCGTGCTGCTCCAGTCGGCACCGACGACCTTGCGGTTGAAACGGATGCGTTCGCGAATGCGGCGTTCATCGACGATACGGTTCAGATACTCGAGGATCGCGGGCCCGTCGGCGATCGACTTTTCATGTTTCCAGGGTTCGAAGACGAAACCGAGCGTGTGCATGTCGCTGTCCGAACGGATGCCGGGATAGCGAAACAGATCCCAGGTGCCGCCCAGATTGGCGCGGCGCTCGACGAGGCCGAAGCTGCGGTCGGGACAGTTCATCTGGAGATGCACCGCCATGCCGATGCCCGAAATGCCTGCGCCGACGATCAGCACATCCTGATCAACCGGAGCAGCCTTTGTGCCCGCGGGGCGTTGCATCGTCGCCGTGCTTGCCATCATCTTGTCTCCCGTCCATTCCAGCGAATATGGCGCGGGCCCGTGTTCGGGCTCTCGGTTTCAGGCACGCAGCTTACGCATAGCGTTGCAATTTGCAATCGAATTGACGTTTACGGAAAGCGGGGGCGGATCCAGCGCGGCCATTGCCGCTGAGGCGATATTGTCATAGGGGCGTCCCCAACTTGCCATCACCAGCCGCTGCCAGGAAAGGGAGGGCTTTCGAATGCGTCAGATAGCCGTCCTTCCCTATCGTTTCGGCGGTCCCGGAATGGATGGGCCGACCGAAATTCTGCTGATCACATCGCGCGGCACCGGGCGGTGGGTGATTCCCAAGGGCAACCCGCTCAACGGCTTGCCCCGCCACGCGTCGGCCGCAATCGAAGCCGAGGAGGAGGCGGGCGTGATCGGCGCCGTTTGTCCGACTCCGATCGGCAGCTATCAATATCGCAAGCGGCGCCCCAACGGTGCGTCGGTCATGCTCGACGTCGAGGTCTTTCCGCTTGCCGTAACCCGGGAACTCGGCGAGTGGAAAGAACAGAATGAGCGCGAGCGGCGCTGGTTCGCATTCGACGAGGCGGCAAAGGTGGTCGATGAGGCCGATCTGCAGGCGCTGATCCGCTCGTTCGGCGACACGGGCTTTCGCGCCGTAGCCCGCAGCAGCGGCGTCGTCGTAAATATTGCCGAGAAAACGGGGGTTAGCCAAATGTTCGCCTGGTTTCAGCGCCTGCTTCCCAAGCAGGGCAATTTCTTCGATCTTTTCGAAAGCCATGCAGCGACGCTCGCGGCGGGGGCGGAGGCGCTCGCACGGTTGCTGCAGGGCGGCGAGGGCATGGCAGACCATATCCAGGAGATCGTCGAGCGTGAACATGACGCCGACGCGATCACGCGCGAGGTGCTGCAGACCGTGCGCCGCACCTTCCTCACCCCGTTCGACCGCAGCGCGATCACCGACCTGATCGCCTCCATGGACGACGCGATCGACGAGATGCAGAAAACCGCGGGCGCAGTCGATCTTTACGATGTGCGCGAATTCTACCCCGAGATGCGCGACATTGCGGGGATCATCGTCGACGCTGCGCGGCTGACCGTCGAAGCACTGCCGCTGCTCCGCAATATTTCGGCGAACGGCGCGCGCCTCCACGAACTTACCGAACGACTGGTGCGCATGGAGGGTCATGCCGACGAGATCCACGCCGCCGGATTGAAGCGCCTGTTCCGCGAACATGGCGAGACGAATACGGTCCATTTCATGATCGCACGCGAACTCTACAGCCACCTCGAGCGCGTCGTGGACCGGTTCGAGGACGTCGCGAACGAAATCGACGGCCTGGTCATCGATCACGCCTAAGGCGGGGCGCTTACCATGCACGAACTGGCATTTCCCCTTCTCGCTGGCCTCGTCGTGCTGGCGTTGGCGTTCGACTTCCTCAATGGACTGCACGACGCGGCGAACAGCATCGCGACGGTCGTTGCGACGCGGCTGCTGCGGCCGGTCCAGGCAGTGCTGTTCGCGGCTTTCTTCAATTTCGCCGCCTATTTCCTCAGTCTCGCATTCCCTGCGCTGCACAAGGTCGCCGAGACCATTGGTGCTGGACTGATCGACAAGGATCTGGTGACCCCTGCGGTCGTGTTTGGCGCGCTGGTCGGCGCGATGTTCTGGAACATAGTCACCTGGCTGAAGGGCATTCCCTCATCTTCGAGCCACGCGCTGGTCGGCGGCGTGGTCGGCGCGGGCGTCGCGCACGCGGGGTTCGAGGGCATCCAGTGGGCGGGGCTGAACAAGACCGTCATTGCGATCTTCCTGTCGCCCATGCTGGGGATGCTGCTGTCGATGCTGGTCATGCTGGCCAGCAGTTGGGCGCTGCGGGGCGTGACCGCGAAATTCGCCGAGCGCAGCTTTCGGACGCTGCACCTTTTCTCCTCGGCCGCCTACTCGCTCAGCCACGGGCTCAACGATGCGCAGAAAACGATGGGGATCATCGCGGTACTTCTTTATTCGACCGGCTATATGACGGGCGAATTCCATGTGCCGCATTGGGTCGCCTTTTGCTGCTACATCGCGATCGCCTTCGGCACGCTGTCGGGCGGATGGAAGATCATCGAGACGATGGGGGGACGCATCACGAAGCTGTCGCACCATCAGGGCTTCGCTGCGTCGACCGGTGGCTCGATCATGGTATTCACCGCGAGCTTGCTCGGTATTCCCGTCTCGACGACGCATACGATCACCGGCAGCATCATCGGCGCGGGCGTCGCGCGGCGCGCAAGCGCGGTGCGCTGGGGCGTCGCGGGGAACGTCGTCGCGGCCTGGTTCATCACCATTCCCGCAAGTGCAGTCGTCGCCGCGCTCTTCTACTCGTTGACGCGCCTTTTCTGACGGGCAGGCGCTTTACGCCGCGATCACCCCGAACAGATCATGCTCATCGGCGTCCTCGATCTCGACGTCGACGATATCGCCGGCCTTCAGCGTCTCTGCAACGTCGCGAAGGTAGACATGGCCGTCGATCTCCGGCGCATCGGCCTGGCTGCGGCCGGTGGCGCCGATACTGCCATCTTCGTCAGCCTCGCCTACCTCGTCGATGATCACGGGCAGGGTCCGGCCGATCTTGGCCTGGAGCTTGGCGGCGCTGATCGCGGCGGTCTTTTCCATGATGCGCTGATAGCGCTCTTCCTTGACCGCCTCAGGTACCGGGTCGGGCAGGGCGTTCGCCTGTGCGCCCGCGACCGGCTCGAAGCGGAAGGCGCCGACTCGGTCGAGCTGCGCTTCGTCGAGCCAATCGAGAAGATATTGGAAATCCTCCTCGGTCTCTCCGGGGAAGCCCACGACGAAGCTCGAGCGGATCGCGAGGTCGGGGGCGATGGCGCGCCAGCTTTTCAACCGTTCAAGCACCTTGGCTTCATTGGCAGGGCGCTTCATTGCCTTCAGCACCCGGGGGCTCGCGTGCTGGAACGGGATATCGAGGTAGGGGGTGAGCAGGCCCTCGGCCATCAGCGGGATCACTGCTTCGACGTGGGGGTAGGGGTAGACATAGTGGAGGCGAACCCAAGGGGCACGGCCTTCCGACGTCCGGAGCTCTCCAAGGTGCCGCGCAAGATCGGTCATGTGGGCGCGAACCTCGGCGCCGTGCCACTGGCGGCTTTCGTGCTTTAAGTCGACGCCATAAGCCGAGGTGTCCTGGCTGATGACCAAGAGTTCGCGCGTTCCGGCCGCCACAAGCTTTTCAGCCTCGCGCAGCACCGCATCGACGCGGCGCGACACCAGCTTTCCACGAAGATCGGGGATGATGCAGAAGGCGCAGCTGTGGTTGCAGCCCTCGCTGATTTTCAGATAGCTGTAATGCCGGGGCGTGAGCTTAAGTCCGCCCTCGGGCACCAGATCGACGAAGGGGCCCTGCGTCGGCGGCGCGGCTTCGTGAACTGCATCAACGACCTGCTCATATTGATGCGCGCCGGTGACCGCGAGCACCTTCGGGAAGCGCGCACGGATCGCCTCGGCCTCATTGCCCATGCAGCCGGTAACGATGACGCGGCCATTCTCTGCCATCGCCTCGCCGATCGCCTCGAGGCTTTCTTCCTTCGCCGAATCGAGGAAGCCGCAGGTATTGACCAGCACGACGTCGGCGCCGGCATAGTCGGGCGAAAGGCCGTAACCATCGGAGCGCAGCTTGGTCAAAATGCGTTCGCTGTCGACCAGCGCCTTCGGGCAGCCGAGCGACACCATGCCGACTTTCGGCTGGGCGGGAAGAGTCTTGGTTGTCATGATTGGGCGCGCCCTTAGTCGATTTTGCAGCGCTTGTCACGCACGGCGCGCGGCGGCATGCAGGAGCGGAGATCTACGAAAGAGAGGGTTAGACACGATGCTGGGCATGTTGGCAGCAATTTCCGCGGCGCTGGCCGTGGCGGCGGGGGCCTTTGGTGCGCATGGTGCCTCGGGCGAACAGGAGGCCGACTGGCTGCGCACCGGCGGTCTCTATCAGTTGCTTCACGCGGTTGCGGTGCTCGCGATCATGGCCAATGCGCGCGGACCGGCGATCGTGCTGCTTGCCGGCTCCGCACTGTTCGCTGCCACCCTCTATGTGATGGCGCTCGGCGGGCCGCGGTGGCTGGGGGCCGTCACGCCGGTGGGAGGCGCGCTGCTGATTGCCGGATGGCTCTGGGCTGCCTGGCTGTTCTGGCAGGACTAGCGCCGGGATTTCAGGGCGTAGCCTCGCGGGGGGTGCAGCGCACGACTTCGACGACATGGTCGCCCGCCTGGAGCCGCTTTGCCTCGTCTTCCCAAAAGCCATAGGGTTTGCCGTCGCGGTAGATGCGAAGACCGCGGCCGCCGGTGACAAGCTGCTCGAGGCTGCGTCCGACCTCTTCGTCGCTGACTGGCCGCTCAACGAGCTGAACGCGCCCCGCGATGCCCGCGAGGTCGGCCATATAGTCGGCCACATGCGCCCCCTCGGCCGATCCGGCGAGCAGCAGGCCGGTAAAGCTGACCGGGTTGATGACGTTATTTGCGCCCGCCTGGCGTGCCAGCAGCTCATTGTCCTGTGCGCGAATCACGACACTGATCGGGACATTCGGCGAGAGATGCCGGACCGTGAGGACTATGAGGATCGACGTGTCGTCGCGGCCCGCGGACACGAGCACCGAGCGCGCCTGTGCAATGCGGATATGGATCAGTGTATCGTCGTTCGAGGCGTCGCCCTCGAGCACGTTGCAGCCCAGATGCTCGGCGGCATTGATCCGCCCGCGCGCCTGGTCGATGACGACGATCCTCGCGGGGTCGGTTCCGCGCGCGATGAGTTCCTTGACCGCTTCGCTGCCGCTGACGCCGAAGCCGAGGACGACGATATGGTCGGTGAGCTTTGCCTGGATGCGGGCCATGCGCCATTTTTCCCATGTGCGTTTGAGGACGAATTGATAGGCGGTGCCGATGAAGATGAAGAGCACGGCGATGCGGATCGGCGTCACGATCACAGCTTCCATCAGCCGCGAACGGTCGGACACGGGGGTGATATCCCCAAAACCTGTCGTCGTCACCGAGATCATCGTGAAATAGACGACGTCAAGGAAGCTGACATCACCGTCGTAAAGGTCCTGAAGCCCCTCGCGGTCGCTCCAGTGGACGAGAACGACGATGCCGATCAGCAAAAAGGCGACGCCGAGCCGCGTCGCGAGGTCGGCCCACACTGGCCAGCGCGTCGCGCGGCGCAGCACATCGAATTGCCGCTGGACGCTTTTGCTCAATCGCCTTGCCATCGCGCGCCATGGTGGGGGCAGTCGCTTCGCCGGGTCAACTGCTTTCGATCGACGAGGAGAAATGATCCTCGCCGCTGCGGCGCAAGGTGCCCACGGCCAGGGCCCGCGGTGGGTCCAGGCCTGTCAGCACTTCTCTCGCCCCTCCAGCGCCTTTTGCGGGTCCGGCCTATGGGCGACACGGGGAATATGGGGGGCGCCCCTGGCCGGCGACCCCGCCCCTGACCCTAACTTTCATACGCGCTGCGCAACGCGGCGAGCGAGGCGTCGTGGGTGAGGTCGAGCTGGAGCGGCGTCACCGAGACATAGCCATCGTCGATCGCCTCAAGATCGCTGTCGTGCCCCAGCGAATGTTCGATGCCGTGGAGGCCGAACCAGTAGTAGGTGTAGCCGCGCGGGTCGGTGCCCTCGACGATCGAGCCGCGGCCGTAATCGTGGAAGCCCTGCCGCGTTACACGGATGCCGCGCACCGCGTCGGCGGGGAGGGCGGGGAAGTTGATGTTGATGAGGGTGCGCGGGGTCATGGGCGCCTTGAGCAACGGCGCGAGCACCTTCGCGCCCCATGCTTCTGCCGCGCCGAACGGCACCGTGTCGCCCATGCCCTCGCGCGCATAAACCTGGCTCAAGGCAATGGCGGGAATCCCTGCAAGTGCGCCCTCGATCGCCGCCGAGACTGTGCCCGAGTAAGTGACATCGTCACCGAGGTTGGCGCCGCGGTTGACGCCGGAGAGGACGAGGTCGGGGCGTTCGGGCATCAGTTTGCCGATCGCGATCATCACCGAATCGGTGGGGGTGCCGGTGCACGACCAGCGCCGCTCGCCATGTTGGCGAACGCGCACAGGCTGCGAGAGCGTGAGCGAATGGCCCGCGCCCGACTGTTCCTCGGCAGGTGCGCAGACCCAGATATCGTCGCTGAGCTGGCGTGCGATCGCTTCGAGCACCGCGAAACCGGGGGCGTGATAACCGTCGTCGTTGGTGAGAAGGATGCGCACGATAGTCTCTTTCTTGTCTTATGACTTTTCTGGCGGTTGTGGGCATTAAGGGCTGCCCGATCCGGGGTGGCCACCCCGGATCGGGCGGAAGGGGATGGATCGAAGTTGTCTCGGTCGTGGAGGACCGTCGATTAGTGTGATCACCCCTTTCTTTTCCACCAGACCTGGACGGAAACCAGGGCTTCGGGCCCGGATGACAAGAGTAGGACAGCGGAAAAGATGGACAATCCCATACCCCAAACCATCGGCATCGACATCTCAAAAGCGACCCTTGATGTATATGCCCATCCTGCAGGCTGCGAGCGGCAATTCACCAATACCGCCAAAGGCCACAGGGAGCTGATAGATTGGCTCGGGCAATGGCAGATCGATCGGATCGCCTATGAGGCTACTGGCGCATACCACCGACAGCTCGAGCAGGCTTTATCGGACCTGCCATGCGTCAAGCTCAACCCGGCTCGCGCACGGCGGTTCGCCCAAGCGATAGGCACTCTCGCCAAGACGGATAAGATTGATGCGGTGATTCTGGCCCGTATGGCGACGACGCTCCAGCCTCCCGTACGCCCGGCAAATACGCCCAAGCAAGCCAAGCTCGCCGAATTGATCAGCGCTCGCGATGGCTTGGTCCGTGATAAGATCGCGCTTCAAAATCAAGCGAAGAACCTGACGCTACCTCTCCTCAAGCGTCAGCACAAAAAGCGCCTGGATCAGATTGAGCAGCATATCAAACAGGTCGATGTCGAGCTTGCGACGATCATTGCTGCTGACGCAGAGTTGGCGCGGCGGCACGAAATCATCTCCAGTATTGCCGGGGTAGGCACACGTACCGCCGACCAGTTGGTCGCAACCATGCCAGAGCTAGGAGCACTGGATCCTAAACAAGTCGCTTCCCTTGCAGGCCTGGCTCCCGTCGCCCGTCAATCGGGGCAATGGAAAGGGCGCAGTTTTATTCAAGGGGGACGGGCCAATGTAAGACGTGCGCTTTACATGCCGGCCCTCGTTGCCGCCCGCTACAATCCAGATCTCAAAGCAAAATATCAAAGCCTCATCGCGTCCGGAAAACCGGCAAAGGTCGCTGTGGTCACACTTATGCGCAAGCTCATCGTCATGGTCAACGCGCTGATTAAAGCCGACCGCCTATGGGTTGAAAAACGGGCTTGATCACAACGGAAACTATTCGCTGTGGGCCGCCCCGCTCTCCTCGAACTTGCCCCGCTTATCACACGGTTGAGCCAAAGCAGGCGGTAGGGGTCAGGGCGTCAGCCGCGTAATCCCGCCCATATAGGGGAGAAGCGCCTCGGGAATGTCGACGCTGCCGTCGGCTTGCTGGTAGTTTTCGAGGATCGCGACGAGGGTGCGCCCAACGGCGAGTCCCGAGCCATTGAGCGTATGGACGAACTCGGTGCCCTTGGCGCCCTCGCGGCGGAAGCGAGCGTTCATGCGCCGCGCTTGAAAATCGCCGCAGTTCGAGCAGCTTGAAATCTCGCGGTAGCTGTTCTGTCCCGGCAGCCACACTTCAAGATCGTAGGTCTTGCGCGCAGCAAAGCCCATGTCGCCCGCGCAAAGCAGCATCTTGCGATAGGGAAGTTCGAGCGCCTCAAGGATCGCCTCGGCCGCCCGGGTCTTGCGCTCAAGTTCGGCGTCGCTGTCCTCGGGGCGGACGATGGAGACCAGTTCGACCTTCCAGAACTGATGCTGGCGGATATAGCCCCGCGTGTCGCGGCCTGCGGCCCCGGCCTCCGACCGGAAGCAGGGGGTGAGGCCGGTCATGCGAATCGGCAAATCGGTTTCCGCCAATATTTCCTCGCGCACCGCATTGGTGAGACTCATCTCGGAGGTCGAGATCAGCCACATTCCATTGGTGGTCTGGAACAGGTCCTCGCGGAACTTGGGGAGCTGCGCAGTCCCGAACGCTGCGTCGTCGCGGACGAGAAGCGGGGTCGCGCACTCGCTGTAGCCTGCCTCGTTGGTCTGCTTGTCGAGCATGAACTGGCCGAGCGCGCGTTCGAGCCTTGCCATCGGACCTTTGAGAAAGGCGAAGCGGGCTCCCGACATTTTTGCAGCGGTTTCGAAGTCGAGCCCGAGCGCGGGGGCAAAATCGGCATGTTCCCTGGGCTGAAAGTCGAAGCTCCGCGGTGTGCCCCAGCGCGAAATCTCGACATTGCTTTCCTCATCCTCCCCTTGGGGCACGTCGGGCGCAGGCAGGTTGGGGAGCGCGGCCAGGCTATCCTGCAGCGCGGCGAGCTGCTCGCGCTCGGCGGCTTCCTGTTCAGGAAGCCGCTGTTTGAGGGCTGCGACTTCGGCCTTCAGCGCCTCGGCGCTCTTCTTGTCGCCCTTCGCCATCGCCTGACCAATCGCCTTTGATGCTTCATTGCGCCGTGCAAGCGCGGCCTGCATTTCGGTCTGCAGCGCGCGGAGCGAGGCATCGGCGGCCAGAATTTCGGTAGACAAAGGGCCGAGCCCGCGGCGGGCGAGGCCGGCGTCGAACGCTTCGGGGTTTTCCCGGATCAGGCGGATATCGTGCATGGCCGCGCTATGGCGGTGCGGGGCGGACGGTGCAAGCGCGACGTTGCTGTTCCGCGCTCGCTGAGCGGTGGAAGCTCGCAGCGCGAAACGCCGAGCGATGGGCGATGACAATGGGGCGGCGCCTCTCTGCCCCGCGGGCGGCATTGGGCCCTCTGCTTCAGCGCGTCGCGGCCGCGAGGATCAAGCCAGAGGCATGAAAAAAGGGCCGCTCCGTAGAGCGACCCTCGATTGACGGCCCCATGCCCCCCACCGGGCCGTCAGCACATCTTATGCGGCCTTGCTTTTCGCGCTGTTGCGGTTCGCCGTGCGGCGGCGCACGACGAGCGCGGCAGCGGCGGCGCCGAAGAGGAGCATCATCGGCGGAGCGGGCACCGGGGTCGGATCGCCCGACGAGCCGCCGCTGCTGCCGCCCGAGCTCGACGACGAGGATGAGGAAGACGAGGAACTCGAAGACGAGCTGCTGCTCGACGACGAGGACGAGCTGCTCGTGCTCGCACCGAAGCTGCTGCTGCCGCCAGTTGCACCCGACGAGGTCGAGCTCGACGATGAAGACGACGACGAAGATGAGGAGCTCGAGGAGGAACTGCTGCTCGACCCGCCCGAGGAGGATGACGAGCCGCCGTGGGACGAGCTGCCGCCGTGCGACGAGGAGCCGCCGTGCGAAGAGCTGCCGCCCCAGCTCGAGCTTCCACCCCAGCTTGAGCTACCGTGGCCGTGCGAGCTGCTGCCGCCCGATGAAGAGGAACTCGACGAGGACGAGGAGGAAGAGGACGAGCTCGACGACGAGCTGCTGCTCGACGACGAAGAGGTCGAAACGCCCCCCGTTGAGGTGCTGACCCCGCCCGTCGAGGTCGAAACGCCACCCGTCGAGGTCGAAACG
Organism: Sphingopyxis sp. 113P3; assembly: GCF_001278035.1. Taxonomy (NCBI): domain Bacteria; kingdom Pseudomonadati; phylum Pseudomonadota; class Alphaproteobacteria; order Sphingomonadales; family Sphingopyxidaceae; genus Sphingopyxis; species Sphingopyxis sp. 113P3. The sequence continues at coordinate 612,971 of NZ_CP009452.1, forward strand.
CCCCCGGTGGAGGTGCTGACCCCGCCGGTGGATGTGCTCACGCCCCCCGTGGAAGTCGAGACGCCGCCCGTGGACGTCGATGTGCTGACCCCGCCAGTCGAGGTGGAGACGCCGCCCGAGGTACTGCTCGTCGATGTGCTGACGCCGCCGGTGGTTGTCGAGGTGACGACGACGCTTCCGCTGCTTCCCCCGCTGCTGCCTCCGAAGAAGCCCCCGAAGAAGCCGCCGCCGAATCCGCCGCCAAAGCCGCCGCCAATCACCGTGACTCCGGCGCCGCCGCCACCTTCGAAACCACCGCTGGGTGGGAAGGGCGCATAGGGGATGGGCGGCAGCGGGATCGTTTGGGTGACGACCTGTGTCTGCGGGGTCGCGGTGCGGATCACGCGCTTCGTGGTGACGACGCGGCGGACTCGCTTGACCTTGCGCTTCGCCGCGTGGCGCTTGCGCACGACCTTCTTGGTGCAGGGCTGGCACGAGGGCGCTTTCGAGTAGGCAGCGGCCGGTACATCTGCGACCTGCATCGCGCCGCTGCCGATAATCGCGCCGCCGCACGTGCAGGCGCAAAGCTTGGCGAGAGCCATTCGGACAGACATAGGTTTCTCTCTTTTCTCGTTGCTAGGCGGCGCGACACCCCATCGCGGCACCTGCTTGCCCTTCGGCTAGCGGCAAAAGGCCAAAGCTTTGTGAACGCGACAATTGCGTTAACCGCGTTTGATTGTCCGAGAGCGGGAATTGGAGAGCGGAATCAACCTGAATGATCCCTTGTGTCCCGAAACGGAACGGAAAGACCCGAATTTCGGCCAATGGTTAACCGTGGCCGCTTGGGAAGCCCGAGAAATCACATTGTCCGAAGGGGGCGGGGGCCGGCGAGAATCGGTCCCGCGGTTCAGCCGTGCTTCAGCCCCATCTTCTATCAGCAGCTTAGGCGCTTGTATCGCAACCGGTGGCTCGGTATAGGCGCGGCGCAATCCCTCGGACCGTCACACGGCGGCCAGGCGAGAGGAAAGGACGCGAAAAGCCGCTATGCCAACCCAGATTGCCGATGTTGGTGCCGACGCGCTTCGCCAAGCCAAATCCAATCTCGATTCGGACTATATTCCCAGCGAAGACGAGCCGTTCATGAATGAGCGGCAGCAGGAATATTTTCGCGGCCTGCTGCTCGCTTGGAAAAAGTCGATCCTGTCCGAAGCCGAATCGACGCTGGCGCACTTGCAGGATGGCCCCTTGCGCGAACCCGACCTTGCCGACCGCGCCTCCAGCGAGACCGACTGGGCGATCGAGCTTCGCACGCGCGATCGCCAGCGCAAGCTGATCGCTAAGATCGACGCTGCGATTCGCCGCATCGATGAAGGCGAATATGGCTATTGCGCGGTAACCGGGGAGCCTATCTCTCTCGCGCGGCTGCAGGCACGGCCGATTGCGACGATGACGCTTGAGGCGCAAGAGAGGCACGAGCGCAACGAGCGTATCTCGCGCGAAGACTGACCGCCGTCTCGGCCCATTTACGTTTCTGCAAGGGCTCGCTTTTAGGGTCGCCCTCTCGAAACTTTGGGTGCGGGAATGGGGCGCATGGAATCGCGGATACCGGAAACACTCGACGAACAGGTGGCTGCGCTGTCGCGCAGCTCCGATCGCGACAGCCTGTTTCTCCAGGCGAACCTCGTCCTTCCTGGGGTCGAGGGTCCTGTGACGGTACGCGTGCGCAATCTGTCCGTCGGCGGTATGCTCGCCGAAGGCCCTGCCAAGGTAACGCAGGGCGGCACCGTCGAGGTTGAACTTCGCAATGTCGGCATGGTGCCCGGACGCATCGTATGGGTCGGCGAGGGTAAATTCGGCATCGCCTTCGACCGCCCGGTCAATCCGCAGGCGGTGCGCCGTCAGGTGGTTTCGAAACCCGATCTTCCGCCGCATCTGCAGCGATTGGGGCTCAATCGGGGCCCCGTCTACCGCCGGCGCTGACGCTATCCGCGAAAGGGAAGCGCCAGCGGAGGCGGCAGGGACGCGCGCCGGTCAGTTGACCGCGAGCATCTCTTCTTTGATTTTAAGCTTCTGCTTTTTCATCTGCGCCAGCAGGGCCGCATCGGGGGCGGGGCGCCGTTCTTCATTCGCAATTCTCGCATCGAGGTCCGCGTGACGGGACTTCAGGGCGGAAAGGTGCGAAATGCTCATTTGCCATTCTCCTTTTCGACTCGATTGGCGCTCATGAGTAAATCATGAATTGCGGCGAATGTCGTGGCGATTCGCTCATCCGGTCCCCGTTGCGGATGGGCCGTGATCGTGGCAGGAGGAGGGGCGTGAACCCCGAAGACATCGCCCAGCGCCTTGAACTGCTCCGCGTCGAGCACCGCGACCTCGATGCTGCGATTATCGCACTCAGCGAAGGCCCGGTCCCCGACCAGCTCCAGCTCGCCCGGCTCAAGAAAAAGAAGCTGCGCTTGCGCGACGAGATCGCGTGGTGCGAGGACCAGATCATCCCCGACATCATCGCCTGACCGACGCGAATTCAAAACGGGACGCGTTGTCCCTCACAAAAATGGTTAGCGGCGTTGCGATCTGGCGCGTGCCCGTGCCATCGTCCCCGCATGACCAGAGGGGGCTCCGATCATCTGCCAGCCACATCGCCCGTGCAGCGCGCGCAAGTGGAAAATCTCTATGTCGAGGCGATGCTGCTTGCCGATGAGGCGCATTCGGCCTTTTCGGCCGCGCGTGATTTCGGCGCCGGGCGCAGCGACAGCCTGCTTCAGCTGAGCCTCGCCTGCGAATCGCTGAAGACCACGACGCGGCTGATGCACATCATCGCCTGGCTGCTTCACCGCCGCGCGATGATCGCGGGCGATGCGGGCGCGGGCCCGCACGACAGCGCCGCGCGCATCGGCGAACCGATCCCTGCCGACTGGGCGGTGTGCGCGGCCTTCGAACCGAATATTGGCCGGATTATTGCAGCAAGCGAGCGCCTCTTCGAGCGTATCGCGGGACTTGAGGCAGGCTGGAACGCTGCCGAACCCGCCCAGCCGGTGCAGGCGATGCTCCAGCAGCTCGCGGCGCGCCTTTAAGAAGCGCGGCGCTTATCCTTCACTGTGGGGCGGCGGTGGGAGTGCAGCGCCCCCTGGCAGATGCCCGATCAGGCACGCCCCTATGCTTGCCGTTCCTGCGCCAGCGCTTTGAAGCCGACCATGTCGCGGCTGCGGTGTCGGCAGGATTGCCTTCCATGCTGGCGCTGCCGCAGCGCCGTACCTATGTGTGCTCGTGATGACCAATCGGGACCGACAAATCATCGTGATCGCGGCGCTGAAGGCAAAGCCGCTGTTGGCCGGGCAGGCGCTGAGCGCGCTCGTCTTTTTCGCCATCGCTGCCAGGGAGGCGATCCCGGTTGCAGCTGACGGTGCGGCGGCGATGTTCCGCGCTGTGCTCTTCGGCGAGATAGCGGCAAGCGCGGCGATGCTTGCGGCCTTGCTTGTCTTCTGGACCTGCCTGCAGCTCTGGCGCCATCGCGAGGCGTGGATCTTTCATGACGGCGTACGGCTCTATCGCGCCTCTGGCCTGTCGTGGCCGCTCGAGGCAATTCGCGATGTGGTGATCGAACGCAGCAGTCTTGGTTACTCGTCGCTACGGCTGGTTGTCGACGACGACAGCGAGACGACGCGCGAGTTGGTGATGCTGCCCCTGCTTGACGGCACACCCGAGGCGGTGCGCGGCGGCGTGCTGTTCGCCGCGGCCCGCGTGGGCGCGGTGCCGAGCGGGGTTATGGTGAACTAATCCGACCCGGCGTTCGCGCTGCCACTGGGACCCTGCCTCGTCGCCGGTGGGCGCGCCCTGCCGGTTGGAAAATCCGCCCGCGCGTCATGCGCGGGCGCGGCGACTTGCACCTGGGCAAGATCTCGGCCGACACGCGGGTCGAGGGTCGGGCGCGTGAGCTTAAACTGAAAACCCGCCCTTGTTTCGCCGGTTGGACCCCGCCGCCAGAACCTTCTTGCCTGTCGGTGTGAGCGTCCATTTCGCACCTTGTGGCGCAACGAGGCCCAATGCGACGAGTTCGTCGCGAATCGGATCGCTTGGAAGCTGGGGACGGCGGTTAGTTTCCGTTGTGATCAAGCCCGTTTTTCAACCCATAGGCGGTCGGCTTTAATCAGCGCGTTGACCATGACGATGAGCTTGCGCATAAGTGTGACCACAGCGACCTTTGCCGGTTTTCCGGACGCGATGAGGCTTTGATATTTTGCTTTGAGATCTGGATTGTAGCGGGCGGCAACGAGGGCCGGCATGTAAAGCGCACGTCTTACATTGGCCCGTCCCCCTTGAATAAAACTGCGCCCTTTCCATTGCCCCGATTGACGGGCGACGGGAGCCAGGCCTGCAAGGGAAGCGACTTGTTTAGGATCCAGTGCTCCTAGCTCTGGCATGGTTGCGACCAACTGGTCGGCGGTACGTGTGCCTACCCCGGCAATACTGGAGATGATTTCGTGCCGCCGCGCCAACTCTGCGTCAGCAGCAATGATCGTCGCAAGCTCGACATCGACCTGTTTGATATGCTGCTCAATCTGATCCAGGCGCTTTTTGTGCTGACGCTTGAGGAGAGGTAGCGTCAGGTTCTTCGCTTGATTTTGAAGCGCGATCTTATCACGGACCAAGCCATCGCGAGCGCTGATCAATTCGGCGAGCTTGGCTTGCTTGGGCGTATTTGCCGGGCGTACGGGAGGCTGGAGCGTCGTCGCCATACGGGCCAGAATCACCGCATCAATCTTATCCGTCTTGGCGAGAGTGCCTATCGCTTGGGCGAACCGCCGTGCGCGAGCCGGGTTGAGCTTGACGCATGGCAGGTCCGATAAAGCCTGCTCGAGCTGTCGGTGGTATGCGCCAGTAGCCTCATAGGCGATCCGATCGATCTGCCATTGCCCGAGCCAATCTATCAGCTCCCTGTGGCCTTTGGCGGTATTGGTGAATTGCCGCTCGCAGCCTGCAGGATGGGCATATACATCAAGGGTCGCTTTTGAGATGTCGATGCCGATGGTTTGGGGTATGGGATTGTCCATCTTTTCCGCTGTCCTACTCTTGTCATCCGGGCCCGAAGCCCTGGTTTCCGTCCAGGTCTGGTGGAAAAGAAAGGGGTGATCACACTAATCGACGGTCCTCCACGACCGAGACAACTTCGATCCATCCCCTTCCGCCCGATCCGGGGTGGCCACCCCGGATCGGGCAGCCCTTAATGCCCACAACCGCCAGAAAAGTCATAAGACAAGACAGACCCTCGAGGCAGGCGCGCTGGGGTTGGCTGAGGATCAGCAATTTCGCTTTGGGCTTCTTCTCGGTCATGTGTGGCCTTCGGCCCTTTCCAGCTGGCTGCCGCGGCGTCCTCTCGCACCCGCTCCAACCAGCGGGAATCCGGGCACTTTCAATGCCGATCCCGATGGGAGGAGCTTAACGGCGCTTACTCTGCCGCGATGCCGGCCTGTTTGAACATATCCTCGCCGTCGCTTTCGGCTTCAAGAGAAGGAGCGCCGTCGTCATTGGCCTTCGCTTTCTTGCGATTGTCGAAGCTCTGCCAGACGGTGTTCCAGTCGCCGCGGGTCGCAGCCTTCGAATATTCGGTGGCGCGCGTTTCGAAGAAGTTCGCATGTTCGACGCCATTGAGGAGCGGCGCAAGCCAGGGCAGGGGGTGCTCGTCGATCATGTAGATCGGCTGGAATCCAAGCTGGCCGAGGCGCCAGTCGGCGATGTAGCGAATGTAGCGCTTGATCTCCTTGGGAGTCATGCCGGGGACGGGTCCCTGTTCGAAGGCAAGGTCGATGAAGGCGTCTTCGAGCCGCACGGTCTTTTGACAGCAGTCGATGATATCCTCGCGCACGCTCTTGGTCAGGCAGTCGCGTTCCTTGACGAAGGCGTGGAACAACCGGGTGATGCCCTCGCAGTGCAGGCTTTCGTCGCGCACCGACCAGCTGACGATCTGGCCCATGCCCTTCATCTTGTTGAAGCGGGGAAAGTTCATAAGCATCGCGAAACTGGCGAAGAGCTGAAGCCCCTCGGTAAAGCCGCCGAACATGGCAAGTGTGCGCGCGATATCCTCGTCGCTGTCGACGCCGAACGTGCCCATATAATCGTGCTTGGCACGCATCTCGTCATATTCGAGGAACATGCCATACTCGCTTTCGGGCATGCCGATCGTGTCGAGCAGGTGGCTGTACGCCGCGATATGAACCGTCTCCATATTGCTGAATGCAGTCAGCATCATCTTGATCTCGGTCGGCTTGAACACGCGGCCATATTTGTCGTGGTAGCAATCCTGCACCTCGACGTCTGCCTGGGTGAAGAAGCGGAAGATCTGGGTCAGGAGGTTGCGCTCGTGGTCGCTGATCTTCTGCGCCCAGTCGCGGCAATCCTCGCCCAGCGGCACTTCTTCGGGCATCCAGTGGATCTGCTGCTGGCGCTTCCAAAAATCATAGGCCCAGGGATATTCAAAGGGCTTGTAGGTCTTGCGGGCTTCCAACAAAGGCATCGGTTTATCCTTGCGTCAAATCTCTATCGTCATGTCAGCCCAGGCTGGCATTGCTCACCTCAATACACGCCGCTGACCCCAGCTTCGCTGGCGAGGGGCGGAGCGAGCGTCACTGGCAAGCCAGGCACTCGTCGTAGTCGGTCGTCCCGGCCGACAGTTCGAACTTCGCGGCCTCGGGCGTGTTGTCAGCCTCGACCCCTCCCGCGAAGCCGGCGCGCTGCACCGATTTCGAGCGGAGATAGTAAAGCGATTTGATGCCAAGTTCCCACGCGCGGTAGTGGAGCATCAAGAGGTCCCACTTCTCGACGTCGGCCGGAATGAAGAGGTTCAGCGACGCCGCCTGATCGATATAGGGGGTGCGGTCGGCTGCAAGTTCGAGCAGCCAGCGCTGGTCGATCTCGAAGCTTGTCTTGAACACATCCTTCTCGTCCTGCGTCAGGAAGTCGAGGTGCTGAACGCTGCCGCCCTTTTCGAGGATCGAGTTCCATACCGCATCGCTGTTCTTCGCCTTGTCGACGAGCAGGCTTTCAAGGTGCGGATTCTTGACCACGAAGCTGCCCGACAGCGTCTTGTGGGTGTAGATATTCGCTGGGATCGGCTCGATGCAGGCGCTGGTGCCGCCGCAGATGATGCTGATCGATGCAGTTGGCGCAATCGCCATCTTGCACGAAAAGCGCTCCATGACGCCCTGATCGGCAGCGTCGGGGCAGGGGCCGCGTTCCTTGGCGAGCAGCATCGATGCCTGATCGACCTGGCTGCGGATATGCTTGAAGATGCGCAGGTTCGAGGACTTGGCCATTGCGCCCTCGAAGGGCAGGCCGCGCGCCTGGAGGAAGCTGTGGAAGCCCATGACGCCGAGGCCGACCGACCGTTCGCGGCTGGCCGAATATTTGGCGCGTGCCATTTCGGGCGGCGCGCGGTCGATATAGTCCTGAAGGACATTGTCGAGCATGCGCATGACGTCTTCGATGAAGCGCTTGTCGCCGTTCCACTCGTCCCAGGTTTCGAGGTTGAGGCTCGAAAGGCAGCAGACTGCGGTGCGGTCATTGCCCAGATGATCCCGTCCCGTGGGCAGGGTAATTTCGCTGCACAGGTTGGAGGTCGAGACCTTGAGGCCGAGGTCGCGGTGATGCTTGGGCATCATCCGGTTCACCTGATCGATGAAGATGATGTAGGGTTCGCCGGTGGCAAGGCGCGTCTCGACCAGCTTCTGGAAGAGCGAGCGCGCGTCGACAGTCCCGCGGACGCTCTGGTCCTTGGGGCTGCGGAGGTTGAATTCGGTGCCGTCGCGGACTGCCTCCATGAACTCGTCGGTGATCAGCACGCCGTGGTGCAGGTTGAGCGCCTTGCGGTTGAAGTCCCCAGAGGGCTTGCGCACTTCGAGGAACTCTTCGATCTCGGGGTGCGAAATATCAAGATAGCAGGCGGCCGAACCGCGGCGGAGCGAACCCTGACTGATCGCGAGAGTCAGGCTGTCCATCACGCGGACGAACGGGATGATGCCGCTGGTCTTGCCATTGAGGCCCACCGGCTCGCCGATGCCGCGGACATTACCCCAATAGGTGCCGATGCCCCCACCGCGCGAGGCCAGCCACACATTCTCGTTCCAGGTGCCGACGATGCCTTCGAGGCTGTCGTCGACGCTATTGAGGTAGCAGCTGATCGGAAGGCCGCGACCCGTGCCGCCGTTCGAGAGCACGGGGGTCGCGGGCATGAACCACAGCTTCGAGATATAGTCGTAGAGGCGCTGGGCATGATCCTGGTCGTCCGCATAGGCTGATGCGACGCGGGCGAAGAGATCCTGATAGGATTCTCCGGGCAGAAGGTAGCGGTCCTGAAGCGTCTCCTTTCCAAAATCGGTAAGGAGCGCATCGCGGCTCGCGTCGGTGAGGACATTAAAGCGCCGGGCGTGAACCTTGGGTTCGCCGGTGTCGTTCAGCTTCGCGGGTGCCGCAGGCTCGCTCTTCGCATCGCCGGCCGATTCGGTCGCTTGGGACGCGTCGTTTTTCGCCAATTCCATCGTCGCCACGTCGTTCGTCTCCACCCGATCCGTTTCCCGAAAATCCATCGATCTCGCCCCATAATGAGCGCGCCCGAGCGCGCTTTGTTCCCGTCTTGTTCGACTCGGGGACGAAGCCCCAGCCTAGCATTTTATCGCGCCTTCGGGGGACATATTTTAGGGCGCAAAAGGGTTCTTCCCGTGCCCATATGAAAGGGGCGACGGAAATCCGCCATTTTCGGCCAAATACTAATTATTGGGTGCCCCCGTCGGCTGACCCACCATCTATAGTGCCACGTCGGCCCGGCGATGCAAGACGGTAAATGACGAATGAATGACTCAATTCGTCGACATTTTGATTCGGTTCATCGCTCAGTTTGCACGTCTCGCGCCTCTGAGCTGAGGCTTTCCGCGGGGTTGAGGTCTATCGGAGGTCAGGAGAAAAGGGGGGCGAAAAAATTTCCTACTCCTGGAGCCTCTTGCCGCAATGATCGATGGGCCTTTCCGAGACGGCCAGGTGCTCAGGAAAAATTGGCTCACCCATTGCCCACGACCTGAGGGCCGACACGCGCGGGATCTGGCAATGAAAAAGGGCCCCAGCGATGCTGGAGCCCTTTTGAAAATCCTTGCTGGATTCTCAGGCCGGAGTGCCACCGCTGCCGGTGCCGCCGCCGCCCAGGAACTTCCACAACCAACCCATTTCAGATCTCCTGATGCCCACTGCCAACCAGGACAGTTAACGCGCCGTATACCTTAAAAAATAAGGTAAAGCGAGTCTTAACCTTAACAAACGCTACCAGATTGGCAGTCAGGCCGAGCGGCTGTGGGGCGAGGCGAGGAGTGAGGCTGCGAGTTCGGAGAATATCTGCGGTTTTCCAAGGTGATAACCTTGGCCGACATCGCAGCCGAGCTGTTCGAGCAGCGCCATTGTCGGGGCATCTTCAATGCCTTCGGCTACTGCCACGGCTCCGAGGCGGTGCGCGAGATCGATCGTCGATTTAACCACTTCGAAGTTTCGCTGCGAATCGCGCATGGTCATCACGAATCGCTTGTCGATCTTGATCTCATCGGCCTCGATTTCGGTCAGATATTCAAGGTTCGACTGCCCCGTGCCATAGTCGTCGATCGACAGACGGATTCCCGTCCGGCGCAATTGCGCGAGCGTCTGGCGTGCCTGACGGCTGTTCTCGATCTGCGCGGTTTCCGTGATTTCGATGGTGAGCGCTTCGGGGGGCAGATGATGCGCCGTCAGCATGACGCGGATCGTCCCGACCAGGTCGCTATGGTCGAGGAGCGTAGCCGACAGATTGACCGACATATTGACCGGCAACCCGCGGCTTCGCAAATGAGCGGATGAGCGGATGAGCGGATCGCCTGATCCATCACGAAAAGGGTGAGACGATAGATGTCCTGGCTCTTTTCAGCCTGAACGATGAATTCGTCGGGCGGGATGGGGCCGCGCGTCGGGTGCGTCCAGCGCGCAAGCGCTTCCACCCCGACGAGCCTGCGGGTTGCAATCTCATATTGCGGCTGGAAGGCGACCCAGATGTCCCCCCCGGCGAGCGCATCTTCGAGCTGCGAGTGGAAAGATAGCTGCCAGCCCGCATCCTCTTTCTGGCGCGGCATATATTTGGTCCACAGCGCCCGCGTGCGGATCGACTTTTCAGCCGCGACCAGCGCCGCGGCGAGACGCTGGGCATTCGAGCCTTCAAATTCGTCGTTGACGCCGAAAGCGATGGCGACGTCAATCTTGAGTTCGCCGATGGTCAGCGGGGCGTTGAACAGCGCTGCAAGCCCCGCGAGATGCTCCTCGATCTGGCTATGCTGATAATAGGGAACGAGCCATGCGAAAGTGCCATCGAGATCGTGGTGGAGCTGCGTCCCGTGACAGGCAAGCGTGAGGCGGCGCGCGACCTGGTCGACGAGCTGCTGGCTGCCCTCGCCGGGAAGGAAAGCGGCGAGATCCTCGAAATTGACGAGCTTTGCCGCGATGACGGTCGCGCTGCCGAACGGCGTCTGGCCGCGCAGTGCCTCGAAATTGGGAAGGCCCGAGACCGGATTTTCACGCTGCGCCGAAAAGCGGCGCCGCCTGCGCGAGACGTTGGCGCTGACCGCGGCGACGAAGAAGAGGGCAACGCCTACCGACGAGGTGACGAGCGAAGCGCTGAGCATGACCTTGGCAAAGATCAATAGAAGGACAACGCCCAGCGCAATCCAGGTGAAATGCCTCTCCAGCCTGGTAAGCAATGCAATCAGCATCGTCGCTAGAGCGACGAGAAACGGTGGCATCCAGCCAATATTCACCGGAGTGCCACGTTTCAGTGCTTCCGCAGCGATAAGATGAATATAGGGACCAGGCACGAGGTCGTGACCAGGAAGATAGTGCTGGTCGGGAAAGGTCGACGCCGTGCGACCGAAAATGACTTCCTTGCCGCGGAGTTCACGTTCTCCGATCCGACCTTCCATAAGGTCGATCGCGCTATATTCGGTGATCGTCGACAGGTTGTAGGAGAAATCGAGACGGAACTCGGCGGGCCGGGCAGTTCGCCTGTTCGCGAGCGCAGCGGCTACGCTCGGCAACAGCCGCCCGTCCGCTTCGTACATCAGGGGAACATTCCACACCTGCCAGATTTGATAATTCCAGGCGATACTGGCGAGTTGTGCCCGCCGGCCGGCTATTTCAGGATCGGGAAACACCGAAAGCAACTGATCGCGACCGGGAACCGACTGCGTCGCGACGGCCAGAATGATATGATCGTCCATCTTGCGGACGGCCTCGGCCAAGCGGGGGGTGCCGGGATCGCGCTCCTGTCGCTGATAATAGAAATCGACGACCAGTCGACGTGCGCCGGCCTTTCGGACCGCGTCGATAACGTCCGCATGCTCAGCGCGGGCAAAGCGCCCCTCCGGAACGCTGGCCAACGTCCGGTCGTCGAGACCTATGACAACGATATCACCTGAAACCGGACGCCATGCGGTCCAGCCGATGGCGGATTCGATGACCCTGTCGATTGGTTCTGCGGCAGAGGACAGCGCGGCGGCGATACCAAGCAGCAGCGAGAGCGCAAAGGAGCGCCAGCTGATGATCATCTTGTTCGCGATAAACGACACGCGCGCTTCTCCGGCCATTGTCGGACGGACCTAGCGAGCGATGGTTATCATCGCGTTAATGATAATTACCGGGAAGGCTTTGGAAAAACCCGCCTCGGCCGGTAAAAATCAGAGGCTTTCGGGCAGTGTTGGAAGCGCCGCGTCGCCCGCCAGTGCCGCGGGGGCGAGGCCCGTTGCCGCGGGAACGATCTGCTGAAGATAAAAGCGCGTGGAGGCAATCTTGGCTTCCAGGAACGCCGTGTCGCCGCCTTCGCCGAGCGCAGCCTTTGCGGCGCGGTGCTGAAGCGCCATCAGCCAGCCGCAGGTCGCGGTGGCGAGCATGGTGAGATAGGGATAGCTTCCTGCGAGCCGATCCGCGGTACCGGCGCTGACCATCCAGTCGGTGACCGCGCGGCAGGCGTCGGCGAGTTGCTGCAGTTCGGGGAAATCCCCCGCACCATGCGCTATGTCATTGATGAGACCGCGAATGAGGTCGCTGCCCGCCATTCCGAGCTTGCGGCCAACCAGATCGGCCGCCTGGATGCCGTTGGTTCCTTCGTAGATCGGGGCAATGCGCGCGTCGCGATAATGCTGGGCGGCGCCGGTTTCCTCGATGAAGCCCATTCCGCCATGGACCTGCACGCCGAGGCTTGCGACCTCGCAGCCGATGTCGGTTGCGTGTGCCTTGACGAGCGGGATCAGCACCTCGGCCCGCATCGCGGCGGCCTCGTCGCCGAGCTTGCCAAAGTCGATCTGCGCGGCGGCGTAATAGACCAGCGCGCGTGCGGCCTCCGTCTGGGCGCGCATCCGCCACAGCATGCGACGGACGTCGGGGTGTCGGTCGATCGTCACGGGCGAGCGATCGGGCGAACCGGCAAGGGCCGACTGCACGCGCTCAGCGGCATAACGCTGCGCCTGCTGCGTCGCGCGTTCCGCGATCTGGACGCCCTGACAGCCGACCATCAGGCGGGCGTTGTTCATCATCACGAACATCGCGCGCATGCCGCCCATTTCCTCGCCGACGATCTCGCCGAGGCAATCCTCGCCCTCACCATAGACCATCACGGCGGTCGGAGACCCGTGAATGCCGAGCTTGTGCTCGATCGATGCGCAGTGAACCCCGTTCGAAATTGTCGGATTGCCGTCGGCGTCGAGGCGGTACTTGGGGACAAGAAAGAGCGAAATGCCGCGCGTGCCCTCGGGCGCACCGGGTGTGCGCGCAAGAACGAGATGCACGATATTGTCGGTAAGGTCGTGCTCGCCGAAGGTGATGAAGATCTTCTGTCCCCTGATCTTGTAGAGCCCGGCGTTGGGGCCTTCGGTGATCTTTTCGGCGGTCGAGCGCAGTGCGCCGACGTCGCTGCCCGCGCTCGGCTCGGTGAGGTTCATCGTGCCGTTCCATTCGCCCGAGACCAGCTTGGGCAGCCACGTCGCCCGCTGCTCCTCGGTGCCATAGGCCATCAGGGCGTGGATCGCCCCAGGGGTAAGGATGTTGCAAAGCGTAAAGCCCATGTCGGCGCTGCCGAGCGCCTCGATCACGACGGTCGCGAGCGTGAAGGGCAAGTCCTGCCCGCCATATTCGCCGGGGCCGTCGATGCTGCCCCAGCCCGCCTCTACAAATTGCTTGTAGGCCTCCTTGAAGCCCGGGGGCATGGTGACCTTGCCGTCCTGCCATTTGGGATTGTTGGTGTCGCCGACCCGGTTGAGGGGGGCATAGACCTCGGCGGCGAAGTCGCCGATTCCGGTGACAATCGCCTCGACCATATCGGGGGTTGCCGCTGCAAAGCGTTCGTGTGCCGCCATCGCGTCGATGCGCGCGATATGATTGAGGACGAAAAGCTGTTCAGTCGTCGGCGCCGTATAGGTCATGAGCATTCCCGCTTTTGGGGGTGATTCCGTTGCGCCGGGCGCTATAGCGCGGCATGGCCGAGCGTCCAATCAAGAGTGTGGAAACCGAGATCGCCCTTTATGGGGCCGATGCGGTCGCGCGCGCCGCGCGGCTGATCGCGCAGGGGCAGCCGGTCGCGGTGCCGACCGAGACCGTCTACGGCCTTGCCGCCGACGCGCGCAGTGCCGAGGCTGTCGCCCGCATCTATGCCGTAAAGGGGCGGCCCGATTTCAACCCGTTGATTGTCCATGTGCCGGATCTGGCCGCGGCTAAACGCCTAGGCGTGTTCGGGGCAACAGAGCGGGCGCTCGCGAAAGCGTTCTGGCCGGGGCCGCTCACCTTGGTAGTGCCGCGCTCGGCTGATTGCCCAGTGGCGCGGATCGCGACCGCGGGGCTCGACACGATCGCTCTCAGGGTCCCGGGGCACCGCGCGATGCAGGCACTGCTTTCCTCGGCCGGGGTACCGCTGGCGGCGCCAAGTGCCAATGCAAGCGGACAGGTGAGCCCGACGAAGGCTGACCATGTCGTGGCGAGCCTTGGGAACCGGGTCGCGCTGGTCATCGATGATGGCGCGACGAAAGCGGGGGTCGAGTCGACGATCGCGCGGGTGGCTCACGGCGCCGTCGAGGTGTTGCGGCCGGGACCGGTGACGGCTGCAATGTTGCACGCGGCGAGCGGCCTGCGGGTGACCGACAGACAGGGCGCCGAGGTCGTGGCACCAGGGATGCTGGCAAGTCATTATGCGCCCGGAAAACCGGTGCGGCTCCGCGCGGACGAGTTCGAACCCGACGAATTCGGCATCGGCTTCGGTGACGTGCCCGGTGACTATCAGTTGAGCGCGGCGGGCGATTTGACCGAGGCGGCGGCGCATCTGTTCGACGCGCTCCACGCGGGCGCCGCGAGCGCTAAACCGAGGATCGCGGTGGCGGCCATTCCGCACGAAGGGCTGGGCGCTGCGATCAACGACCGGCTATCGCGCGCGGCAGTCTAGGCCGCCGCGGGCTCTACAGGATCGCCATGCGGCGCCTTGCGCGCAACGATCAGGCAGGCACCGACGATCAACATGGCGCCAGCGAGCGTTGGCAGCGTCACAGGCTCGGCATAGAAATACCAGCCGAACATCATCGCCCACAGGAACCCCGTATATTCGGTGGTCGCGAGGATTTGCGCCTCGGCGCGGGCGTAGGCCCAGCTCAAGAGGAGGAGGGACAGAATCGCGAGGAGCGCGGCGCCGACGATGGGCGCCGCATCGGCGGCAGCCGGCACCACCGCGAACCAGGGTGCAGCAAGGGCGAGAATTAGCGCGACAAAGGCGTTCTGATAGAAAGCGATCTCCATCGGTCCTGCCATTTTCGCCTGTCGCCGCGCGAGGATGAGGTTGTAGGCGTAGCATACGGCCGAGAGGAATACCGCCCCGACCGCCCACAAGGCTTCGGCGTCGTGGCTCTCGCCGCTGAACTTTCCCGCAACGATCACCAGCACACCCGCGAAGCCGAGCAGCGAGGCCGCGACCGAACGGCGGCCGATCCGTTCACCGAGAAAGATCGCGGCCATATAGAGCGCCAGGAGCGGCGCAACGAACGCGAGCGCGATCGCCTCCGCCATCGGCAGTCTTGCGAGCGCCCAGAAGAAGCCGAGCGCCATCAGCGCAACGAACAGCGAGCGCAGCGCATGGATGCGCATCGTTTCCGCGTCGGGCCAGGCTGGACGCGCTGCGAAATAGATAAGGCCGCTCAGCAGCGTCCCCGCAATCGTGCGCCAGAGCACGGCATTATAGGCCCCGATTGCGATCGACAGTCCCTTCATGAGCACGTCCATCGACGAAAAGGTCGCAATCCCCGCGCAGGCGACGAGGAAGGGGATCAGCGGCGAAGGCGAGTCAGGACGCATGGAAGGGGCTCTAATCTACCTTCTCCTTCGAAGGGCCTTCGTCAGCGGTTCAGTCGGCACATGGGATGGCCCGCGCCGATCGATCTTCCCGGGGCATTACGAGGGGAGGCGCCGGGCTCACCGGAAAGTTGCCAATCCCGCCCCGTCGATGTTGAGCTTTTGTCCCGAACAATAGGGGTTGGCATCGCTCACGAACCACAGCACTGCCGCTGCGACGTCATCGGGAGTAGGAACGCGACCGAAGGGGAATTTGGCGTCGAGCTGATGAATGTCGTCATTGCCCGTGATGGCGCGTGCCAGGCGTTCGCCCATGTCGCTGACGGTCAGCGAGGGGGCGACGATATTGACGCGGACGCCATTTTTCATCTCTTCCTTGGCAAGGGTCAGCGCGAGCGCCTCGCCTGCGGCCTTTCCCATATTGTAGGGCGCACCATTGGCACTGTGGCTGAGCGTCGCGACGCTGGAAATGACGATAATGTCGCTGCGCGGGTGCGTACGAAGCTGCGGGAGCGCGAGGCGGCTGACGCGGTGCGGGCCAAGAGCGTGCGTTGCGATGACGCGCTCGAGTTCGGCAGGGTCGGTGTCGGCGACACTTCTCCCGCGACTGGCGATGCCGGCATTGTTGATGAGGATGGACATGGGCCCGAGATCGGCCTCTATCGCATCGATCATCGCCGCGCAGGCATCTTCGTCGGTCACCGAAGCCTGGTAGGCCTTCGCCTTGCAGCCGAGCGCCCCGATCGCTGCGACGGTTTCGGCAGCGGCATCGGCGTCGCGGGTATAGTTCACGGCGACGTCGGCGCCCGCCTTGGCCAGTGCAAGTGCGATGCCCCGCCCAATGCCGCGCGAAGCGCCGGTGACGAGCGCGGTTCGTCCCGCGAGATTGATGTGGTTCATCTGGTTCTCCATGTTCAACGCTGCGAATATGGCATGACGTTTCCGTCAACGTAAGCTAGCTTTCGCGGCATGAGCTGGAAAAAAGAAGTCGACGAGCTCGCGCTCCGCCGGACGATGGCGGAGAAGATGGGTGGAGAGGAAAAGGTCGCGCGGCAGCACAGTCGCGGCAAGATGGACGCGCGCGCCCGGATCGCCGCGATCGTCGATCCGGGCAGCTTTCGCGAGATCGGGAAGATCGCGGGTCGCGGAACCTATGGTCCGGATGGGGACCTTGAAGATCTGGCGGCATCGAATTTCATCTTCGGCCGCGCCAATATCGACGGGCGGCCGGTGGTCGCCTCGGCCGACGATTTTACAGTGCGCGGCGGCGCGGCCGATGCGGCGCTGCATCGCAAGTTCATCCAGTGCGAAGCGATGGCGCACGAGTATCGCCTGCCGCTGATCCGCATGGTCGACGGTACGGGTGGGGGCGGATCGGTGAAGACGCTTGAGGATATGGGCTACACCTATATCCCGCATGTCCCCGGCTGGGACGAGATTATCGCCAATCTCGACACGGTGCCGGTGGTCGCGCTCGCGCTCGGGCCGACCGCAGGACTCGGCGCCGCCCGCGTCGTTGCAAGCCATTACAGCATCATGGTGCGCGGACTTTCTCAGCTGTTCGCGGCGGGCCCGGCGGTCGCGGCGGCGATCGGCGATACGCTGGATCGCGAGGAATTGGGCGGGAGTGACGTGCATACGCGCAATGGCGTCGTCGATGATGAGGTGGCGAGCGAAGCGGAGGCGTTCGCGGCAGCGCGGCGCTTTCTCTCCTATCTGCCGTCGTCGATCCACGAGCGCGCGGCGCGCATTTCGTGCAGCGATCCGGTTGATCGGCGCGAGGAGGCCTTGTTGTCGATCGTGCCGCGCGAGGCGAAGCAGGTCTATTCGATGCGGCGCATCTGCAACGCCGTGTTCGACCAGGGCAGCTTCTTCGAGATGGGAGCGCGTTGGGGGAGGGCGGCGATCACCGCTTTCGCGCGGCTGGATGGCTGGCCAGTCGCGGTGTTGGCCAGCGACCCTTCCTATCTTGGCGGGTCGTGGGACGCAAAGACGAGCGAGAAGGCCGAACGCTTCGTGAAGCTCGCCGACCAGTTTCACCTGCCGATCGTCCATCTGGTCGACAATCCCGGCTTTATGATCGGCGGAGAAGCCGAACGGACGGGGACGATCCGCTACGGTGTGCAGGCGATGAACGCCATCTACCGAGCGAAGGTCCCGCTCGCGTCGGTCGTGGTGCGACGAGCCTACGGGATCGCGGGGAGCGCGATGTCGAATGCCGAGCGCTTTCAGTATCGCTTCGCCTGGCCTTCGGGCGACTGGGGCAGCCTGCCCATCGAGGGCGGCGTCGAAGTCGCCTACAAGAGCGAGCTGGAGGCGGCCCAAGACCCCGCAGCGCATCTGGCAGCAATCCGAGAGCGTCTCAACCGGGTCCGCTCGCCCTTTCGCACTGCGGAAAAATTCGGGGTCGAGGACATTATCGACCCGCGCGACACGCGGCCGCTCCTGTGCGAGTTCGCCGAGCTGGCGTGGCGAGTGCTCAAGGAATAACGCCCCCTCAACCCGTAATATTTTCCCGATAGCGCCTGCTCCCGCGCAGCGTCTCGCCGCTCGCCAGTTCGACATCGAAATCGCCGGTCTTGTGGGTGACGACGCGGCGCACCGCGGCGCGGCTGATGAGGCGGCTCCTGTGGATGCGGGCAAAGGCGGGGCCGAGTTCGGCCTCGAGAGCGCTTAGCGTTGCGCGATGGAGGAGGCGCTCGCCGCGCCAGGCAATCTCGACATAATTGCCCGCGGCAGTGACATGCTCGATCTCGTCGACCGGCAGATGATGAGTGACGGACCGGTCGCCGACCGCAAGTGTCCGCCGGTGGGGGACCGCGACGGTTGGAGCCGCATAGCGCGCGACCAGCCACTGGACGAGGAAGAGGATGAAGACAAGCTCGACATAGGCGGAGAGATCCTTGCGAAACTCGTAGACGATCGGCGATCCCTGGGGCGCCGTAAAGTGGTAATCCAGCCCCATCCCCCACCAAAGGGCGGCGCGAAACCCGACCATCAATGCGACGTGGCCGAGTGAGACAGGAATCGCGAGGAGCGCATGTATCGCCGCCGCGGCGGGCAGGGAGATACGCGGCGGGCGGATACGCTCGACGGTGAACCAGCAAGGGATCAGCATGATCGTCCAGGCGACAAGGCTGCTGCCCTCGAGCATCCAGGCGATGGTCGGCGAGGCAGCAAGCCCCGCGCCTTCGCGGTCAGCAATATAGGAATAGACATTGGCTGTGATGCGGACGAGTCCGAAGAGAAACATCGCGCCAAGCAGCAGCGCGGTGAGCGCGCGAGCGCTGAGCCCGCCAGTGAGACCGTTCGTCCCGGCCCCGCCGCCATTCGTCCCTCGTGGCTCCTCGTCCGTCACACCGGCTCCGCTTCTCGTCCCGCCGGGATCGCCCGCCGGCCGCCGTTGGGATTAGCGACTGCGGTCGGAACCGGCAAAGGAGATTCGCGGGCGATGGAAACGAAGCGACACTATGGAATGGATTGGCTCAGGATCGGCGCCTTCGGCCTGCTGATCTTCTATCACATCGGCATGTATTTCGTGCCGTGGGGTTGGCACGTCAAAACCCCGCACCCGATGGACTGGGTACAAATCCCGATGTTGGCGACCAACAGTTGGCGGCTGCCTTTGCTGTTCCTCGTCTCGGGTTATGCGAGCGCGGCGTTGTTCGCAAAGCTGGGCACGCCGATGGCCTTCATGCGCTCACGCAGCGCGCGGCTTCTGATTCCGCTCGCTTTCGGAATGATCGTGGTAATCCCGGTCCAGCCCTGGATCGAGCTCGTGACGCAGCACGGCTATGCGGGCGGCTTTTTGCAGTTTTGGGCGCGCGACTATTTCCGCTTCGGCACGCTCGAGGGCATCGTTCTGCCGACGTGGCAGCATCTCTGGTTCGTCGTCTACCTGTTCGCCTACATGGGGCTTGCGGCGCTGCTGCTCCTCACCATGCCCCAAGCGTTGCGGGCCCGGCTCGCCGATGGGGCAGCGCGGCTGCTCGGGGGGTGGGGGATCATGATCCTGCCGCTCGCGGTGTGGGTGGCAATTCTCTTTGCGTTTCCAGGGTATGAGGAGACGCATGCGCTGGTCGACGACGGCCCCAACCACCTCCACTATCTGGTGCCCTTTTTCACCGGCTGGCTGCTGCGCGTGCGGCCGGTCCTGTTCCGCGCCGTGGCGCGCTGCTGGCGGACAGCCGCTGTGGTGGCGATCGCGTCCTATGCCTATGTCTCCTGGTCGATCTGGACCGCGCCGAGTGATGGGCCGCCCCCTGCCGGCGTTGTCACCTGGTTCATGGTCATCCGGCTGGTGCAGGGTTGGGCAGCGATTATCGCGCTGGTCGGGATCGCCGACCGATTCTGGAATCGCGACCACCCGATTCGGCCGATGCTCGCAGAGGCGGTGTTCCCCTTCTACATCATCCACCAAACGGTGATTGTTCTCGTGGGTTACTGGCTGCTGGAGGCCGGGATGGGGCCTCTCGCCAGCTTTGCAATCCTTGTCGCAGCGACGGTCGCAGCTTGCTGGGCCTTTTACCTTGGCGGCCGGCGCGTGAACTGGCTGCGCCCGCTGATTGGGCTGCAGCGCGTGACAGGTGCGCGGCTTTCTGTCAGCCTCAGCGGTATCGGTCGAGGAGAAGCAAGATGGGGATCGTGAAGGGACTGGCAGCGATCATCGGCGTCGCAGCCCTGTTGATGGGCGGGCTGTGGGCGCTTCAGGGGCTCGATATCGTGCGCTGGCCCTCCAGCAGCTTCATGCTCGGCGATCCGGCATGGACCCGCAACGGGGTGGTGCTGGTCGTGGTCGGCGTGGTGCTGCTTTGGTTCGCGCGCAAGCGGTGAGCGCCATCGACTACAAATGTAGTTGATCTGTGTTGGACATATGATACACCTCCTTCAGCCGGGGCTGAACTGGAGATGGGTGTGATTCGTTCCTCGCACATATTGCCCGCACTGCTTTTCGCCGCTGCGGCGGCAGCCTCGTCCCTCATGACACCACCCGCGGCACTCGCAGCCGATGAGGTGAGCGCCGATGCCATAGCCGCAAAATATGCGCAGTTGCTCGAACGCGACTATGTCTATCCTGACATCGGCAAGCGTTACGCAGAGGCGATTCGGGCAGCTATCGCGGCGGGTCGGTACCGAGGGCTGAGCGGCGAGGCGCTGGCAGCCGCGATCGACAGCGACGTGCATGCGGTGGCCCCTGACGGTCATCTGCGCCTCCGCATTCCTCCGGAGGCGTCCGCTGCGTCCACGTCCGCCTCGGGCGGTACGGCGCCCGTGCGGCGTCCGTCCAAGATGCCCATGGAACAGGCCGGCTGGATTGCGCCGGAAATTGCCTTTGTCCGGTTCAACGTCTTTCCAGACGATCCCGCCGTGACCGCCGCCGCCGCGAAGTTCATGGCGGACCATGCCGACGCGAGGGCGATCATCTTTGACATCCGCACGCACAACGGCGGCGGGCTCGAACAGATGGACGTGATCTTTCCCTGGCTCTTCGACAAGGAAACGCGGCTGGTGACGATGGCGACGCGTGCCTCGGTCGATGCCGCAGGCGGCTCGCCGATCGAGGGCGTCGCCTCGATGCGGACGGCCCAGGGGGATCCTGCTGTCGTGGCACGCGAACACTGGGCGACGCCCAATGCCGATCCGCGCCTGCGCGATGCGAAAATCTATCTGCTCACCTCGGGCGCGAGCGCTTCGGCGGCCGAGCATTTTGCGCTCGCCATGAAGCATACCGGCCGCGCTGTGCTCGTCGGCGCGCCGACGGCGGGGGCCAATCATTTCGGCCGCGGCGAGGATCTGGGCGGCGGCTATGGGGCCTTCATCCCGGTCGGCCGGACCTATGATCCGGTGACGGGAAAGGACTGGGAAGGCGAGGGCGTATTGCCCGATATCGCCGTGCCGGCCGCCGAGGCGCTCGAGCGCGCGCTCACCGAACTCGGCGTCGCGTCCGCCGAGGCGAAGCGGCTCTCCGAGGCGCATATGCCGAGCTGGCCGATGGAAAGGCGCAAGCCGCGCGGAGCGCGCTAGTCGCCTCTCGCCTCAGGCCGGGTCAGTCCGGCGTGACCGCGCTTCTGGATCCGGCGAGTCTTGCCAGCGCTTCGCCATCGACGCGCATCACCGTCCATTCGTCCATCATCCGGGCGCCGAGGTTCTGGTAGAATCCGATCGACGGCGCGTTCCAGTCGAGCACCGACCATTCGAGACGCGCGCAGTCGCGTTGGACGCAAAGCAGCGCCAGATGTGCAAGCAGCGCCTTGCCCAGCCCCGATCCGCGCGCATCGGGGCGGACGAACAGATCCTCAAGGTAAATCCCGGGCTTTCCCTCGAAGGTCGAGAAATTGTGGAAGAAGAGCGCAAATCCCTGCGCTGCTCCGTCGATCTCGCCGATGAGGACCTCGGCATAGGGCCGTGCTCCAAAGAGTTTCTCGCCAAGCGTCGCGTCATCAAAGCGGACCTCGTGCGCCAGCTTTTCATAGTCGGCGAGATCACGGATGAACTGCGCAATGAGCGGGAGGTCGGCGGGCTTGGCGGGGCGGATGCTAAGGGTCATGCGCGCGTTGTGCCGGCTTACGCCGCCTTCCCGTGGAGCGTGTCCATGCTCACCGCGCGCCCCGCCTCGATCTCGGCCGCCTTTGCTTCGACGAGCTTGACGATGTGCTCGATCATGTCGGCATCGGCGACATGGTGGTCCGTCACCCCCGACAGATAGACCATATGCTTGCCATTTCCGCCGCCGGTGATCCCGATGTCCGTCTCGCGCGCCTCGCCGGGGCCGTTGACGACGCAGCCGAGCACCGAGAGCGACATCGGCGTCTTGATGTGCTGGAGCGCATCCTCAAGCGCCTGGACCGTGCGGATGACATCGAACCCCTGGCGCGCGCAGCTCGGGCAGCTCACGACGCGGACGCCGCGGGTGCGCAAGCCCAGCGATTTCAGTATCTCATAGCCTACGCGCACTTCCTCTTCGGGTTCGGCCGACAGGCTGACGCGGATCGTGTCGCCGACGCCGGCCCAAAGCAGGTTTCCGATACCGAGCGCCGATTTGACCGTGCCGCCGATCAGCCCGCCCGCCTCGGTGATGCCGAGGTGCAGCGGGCAGTCGACCGCCTCGGCGAGCTGCATGTAGGAGGCGACCGCGAGGAAGACGTCGCTCGCCTTCACCGCGACCTTATAGTCGTGGAAATCATGGTCCTGCAGCAGCTTGATATGATCGAGCGCACTTTCGACCAGCGCCTCGGGGCAAGGCTCCCCATATTTTTCGAGCAAGTCCTTTTCGAGGCTGCCCGCATTGACTCCGATGCGGATGGCGCAGCCGTTCGCCTTGGCCGCGCGCACGACCTCACCGACGCGTTCGGACGAACCGATATTGCCGGGATTGATGCGCAGACACGCGGCGCCCGCGTCAGCCGCCTCGAGAGCACGCTTATAATGGAAATGGATGTCGGCGATGAGGGGGATACGCGCCGCGCGGACGATTGAGCGGAGCGCCGCGGTCGATTCGGTATCGGGGCACGAAACGCGGATGAGGTCGGCGCCCGCCTCCTCGCAGCGGCGGATCTGGTCGATCGTTGCAGCGGCATCGCTGGTCGGCGTATTTGTCATTGTCTGGACGCTGATGGGGGCGCCGCCGCCAACGGGGACGTTGCCCACCATGATGCGGCGGCAGTCGCGCCGCGCGATGTCGCGCCAGGGGCGCAGGCCGGGATTGTGATCGCTCATAGGGTCGTCCTCGGGGAGAGTGCCCGCTCTTTAGCCGCCCCGCCCCCGCTTGGCAAAGCGGTTGCGCATCATCGCCGCGGCGGCCAAGATTGGACTACCGAAACGACCCAGAGGAGAGACGATGATCCGCCCGCTTGCCGCCGCCCTGTTCCTGCTTTCAGGAGCGGCCGCGGTGCCAGCCGCTGCGCAGGACGTGCCGACCGGTCCGGTCGACGTTTCGGCTGCGGTCGAGGTCGTGTCGGACTACCGCTTTCGCGGGATTTCGCTCAGCGGCGGCGACGTCGCGGTGCAGCCGGCGATCATGCTCACCCACAACGCCGGCCTCTATATCGGGGCATGGGGGTCGAAGATCGAGGAGACGCCCGCAACGGGGGAGGTTGAGGTCGACCTTTACGGCGGCTTTGCGACCGAAGTGGCGCCAGGTACCTCGGTCGACCTCGGATTGACCTATTATTGGTATCCCGGCGGAGCGCGAGCCGCGGGAGCCAGCGACTATGTCGAGGCCGCCGCCCGCCTGTCGCATCTGCTCGGGCCTGCCGAGGCCGGGGTCCGGATCGCCTATGCGCCGCGCCAAGCCGCGCTGGGACAGGAAGACAGCCTCTATCTGGCGGCGGACCTGTCGGCTGGCATCCCGGCCACGCCTCTGACCGTGTCGGCGTCGCTGGGCTATACCGACGGCGGGCTCGCCGGATTTGCGCCCGGCGGGCATTATTGGGACTGGTCGCTCGGCGCCTCGGCGAGTTTTGGCCGGCTCACGGCCGGGATCCGATATGTCGACACCGACATTCCGGCGACGGGCGTGAAGGCAGTCGACAAATATTTCGATGCCGGAGTGGTCCTGTCTCTCGGGGTCTCGTTCTGAGATCAAAAGGAGCGGGGGCAAATGCGGGCCTCCCCCCAAGTGCGAAGCCGCTGCGCCACATGGAGATTCCTGGCACCCGCAAGAAAGTAACGATCGTAACTTTATGTCGATGATTGAACTTTCGGCGCAATGGATTGT
Source organism: Sphingopyxis sp. 113P3 (assembly GCF_001278035.1). Taxonomy (NCBI): domain Bacteria; kingdom Pseudomonadati; phylum Pseudomonadota; class Alphaproteobacteria; order Sphingomonadales; family Sphingopyxidaceae; genus Sphingopyxis; species Sphingopyxis sp. 113P3. The sequence continues at coordinate 637,041 of NZ_CP009452.1, forward strand.
TGCAAATTTGTCACAACGGTGCATTTAAACTCGGTTCATCGCAACTTTTCGTTGTGCGTCGCAGCAATTTCGTCAACATCCAGCCCACACGATCGGACCGGCCCGCGCAATGAGGCCGGCCGTCCGTGTGGCAGGCAGGGACGATCCTTCAACCTATTCAGGGGATCAACCCATGAAGACTTTCTCCCGCGCATGCTTCGGCATGGCTCTTGCGCTGTCGGCGCTTTCCACCCCCGCCTATGCCCAGGACGCCGAAGACGATGGCAGCGGCATCACCATCTCGGGTAGCGCAACCGTCGTTAGCGACTACCGCTTCCGTGGTTTCAGCCAGTCGAACGAAGAGGCGGCCATTCAGGGCGGTATTTCGCTCAGTCACGACAGTGGCTTTTATGTCGGCACCTGGGGGTCGAGCATCGGTTTTGCCAACGGCACCGAGATCGACGTATTCGGCGGTTTTTCGAAAGAGGTGGTGCCGGGGCTGACCGCTGACATTGGCGCGACCCTCTACCTCTATCCCGGCACGTCGGACAGCTCGGTGATCGAGCCCTATTTCTCGCTGGCGGGTGATATCGGCCCCGCATCGATCAAGTCGGGTATCGCCTGGGCACCCGGCGGGCAGGACTCGCTCGGTGACGCGAGCGGCGTCTATATCTTCACCGACGCCGGGGTCGGCATTCCGAACACGCCCTTCACGCTGAAGGGACATGTCGGCTTCGCAAAGAGCGACAGCTTCCTGGGCGGTCTTGACGGTGACGTGGTCGATTATTCGGTTGGCGTCGAGGCGAGCTGGAAGATGCTCACGCTCGGCATTTCCTATGTGAACACTGACGCACCGAAGTTCGGTGGGTACAAGGAAGCAGTCGGCGCTGACGGGGCGGTGATCTTTTCGCTCGGCGCGTCGTTCTGACGCCGGGCCGGGGCGGCGTTCTGGGGGGAGGCCGCCCCCTTTCCGCCTTATCGCCAGCGCAGATTCGCGCGGCCGAGATCGGCGAGACTTCTTGTTCCCATCAGTTTCATCGCGCGCTCGATTTCCGCGCGAAGCAGCGAGATGGCGCGCGACACACCATCCTCGCCAGCCGCGGCCAACGCATAGAGGTAAAGGCGGCCGCCCGAGCACGCCTTGGCGCCGACCGAGAGCGCCTTCAAGACGTGCGTGCCGCGGGTGATGCCGCCGTCGCAGATGACTTCCAGCCTGTCGCCAACCGCGTCGACGATTTCGGCGAGTGCGTCGAAGGGGGCGATGCTTCCGTCAAGCTGACGGCCGCCGTGGTTCGACACCATGATCGCGCTGGCGCCGATGTCGAGGGCTCGTTTCGCATCCTCGACCGCGACGATGCCCTTGAGACAGAAGGGGCCATCCCATTGCTTGCGGATCGTCTCGGCTCGCTTCCAGTCAAGGCTCTGGTCGAGCATCGTCGTGAAATATTCGGCCACCGATTTGGGCACGCTTGATCCCTCGGACACATGGGTCGCGAGATTCGGCAGGCTGAACTTCTCGCGCAGCACATAGTTGAGGCCCCAGGCGGGCTTTGCCGCATAGCTCAGCATGTTGCGCGCGGTGAACCGCGGCGGCGAGGTGAAACCCGAGCGCAGGCAGCGTTCGCGATTGCCGCCCACGATCGTGTCGACCGTGAGTGCGACCGCATCGAAGTTGGCGTCGCGAGCGGCGTCGAGCATCGCGCGGTTGAGACCCTCGTCGTGATGGACATAAAGCTGGAAGAGCTTGGGCCCGTTCGTCAGTGCCCCGGCCTCGGCGAGGCTGATCGTCGCGAGGCTTGAGATGCCGGCAACGGTTCCTGCCTGCGCCGCTGCGCGCAGCACGGCGCGCTCGCCCTGCCAGTGGAAGAGCCGCTGAAGCGCTGTGGGCGAAAGAAAGAGAGGCATCGCCATTTCGCGGCCGAAAAGCGTCGTTTTCATGTCGACAGCCTCCACCCCCGCGAGAACGCGCGGAATGAGGTCGCAATTGTCGAAGGCTTCACGGTTGCGTCGCCGCGTTACCTCATCGTCCGCCGCGCCGTCGATATAGTCGAACACCGGCCATGGCAGCCGCCTTTTGGCCAGCTTGCGGAAATCGTCGATATTATGGCAGTCGGTCAGGCGCACCCAAACCCCCCGTTCGTCCTCAGCTTGTTGAAGGATCGTCCTTCCCGGCCATCTATGGCGGAAAGACAGCCGCTTCGACAAGCTTGGGGGCAAGCGGACAGGATTATGTCCAGCTTCCCAACAATCGTCCCAGCGCCCAGCGCGGCTCGACCGCGCGCGCCGAATCCTCGACATGCGCCGCGACCCGCGCCCCGATGGCGGGCGCGAGGGCGAAGGCACGGCCTGTGCCTCCGCCGACCAGCCAGACCCGCGGATGATCGGGCAGGCGGTCCAGCAGCAGGTCGCCGCTCGCGGTGCGGCAGTCGTGCGTGGCCGCGCTCGCCACCACCGGCGCGCCGGCGAGTCTTGGAAGCCGAGCGGTCAGCCACTGCCGAACGTCGGCCAGCGCGCGGTCGTCTGCACGGCGATCGAAGCTATCGGGGTCGATTGTGGCATCGGGCGCGCCTTTCCACACCTTGACGCCGACCCCCTCGATGTCGGGAAGCAGATGGAAACCATAGGCGCGATCGACCAGTGCCGGCATCGCGGGCGGGCGAAACTGGGTGTCGCCCTGTCCGGGACCGAAGTGAAAGATCTGGTGACGCACCGCCGACAGGCGCTGCGGGGTCAGTATCTGGGGAAAGAGTTCGGTAAGCCACGCGCCGCAGGCGTAGACAAGGCTTCTCGCAGTCCCGCCATCGGGAAGCATATAGATGTCGCGGCGCTTGTCGCGGAGCGGGGCGGGCATCACCACCTCTTCTGGCGTTACCTGCGCGTCGAGGATCGTTTCAAGCAGCCCGCGCCGTCCGGCAAGCATCGCGCCGCCCTTTTCGGCGACAAGCGCCGCGGCGTCCGGCCGCCACGCGATCTGGGTGTAGCGGGGACGCAGCTCGTCGCCCGTCAACCGATCGACACCGCGAACTTCGAATATGGGGTCGCTTGCGGAGAGCGTGGTCACCGCCTCGCAGGGGGTGAGGATCGGCAGGCTCGCGGTTTCAGAGAGGCGCCCCCACGCCTTGGCGCTTTCGTCGGCGAGTCCCGCGTAGAGCAGATCGCCGCCCTGTACCGGGTCGAGCATCATCGAAGGCATGTTCGACGCGGCGCGGCCGTTTCCCGCGCCATAGGCGTCAAACAGCCGGACGCTGAACCCGCGGCGCACCAGATGCCATGCAGTCCAGGCGCCAATCGCGCCCGCGCCCACGACCGCGACGTCAACTTGCTTTTCGGGCGGCTTTGCGCCCTTGCGCCGCCGCGACCGCCGCGGTTCGGGCGGATCCTTTCGCTTGGGTTCTTTCTTGGCAGCCCCGAGCGCAAGCGCCGCCGGGGTGGCGGCCAGCGCGGCGAGGAGGCGCCGCCGGTCCATCAGCCGGCCTTTTTCTTGTAGTAGCGATAGCCGCCGACCCAGGTTTCGAGCGGCGTCATGCGGCGGATCTCGTCGGGGCTTGCAAGCAAAGGATCGCTTTCGAGAATCAGAAAGTCGGCGCGCATCCCGGGCATCAGCGTACCGATCCGGTCTTCGGCAAAGCCCGCGAAGGCGGCGCTGCGCGTGAAGCCGTCGAGCACGGTCTCGCGGCTCACCGCCTCCTCGGGGTGCCAGCCGCCAAAGGGCTGACCTGCCGCGTCGGTGCGCGAGATGGCCGCGGCCATACCTGCGAAGGGGTTGGCGCTCTCGACCGGCACGTCGGAGCCGAAGGCGAGGCGGACGCCGGCATTCTCCATACTCCGCCACGCATAGGCGCCCTTCAATCGCTCGGGGCCAAGCCGTCCTTCGGCCATCAGCCGATCCGACGGCTGGTGGATGGGCTGCATCGAGGCGACGACGCCCAATTGCCGGAAGCGCGGAAAATCGGCGGGGTCGACGATCTGCGCATGCTCGATGCGCCAGCGCCGCTCGCCCGGCAGGTCTGCAGTGAGATCGGCGATCGCGTCGAGGGCCTCGGCGTTGGCGGCATCGCCGATCGCATGGATTGCGACCTGAAACTTGTCCATGGACGCGCGCACCATCTTGTTGCGAAGCTGTGCAGGGGAGAGGAGCGGGAGCCCTTTTTGCCCAGGGGCATCGCTGTAGGGCTGCTTCAGCCAAGCGCCGCGCGAGCCCAGCGCGCCGTCGAGATAGAGCTTTACCCCGACCATGCGCAACCTGTCGTCGTAGAGCCAGGGCGTCGGCCCCGGACCGCCGATCAGCGCCATATTGTCGATGTCGTGGCCATAGCTGATGATGCGCACCGCGAGCTGGCGCTTGTCACCCGCCCGGCGGAAGGCCTGCCAGTCCTGGATCGTTGTGCCCATGTCGGCGATCGCCGTGATCCCTTCCTCGAGCAGCTTGGCCTGCGCGAGGAGGAAGGCGCGGTCGAGGTCGCGCGCGAGCGGCTTTGGCACAGCCGAGGCGATGAGGCTGGTCGCGGCGTCGACGAAGATGCCGCTTGGCTGGCCGCCCGCCATCTCGATGCGCCCGCCCTCGGGCACCTTGGTCGCCGCGGTGACTCGCGCCGCCTTCATTGCCGCGCTGTTTGCCCAACCGGCATGGCCATCGACGCGCTCGAGCCAGACAGGACGGTCTGCGACGGCGGCGTCGAGGTCGGCAGCGGTTGGAAAGCGGCCGAGGCCCCATTTTTCCTGGTTCCACCCGCGGCCGATGATCCATGGTACGTCCGGATTGTCGGCGGCATATTGACGGACGGCAGCCTGGGCTTCGCCGAGGCTGCTTGTGCCCGAAAGGTCGAGCAGCATCAGCGAGAAGCCGAGACCCATGAGGTGGCCGTGCGCGTCAATGAGCCCCGGGATCAGCGTTCTGCCCTTGCCGTCCTCCTTGAAGTCTGGTCGCTCGGGACGCTTGTCCTTGCGGTCGAGGAGCTTTGCGACCTTGCCGTCCTTGTCGATGATAAGCCCTGTAAAGCGGACGAGTTTGCCATTCTGGTCGAGCGTGATGCCGTTCACATTGTCGATCAGCGTGTCGGCCTGTACGGGCAGCGAGATGATGAGGGCGAGCGAAGCCAGAAGCGCGCGGCGGATCATTTGGGCAACCTCGTTACCAGCGAGCTTGTGTCTTTCCGTCCGCCGCCAGCCTTCTGAACATCGGCGTAAAATTGGTCAACGAGGCTCGCGACGGGCAGCGTGGCGCCATTGACCCTCGCTTCCTCGAGCGCGAGACCGAGGTCCTTGCGCATCCAGTCGACCGCGAAGCCAAAATCGAACTCGTCCTTCGCCATCGTGCCCCAGCGATTGAGCATCTGCCAGCTTGCTGCAGCGCCGCCCGAGACAGCCTCGAATACCTTGTCGGTGTCGAGGCCCGACGCCTGCGCGAAGCGCAGCGCTTCGGAGACGCCCTGAATCACGCCAGCGATCGCGATCTGGTTGACCATCTTGGTCGTCTGCCCCGCGCCGGGACCCCCGATATGGACGATACGGCCAGCGTAAGCGCGCATCACCGGTTCGGCTGCTGCGAAGGCGTCCGCGCTGCCCCCGCACATGATCGAAAGCGTGCCATTTTGCGCCCCCGCTTCGCCGCCCGACACCGGCGCATCGAGGCAATGCAGTCCGCGCCCCTCGGCCGCGGCGGCGAGCCGGCGGGCGATGCGTGCCGAAACGGTGGTATGGTCGATGAACAGCGCCCCCTTGCGCATCGCTGCGAAGGCACCTTCGTCACCCAGCGTTACTTCGGCGAGATCGTCATCGTTGCCGACGCAGGTGAGGACGACGTCGACTCCTTGCGCGGCCTCGCGAGGGGTTGCGGCCACCTCGCCGCCATATTGCTCCGCCCAGGCGTCAGCCTTGGCGCGGGTGCGGTTGTAGACAGTGACGCGATGGCCGGCCCTGGCGAGGTGACCTGCCATCGGACCGCCCATGACGCCGGTGCCGATGAAGGCAATGCGATAGGATGTTTCGCTCATGCCCGGTCCATAACCATGGTTTGCGCGGCGCGCCAGATGGGGTAGGGGGCCTATCGCTATGACCGATCAACTCACCCTGACCTCCGCCGCCGATTTTCCGGCGATCACATTGGATGATGTGCGCGGGGCAGCAAGGCGAATTAACGGCTCGGTCGTGCGGACGCCGACCCTCCATTCGCAGACGCTCTCGGAACTGGTCGGGGCCGACGTCTGGTTGAAGTTCGAAAATCTGCAGTTCACGGCGGCCTACAAGGAACGCGGCGCGCTCAATGCGCTGCTCCTTCTGGACGAGGATGCGCGCGCGCGCGGCGTGATCGCCGCGTCAGCAGGCAATCATGCGCAGGGCCTTGCGTATCACGGCAAGCGGCTCGGCGTGCCTGTGACCATCGTCATGCCGAGCACGACGCCGCAGGTGAAGGTCTCGCAGACGGCAGGCCACGGCGCGACGATCGTCCTTCATGGCGAGAAATTCGACGATGCTTACGCCCATGCGCGCGAGCTTGAAAAGGAACGCGGACTCACCTTTGTCCATCCCTTCGACCATCCGCACGTCGCGGCGGGGCAGGGGACGGTGGCGCTGGAGATGCTCGAGGACGTGCCCGAACTCGACACGCTGATCGTGCCAATCGGCGGCGGCGGACTGCTTTCGGGCATGGGCACCGCAGCGCGCGGGATCAAGAACGACATGCGCCTTGTGGGCGTCCAGGCTGAACTCTACCCCTCGATGTATGCTGAGCTCAATGGCGTCGACATGGCGTGCGAGGGCGATACCCTGGCCGAAGGGATCGCGGTGAAAGAACCCGGCGCCTATACGCGCAAGCTCGTCGCCGAACTCAACGATGACATTGTCCTCGTCGCCGAGCGGCATCTTGAACGTGCGGTCAGCCTGCTGCTTCAGATCGAGAAGACGGTCGTCGAGGGTGCGGGCGCGGCGGGATTGGCGGCGATGCTCGCGCATCCCGAGGAATTCGCCGGGCGCAAGGTCGGGCTGGTGCTGACCGGCGGCAATATCGACACGCGTCTTCTGGCGAATGTTCTGCTGCGCGATCTCGCGCGTTCGGGCCGCATAGCGCGGCTGCGCATTCGCCTGCAGGACCGGCCGGGCGCGCTCTTCAAGGTGATGAAGCTGTTTGACGAGAAACAGGTCAACATCATTGAAATCTATCATCAACGTATCTTCACGACCCTCCCCGCGAAGGGCCTGATCACCGACATCGAATGCGAAGCGCGCGACCGCGAACATCTCGACAGCCTCGTCGCTGCGCTGCGCGAGGCGGGCTATATGGTGACCACCGTCGAACTCGCATGAAGGCGTTCACGCTCGATCTGGTGGCAACGCCCGACACGATCGACGAGCTCGGCCACGTCAATAACGCGGTGTGGGTGCAGTGGATTCAACAGGTCGCGACCGCGCATTGGGACGCTGCGGCGCCGCAGGCGCATAAGGACGCCTATATCTGGGTCGTGGTAAGGCACGAAATCGACTATCTGCGCGCGCTTGGTCCTGGCGGGCGGGTGACGGCACACACCTGGGTTGCCGACGCGCCGCAGGGAGCGAAGTTTGACCGATACATGGAGTTTACGGGCGAAGACGGGCGCGTGCATGTCCGCGCGCGGACCGTATGGGCGCTCCTCGACAGGGCGAGCGGCCGCCCCCTCCGGGTGACCGGCGCGGTGGTGGCCCCCTTTCTGTCCTCATCATGACCTGCGGCTGGCGCTCGATGGGTACCGCGGACCTCGATGCGGTAGCCGCGATCTCCGACAGGGTGCACGGCGCTTTCACCGAACCTCGCCGTGTCTATACCGAGCGGCTCGACCTGTATCCGGCGGGATGCCGCGTGCTCGAGCGGGACGCTGCTGTCGCCGGCTACCTCGTCACCCACCCCTGGCATCGCGGCGCGGTACCCAAGCTTGGGGCGCTACTCGGCGCGTTGCCGGTGGCGGCCAATATCTACTATCTGCACGATATTGCGCTTCTTCCTGCGACGCGAGGGATGGGTGCCGGCGTCGAGGCGACCGCCTTCGTCCGGCAACAGGCGCGCCTTGCAGGCTGCGAGGAAATCCGGCTCGTCGCGGTGAATGGCGCCGAAAGCTATTGGCGCGCGCAAGGCTTTGAAGAGATGACGCCCGGGCAGGAGGGCCCCTACGGGCCGGGGTCGTATCTGATGCGAAGCTGTGTCTAGCGCGCAATGATCGTGACGCGTCGCCGGTCGACCCAGCCTTTCGCGCAGGTCGATGCATGACGAACCTCGAGGCCCTGCCTTGTGCCGCGGCATATGTGACGCCCCTGTGAGAAATGCACCCACAACCAGTTGCCGCGCGATCCGCACACATAGACCGGCGTTCCGCGGCCCAGTTTGCCCACTTTGCCCGCGGCGATGGTCGGCGTGCGGTAGATGTTCGTCTTGCGGCCCCCTGCATCGGCTGCGATCACGGCAGCCGAGCAGAGCGCGGGCACCGGTCCCTGCGCCGCGAACAGAAGGGTGAGGGCGGAAACGATCATGGCGCGGTCTCCTGTCGGGCCGATGGGGCCTGGGAGGCCCGCGCCTCAACCATATGAGGATGGAGGTCGCTCGGCTAGAAGGGAAGCGAAAAATCGGCCTTCGCCGCGATCCGAATGAAAACCCTGCTGAGGGTTAAGGCTTTCGGCTTTTGGCGCTGTCATAGCACGCGACCTTCAAAAAAAAGGCGCGTCAGCGACAGAACCGGTCGGTTCGGAGCGATAACATCAGCGGCGTCGGGAAAGCTCATAGTCGGGGGATGGTCGGATAGTCTGAACCCGAACCTCCCGAATGGGACTAATGGGACCAGCGGGGCGACCGCCGGTCCCATCCCCCCTTTCATCAGGCAGCAAAGGCGGCTTGCGTCACCTGCTGCGCATCCGTGTTGAGCATGACGGCGAGCATGTCCCCCGAGGTGGTACGGATTACCGTATCGGTGGGCGCCACGCCGCTGCCCGGCGTGCCCTGCTGGATGATGAGATCCTCAAACGAAAGCCCGCCGGACAATTGCAGCTTGTCCTCGCCGACCGTGAAATCGACGATGAGGTCCGCGAGCGCCAGGCTGGCTGCACCGTTGGGGGCAAGGACGAAGATGTCTTCGCCTTCTCCGCCGACCAGCGTGTCCCGGCCGACGCCGCCGTCCAGCGTATCGTTACCCGCACCGCCTTCGAGCAGATCGTCGCCTGCCCCGCCGATCAGCACGTCGTCACCCGCCGTTCCCGCCAGCGCGAGCCCGCCAGCGTTCACGGGCGCATCGAGCGCCTGGCCATCGGGTCCGAAGGTCTGAACGAAGACGCCTTCGGGCAGCGGGATCGCTTCGCGAACGAAAAGCGATGCCGATACCGTTGTCCCCGGCTCGAGATTATTCACGAGCAGAAGTACGTCCGCATCGAGATCGCCAAGCAGGTCCAGCACCTCTAAAGGAACCGCGATTACCCCATTGGCATCCGGCGTCACATTGTTGAGAATGAGGCTTCCATCGAGGAGCGCAAAACCCCCTAGGGTCAGGACCCATTGATTTGAGGTGGCGATTATGATTCAGGCGGCCGCGAAGGAGCCTGAATTTGAGCGATTTATTCTGGCTGACGGACGAGCAGATGGCCCGCCTTCAGCCCTATTTTCCGAAGAGCCATGGCCGCAAGCGTGTCGATGACCGGCGCGTTTTGAGTGGGATCATCTTCGTCAATCGCAATGGGCTGAGGTGGCGGGATGCGCCGAGGGAATATGGCCCGGCGAAGACGCTCTATAATCGCTGGAAGCGGTGGAGCGACAAAGGCATCTTCATCCGCATGATGGAAGGTCTGGCGACACCTCGGGCTCCCGATCGCAAGACGATCATGATCGACGCGACCTATCTCAAAGCGCACCGCACGGCTTCCAGCCTTGGGGTAAAAAAGGGGGTCCGGGGCGCCTGATCGGCCGGACGAAGGGCGGCATGAACACCAAGCTGCATGCCGTGAGCGATGCGAATGGTCGCCCGATCAGCTTCTTCATGACCGCCGGGCAGGTCAGCGATTATACGGGCGCGGCCGCCTTGCTCGACAGCCTGCCCAAGGCACAATGGATGCTGGCCGACCGAGGCTATGATGCCGACTGGTTCCGTGACGCCTTGCAGGAAAAGGGCATCACGCCCTGCATCCCGGGCCGGAAAATACGAAACAAGACCGTCAAATACGACAAGCGCCGCTACAAACGCCGCAACCGTATCGAGATCATGTTCGGTCGCCTGAAAGACTGGCGGCGGGTCGCAACCCGTTACGATCGGTGCCCGAAGGCCTTCTTCTCCGCCGTCGCTCTCGCCGCGACCGTCATATTCTGGCTCTGATCAATGAGTCCTGACCCGAAGGAAAGTCACGAGGTTCGCGCGATCACGGGCTATTATTCCGACAGCTTTGTCGGCCAGTTCAATAAATATGTCGAAGACGAAAAGAATGAACGAGGCTCGTGTTGGATGACGACCGACAAAGCGCATGCGCTCGCATGGTACCGCAGCGTTCTAGCCAAGGGAAATTGGGACAAGTTCGCGATTGCAGGCTGGCGGCCCGCGAAAGGCGTCGCGCTCAAGGTCGAGGAATGGCCGCCGATGTAGTGTCGGTTAGCCCGGAAAGCGGCCGACTGCAGGAGAATTCGCGTTTGGAAACGTCGCTGAAAACACCGGACAAGAAATTCGGAGCGAGCCCTGCGCGCTCCGGGGGGGGGGGAGAGGTCGTGTCCCCGGCGGTGGTGTAGGTTGTGCGGGTAGCGAAGCTGACCGGACACGCGCTAATCGAAAAAGCGCTGTAGTGTCCGGTCAGTTTCGCGGGTGGTCATCGGCGAACTCCGGTAAGCTTGGGTTGCAAACACTCAATTTACGGAGAACCCCGATGACCAATGATCAGATGGACTTGAATGCCCTGGTTGGGAAGAGCGCCGATGGAGATTTTCTGCGCGACATGATCAGCTTTGCCGCGCAGCGCCTGATGGAACTGGAAGTGGGGGGGCTGACGGGTGCGGCCTATGGCGAGAAGGATGCGGATCGGCTCGCGCAACGCAACGGCTATCGCGACAGGGACTGGGAGACCCGCGCGGGCACGGTCGAGCTGAAGATCCCCAAGCTGCGCAAAGGCAGTTACTTTCCCTGCTTTCTCGAGCCTCGCCGAATGGCGGAGAAGGCGCTGACGGCGGTCATTCAGGAAGCCTATATCCAGGGGATATCAACCCGTTCGGTCGACGATCTGGTCAAGGCCATGGGGATGAGCGGTATCTCCAGGAGCCAGGTCAGCCGGCTGTGCGAAGAGATCGACGAGCGGGTGACGGCCTTCCTCGAGCGTCCCATCGAAGGCGACTGGGCTTATGTGTGGATGGACGCTACCTACATAAAAGTCCGCCGCGCGGGCCGCATTGTCTCGGTCGCCGTCATTATCGCGGTGGGCGTCAACAGTGACGGTCGGCGCGAAGTATTGGGCATGGCGATCGGCCATTCCGAGGCTGAGGTGTTCTGGACCGAGTTCCTGCGCAGCCTTGCGCGTCGCGGTTTGCGGGGCGTGAAGCTGGTCATCTCCGATTCTCACGAGGGGATCAAGGCGGCCGTCGCCAAGGTGTTCTGCGCCACCTGGCAACGCTGCCGCGTGGGGTTGTTGAAAAAGCCGCTATCATTGCGATTTGATGTAGACCACGGGATTGTTCCTCGGATTTCCACCCTTTGGGCGCTATTGAACTGTGAGGTACCTGGGGGGACGATTTTCGGCGACACCGGCGGTTAAGACGGCGCAAATTAGCGAGATGAGGGCGGCAGCTAGCCGCTTGAGATTGATTGCGGCGGCCGTCAGGAAGGCCTGAATGCGCATATTGTCGAGGCCGCGCCGGACAGCGCGGGCAAGCCCGTGCCAAGTCTTGGCTTCACCGTGAACGCCTTCGACCCGCCAGCGGTGACGCTGATAGAGCCGTTCTTCGCGGTTGCTCCATCGGCTCCGCTTGCGTCGCGCCCGCAGCAGCGAAGGGTGATTGACGTTGAACACGACGACGCGGGCACGGCGTGAAGGGCTCACGCAGCGTGCCTGGAGCGGACATCTGCCGCAATCCTTGGCGCGGGCGTGGAAATACTGGAAGGCGCCGCGATGCAGCTTGCCCTTCGGACGTAGAATCTTGCCCTTGGGGCAACGCGCGACATTATGGCGGGCATCGAACTTGAAGCGGCGCGTAGGAATGACCTTGCCCGGCGGGGGCTCCGCCTTGGCTGGGACGATGCCTTCGATCTCACGGTCTTCCAGCGCGCGGAACACTTTGGCGTAGGCGTAACCGGCGTCCATCGTCGCGGTGGTGATCGCCTGGCCGGTGGTCGCGGCCACTGCATCGAGCCGTCCTGCAACCGCCATGCCTTCATTCTCCTCACCCGTTGCGATCTCTACATCGACAATGACGCCGGCCACGTCATCGACAGCGGTGTGTTGCTTGTAGGCCGGTTCAAGGCGGCGGTTGCGGCCGTTTGTCGCCATCGTGGCGTCGGGATCGGTCACGCAGACCTTCTTGAACTTGCCGCTCTGCCGGCTGTCTCGGAGCGCCTCGTCGTTGGCTTCGGCGACCGCCTCGACATGGCGGACGGCTAGCGAATCCCAGCTCACATGCGCGCGGATCAATGAGGCGTCGAGGTGGACGACTTCCCCGGTCGCAATCTTGGCGGCAACGCAGGCTTGGACTGTGCGCTCAAAGATCCGGCGAAAGCGTTCGGCCCCCCAACGCTGGCGAATGCGCGTCAGTGACGAATGGTCGGGCAACGGCTCGTGCAGCCCATAGCCGACAAACCAGCGGATCGCGATGTTGACCGCCGCCTCACGCATCAGCCGCCGATCATGGACGATGCCGAGCAGAAAACCCGCGAGCATCAGGCGAACCGCGACCTCCGGATCGATGCCCGGCCGGCCATTGTCGATGCAGTATAGATCGGTGATCTCGTCGCGCAGCCAGGAAAGATCCAAAACGGCATCGACCCGAACCAGAATGTGCTCGTCGGGAATGAGCTGGCGCAGCGATCCCGTAATGAACAGTTCCAGTTGATCTCGTTCCTTGCGCCCCAGCATGCCGCCTCCCTCGCCGATCAAATGCAAGTGAATCACACGGCGGGAGCTTTTTCAACAACCCCCGCGTCCACTTCATGCGCAATGCGCAGGCCCATGCGGGCAAGAGTGGCCGCCGCGTCGTGTCGGCGTTCATCGCCACCGCCTTCGCGCAGGACACTGCCGAGGCGGCCAAGGCGCAGTGGCGTAGCGTGGCTGACCAGCTGCGGCCCACCGTTCCAAAGCTCGCCAGGCTGATGGACGATGCCGAAGAGGATGTCCTGGCCTACATGACCTTCCCCGCGCAGCATCGCACCAAATTGCACTCAAACAACCCAATCGAGCGACTCAATGGCGAGAGCAAGCGGCGCACCGACGTCGTCGGCATCTTCCCCAACGAGGCGGCGATTACACGCCTCGTAGGTGCCATCCTGCTCGAACAAAATGATGAATGGGCGGTCCAGCGTTGCCGCTACATGACCCTTGAGAGCGTCTCGGGATTAAGCGATAATGCCATCATCACGCTGCCCGCCATGGCAGAATGATCAACCCGGCTTCGCCGGAGATCGCTAAGGCTTCGCCCGAGAAGCTACACCACCAAATGGGACACGACCCGCTGGTTCTTGTGGGTGACGCGCTTTCTGATGGAAAAGAGGGAAGGACACTGCTCCGCCACCTGAGCATTCTCCTTCTGTTTGGATTGCTACACGGCTTTGGGATCTGGTGGCGGGATATTCTTTCGCTCCATGCGGTCACCGGGTTCCTGATGTTGTTCCTCCGTTCGGTGAAGCCGGGCGCTCTCCTGATCGCGGGAGTGGTCCTATATTCAGACATGTCTGATCCGCGATGCCGCCCCGCGCGCACCAAGTAGCGGTCGCAGGGCACCGGTTAAGACGCATGCTCGATCGGCCTGGGATCTTGCCCGATCCGCGAGAAGCAAAGCGAAGGTCGAGGCAGATCTGGCAGAGGCAAAAGACTCTCGGCTGGGGGCCTATGATGTCAACGCGCAGCGCATTTTAAGATTCTGCAAGGCAATGCCGGGTTGATTCTCATGGGCTGGCTTTGATGATGGGCGGGCTCTCGCTGTTAAAAAGTGGCTATTTTCGAGAAAATCCGGTTAGCGTCCGCGCGATGCGTGAGGCGGCACAGGGCCTTTTGGGGGGCGTGCACAGATGGAAAAATGTCCCGCCGGGGACAATGGCGAGCGATGAACACGAAGAGCCTGCAGTCCTGAGCGGCTGATTGACGGTGTCGGCGGTTCAAGGCTCGCGAAGCAAGGCCGGACTGGCAGGCAGTTGGCCGGCTGCCCCGTCCTTCAGAGCGACCCCGGTCAGGCGCATCTGCCGCGCTCCCTCGATCAGACGGACGATGGTGTCCGCCGCCATCCCATAGCCGAGCCCATGCGGCGGCCGGATGTTGGATACGCAATTGCGCTCGCTGTCCCGTCGTCCTGGGCGGGGTTGCCAGGTCAGATAGGCGCCGAGGCTGTCCGGTGCGCTGAGGCCGGGCCGCTCGCCGATCAGGACCACGACCAGATCGACGCCCAGGGCTGCGCCGATCGCGTCGCCGAGCGCGACGCGCGCGTGACGGGCAACGATGATCGGCGCGACCCGCCACCCCGCCACCCGCTCGGAGATCGCAGCCACCATGGGGGCCGCGTGCATATGTACGGCGGTCGCCGACAGGCCGTCCGCCACCACGATCGCCAGCGTATCGCCCGAGGCTGGAAGCTTGGCCATATCCGCTTCCGCCAGCATCCGGCCAAGGTCCGGGCGCTTGAGATATTCCGCGCGGCTCTGCGCTCGGCTGCGCACATCGATCACAGGCTGGCCGACTGCGGCGGAGAGCTCTTCCACTGCAAGCTCGGTGTGAACGGCGTCGCGGGCGCGGGCGTGATCGAGCTGAAAGGCCAGCAGCGCCTGCGTCGGCATCGACTGGCCAGCCCTGCCCAACGCGACGCGCGCCTGAGTCAGCGCGCGCAACTGGTCCGGAAGGGCCGGTCCCTCAGCCATGGGCGCGGTTCAAGGCCGGGATGCGGTCCGGCGGGAGCGCCGCTGGCATGTTGCCGGCTATTCTGCCATTGCGCGACAGGCCGATCGCCTGCAGCCATTCCTCAAACTCGGGCGCAGGCCGTAACCCGAGCACCTCGCGCAGGTAGAGCGCATCGTGGAAACTCGTCGACTGATAGTTGAGCATGATGTCGTCGGCGCCGGGAATGCCCATGATGAAGGTGACGCCGGCCACGCCAAGCAGGGTGAGGATCGTATCGGTATCGTCCCCATCGGCCTCGGCATGATTGGTGTAGCAGATGTCCACCCCCATCGGCAGGCCGAGCAGCTTGCCGCAAAAATGATCCTCAAGGGCTGCCCGCGCGATCTGCTTGCCATCGTAGAGATATTCGGGGCCTATGAAACCGACCACGGTGTTTACGAGCAGCGGCCGGAAGGATCGCGCCACAGCATAAGCGCGCGCCTCTAGGGTCTGCTGGTCGACCCCATGGTGCGCGTCGGCAGACAGGCATGAGCCCTGGCCCGTCTCGAAATACATACAGTCCTGACCGACCGTACCGCGGCCGAGCGACAGCGTTGCCTCCTGCGCTTCTCTGAGCAGAGCGAGGTCGATCCCGAAGCCGCGATTGGCGGCCTCGGTCCCTGCAATTGACTGAAAGCACAGATCGACGGGCGCGCCGCATCGCACCAGCTCAAGCGTGTTCGTGACATGCGCCAGCACGCATGACTGGGTCGGCATCGCATAGGCAAGTCGGATCTCGTCGAGCAGGTGCAGAAGTTTCTCGGTGGCCTGAAGATTGTCGGTGGCCGGGTTGATGCCGATCACGGCATCGCCGGCACCCATCAGCAACCCGTCGAGGATCGACGCTGCAACGCCTGCCGGGTCGTCGGTCGGATGGTTGGGCTGGAGGCGTACCGACAAGCGGCCGGGGAGGCCGATCGTATTGCGGAACCGCGTCACGACACTCAGCTTGCGCGCGACCGCGATGAGGTCCTGATTGCGCATCAGCTTCGATACGGCGGCCGCCATTTCGGGGGTGATCCCCGGCGAAGCCGCGGCGATAGCGGCACCGTCGATTTCGTTCGAAAGCAGCCAATCGCGAAAACCGCCTACGGTCAGATGGGCTATCGCCGCGAATGCCGCCGCGTCGTGCCCGTCGACGATCAGGCGTGTGATTTCATCGGATTCATAAGGCACGACCGGCGCATCGAGCAGCGCGCGGAGCGGCAGATCGGCCAGAATGAAGCGTGCCGCGATGCGTTGCTCCGCGCTCTCCGCCGCGATGCCCGCGAGTTCATCCCCCGAGCGTGGAGGACTCGCAGCGGCGAGCAAATGCTTCATGCCGTCAAAATTGTGCCGCGTTCCGGCGATGTCGGCTCGAAGGTGGGGCACGGACTTGCTCCTGGCGGAAGTACACTTGGGGCAAAAGGCGAAGCGGCAGGTCTGTTATACGCATCCCTGCTCAGCAGATCCCGGATTTCTGCAGCCGCCGCACCCCTGCGATCGTCGGGCGGAGGGGGCGCCGATCGATCAATAGGTAAAGCGAATACCGACGCCATAGGTCCGCGGATCGTTCGGCGGGCTCACCACGAAATTGATTGGCGTATAAAGCGCTCTGATCGGGAAAGAGGCAAAGCGCTGATTGGTCAGATTCTGGCCATAGGCATAAATTTCGAACCCGTCGAACCGATAGCCGACGCGCGCATCGAGTTTGTTGACGGCTCCGCGGCTGACTGCGATCTCGTTCGCCGGTGAAAAATAGGCACGCGAAGAGAAACTATAACCCGCTGTGGCGCGAAGCTCTCCCGGTCCGACGGGATGCGTATAGCTGGCAGAAACGCTGCCTGACCATTTTGGCGAGTTGTTCATATAATTGCCCGCGCGATCCCAGCCGGCGATGCCGTTCTTGTTGGTGCACGCCGGATCGCCGGCCGGCGGAGCGCTGCCGCCGTTTCCCTCGCAGAATTCCTTATAGGTCGCGTGGGTCCAGGAGATGTCCCCACTCAGCGTCAGACCCTCGACCGGGCGAAGGACGAGGCTGCCCTCAACCCCCTTGATCGTGGAGCTGGCGGCGTTGTCGATGACCTGCACACCGACCGCGACGATGTTTTTTACCTGCAGATCGCTATAGTCGTAATAGAAGCCCGCCAGATTGAGAGTGAGCATGCGGTCGAAGAATTCGGACTTTATCCCGGCCTCATAAGCCAGAAGCCTCTCGGGCTCGAACGTGATGAAGGGTGTTGTCGTTCTGACAGAACTGTTGAAGCCCGGCGCCTGATAGCCCTGGCTGACCTTGGCATAGAGGAGGATATCGGGCGTGGCCTTGTAGTTGATGCCCCCGTTGAAGATCGGTTTGTCGGCCTTGACCGTCCCGGTGATCAGCGGTGCGGGCGTCACGGCCTGGGTGTAGTCGATCACGAAATCCTGTGTCTCGTGGATATAGCGGGCACCTGCGATAAGGGTCAGTTTGGGCGTCACCGCGACTTCGGCCTGGCCGAATATCCCGAATGCCTCGAGATTGGAGGTGTCGCGCGGGCTCGTGAGGGGAAGCGTTATGCCGAGGCCATGTGGCGACTGGGTCGCATAGAGCTGATCGTTCCGATAATAGTTGACGCCGGCCGTCAGGGTCAGGATCTTGCCGGTATAGGCCAAGCGGAATTCCGAACTGAAGGTGTTGTGACGAATTTCCGATCCGCCCGCCTGATTGAAGATCGGCGTGAAATAGGCAATATCGGCGCGATAGCTGCGGTGCGACGTGATCGAAGTGAACGCGAGGTCCGACGTGGCCTTGTAATTGAGCGTAAGCACCTGACCTTCGGAACGGTTGTCATTCCGATAGGTCGCATCGACTTCCGCCGGGTAAGTGACCGAGTCGGGATTGGGTAAACCGATAAAAACCGTGTTGGTGGGGTCGTAGAGAGAGCTCCAGATCGTCGAGGGGTTGTCGCGTCTCCATGTGTCCGCCGCGAGCAAAATCGAAAAGCTCTCATCGGGTGACTGATAATGCACTTTCCCGCGAACGACGTAAGATGTCAGATCGTCGAGCGTATTTCCGGTCGTGCTGTTTTTGACAAAGCCGTCGCGCGATTCGTAGCTCGCCGAAAGGCCGGCACTCAGGCCATCAGTGAGCGGGCCGCTCACGGACCCCCGCGCAAGGATGTGATTATAGTTTCCGTAACTCACGTCAAAGCCCGCCCGGAGATCGTCTCCGGGCAGTCGCGTGATGATATTGATCGCACCTGCGGTGGAGTTGCGGCCGTACAACGTGCCTTGCGGGCCCCGCAAAACTTCGACGCGTTCGACATCGTCCAAGGTGAAGAAGCCCGCATCGGTCGTGGGGAGATATTCGCCATCGATATAGGTCGCGACGGGCTGTGCTGTTCCGATCGGACTGCCCTGTCCCGAGATTCCGCGGATCGCGACTTGGTGATTGCCGGTGACGCCGCCCGCCCCGGTGATCTGGACCGACGGGGCGATCGAAGAGATCGACTGAAGATCGGACACGTTACGCGACGAAAGTTCTTCCGCCGACACCGCCGTGATCGCTATCGGTACGTCTTGCAGCTTTTGTTCGCGGCGCTGGGCGGTGACGACGATGTCGCCACTCTCCATGCCGGAGGTGGAGGCATCTGCATCGGGCAAGGCCTGCGCATGCGCCGCCGTGCTCTGCAAAAGCGCCAACGAGGTGATAGTCGAGAGACCCAATGGGCGGATGACATTCTTCGGCATCGATAATCCCCTTATCACACCGCGCCGCAAACTGACCAATGGTCTTATTGTGCGCTGCACCATAAGAGATGACGCTCGATAATTTTTTGTCAATCGCTAATTTTTCGCCATTAAAATGCACCTATGGTCATTCTATGGCGCGGAATTCGCACTGCGGGGTCCCAGTGGCGCGCGATTTGCTGCCATTTTGACGCCCGTGCCGATCGAGTCATCGCTTATCCGACTGCGAATTGAACAATCGTCATTTTTCACTACGGGCGGTCACATGGTGTCGCGCGGCTCTTCCTCGTGAACGGGGGATGAGGGAAATTGGGTTAGACTTGTCATAGGAAGGACAAGTCTGATGAAGAAGAAGGCTGATCAGGGAATCGACGGCATATTAGGGCTGTCGGATGTTGAGATTGTCCGTGTCGAGCGGCGACGCGACATTCGTGTGTGGGCGCGGCCAACGAAGCGGCCTGTTTGCCTTTATTGCGGCCACGGGGGGCTGCGGATCAAGGCGACTTATGAGCGCGAGCTCAAGCACACGCGTCAAGGCAACCAGATCCTGATCGTGCACCTTGCGGTGCCCAAATATCATTGTGCCGGTTGCGGCCGCTATTTCCGTCATCGCTTTTCGGGCATCCGTCCGCGCTATCGCGCGACGGAGACGTACCGTCTTGAGGTCTTCGACGGTCACCACGGAGGCATCAGCCAAAGCCAGTTGACGAGCACCCATGCGATCGGCAGTGCAACCATCGAGCGCTGGTATCATCATTTCATCGAACAGCGCGTCTCGGAGCTGTCCGGTCGGACCTGCCCGCAGGTCCTGGGGATCGACGAGCATTTTTTCTCGCGCAAGAGAGGCTATGCGACGACATTTGTCGATCTGAAGAATCACAAGGTCTACGATGTCGTCCCGGGACGCTCGGAAGACAGTTTACGAAGCTATTTGCGAAGGTTGCCAGGGCGCGACAAGGTCAAGGTCATCGTGATGGACCTGTCGGAAACCTATCGCGCAATCGCCCGCAAATATTTTCCGAACGCGAAGATCGTCGCCGATCGCTTCCATGTCATTCGGCTGCTCAACCAGCATTTCCTCGAAGGATGGAAGCGCTTCGATCCCGAGGGCCGAAAGAATCGCGGGCTGCTCAGTTTGATGCGGCGCCATCGATGGAAGCTAAGCGAAGAACAGCGCAAAAGGCTGGCCGTCTACCTGAAAGCCAATCCGGTGCTCGAAGCCCTCTACACTGCCAAGCAGGACATGGCCCTCCTGCTGACGCAAAAATCCCTCAATGCCAAAAAGGCCAGCCAGCTTATCCCCGACCTGCTCAGGCTGATCGATCAGTTCGCCGCCAGCCCCCTCAAGTCCCTCGCCGATACCCTGACCAGCTGGCTCGAGCCCGTCGCCCGCATGTGGCGCTTTTCCAGGAACAATGGAATCACCGAGGGCTTTCACACAAAGATGGAGATGATCTCGCGCCGCGCGTTCGGCTTCCGCAACTTTCACAACTACCGCTTGCGCGTGCTCGCTCTTTGCGGTTGGAATGGCGTCATCAATCGGGTCTGATCCACCCTCATCCCCCGTTCACGGGGAAGAGCCGCTCTTTGCGGTTGGAATGGCGTCATCAATCGGGTCTGATCCACCCTCATCCCCCGTTCACGGGGAAGAGCCTTTATTTCAAGGGATACTGGTGCGGTCGAGAAGACTCGAACTTCCACGGCCTTTCGGCCACAACGACCTCAACGTTGCGCGTCTACCAGTTCCGCCACGACCGCACATCATGATGGTCCGGACGATCCCGGTACCAGGTAGGTGCGGGCGCCTAGCAAAGCTTTTCGGGTGATGCAAGCGAGCTTCGCCGCATTTATTTTTTTCCGCGCGCAAATACCGGCTCGGGCCGCCTTGACACATGTCACGGGAGCGACCCGGAAGAGTCTCCAAAATGTCATCGCTCTACCGTCAGAGCGTCACCGAATCATCCTAGTCGGAGCATTGCCGGGGGCGCGGGGCGCGATACTGCTCCTTTCCCGGTGGCATGTTCATCAGGGGCGCCCGTCCGGCGGGCGCGTTCAGGGAAGCGGAGATTTTCATGGCGGCTTTTGCGCGCGTTCGTTTGGTCATGCTCAGCGGCGTGGCGTCTTCCGTCCTGGCGGCCTGCGGGGCCGACGGGGTTGCGTCGCCGGGCGAGGGGGTGATCGTCATTCCGGCGCCGACACCTGCCCCGCCACCAACTCCGACGCCTACCCCGACCCCTGCAAGCGTCACCCCCGCTGCTCAATGCCCGACGATTGCGGGCAATGATCAACTAAGCGATCTGGGCACGATTACCGGCCCCGAAGGGACGTGGCGCAACTGCGGCTTCCCGTCACGCTTCAACACCTCGACCGCGATCCCCAAGGTTGCCGGCGTCATTTACTCGCTGCCGGGCCGCGTCGATGTGGGAACAGACCAAGGCGCCGCGAGTACAAATAATGTCGTCACGCTGACGATCGATCCGGGCGTGATCATCTTCGGCTCGACGGGCGTTTCCTATCTGGTGGTCAATCGAGGGAACCGCATTGATGCGGTCGGCACCCCGGCCCAGCCGATCATCTTCACCGGTCGCGGCAATGTCGTCGGGACCGCGACGGACGACACGTCGCAGCTGTGGGGTGGCGTCGTGCTGCTCGGCCGCGCCCCGGTCACGGACTGCCTTGCGCCCGGCGCTGCGGAAGGCACGGCCGCGTGCGAACGCGATACCGAAGGAACGTCGAACGCGCTCTATGGGGGCGCGCAGCCCGCCGACAATTCGGGGCGCCTCTCCTATGTTCAGATCCGATATTCGGGCTTTGTGCTCAGCGCCGACAAGGAGCTCCAAGGCCTCACCCCTTCGGGGGTCGGGTCGGGAACCCAGATCGACCATATTCAGATCCACAACAGCTCGGACGATGGAATAGAGGTCTTCGGCGGCCGGGCGAACTTCAAATATATGATCGTGACGGGCGCCGAAGACGACAGCTTCGACACCGACGTCGGCTACAAGGGCAACATCCAATATGCGATCGCGGTGCAGCGCGCCGGCGGTTCGGTGGGCGACTCGATGATGGAAATCGACTCGGACGGCAATGAGAATGCGGTGCCGCGCCAGAACGTGACGATTTCCAACTTCACCTTCATCCACCGTAACGCCGCGGCGGGCAACGCCGCCGCGATCCGCATCCGCGGCGGCGCCGATTATAGCTTCGTCAATGGTCTGATCACCTCCGACACCTCATGCATCCGGATCGACAGCAGCTCGACCACCCAAACGACGGGTCCGGACGAGCAGGGGCCGCCGAAGTTCTTCTCGGTTTCGCTGAAGTGCGGCAGCCGCCCCTTCCGCGGCGGCGGTAGTCCGGCGGTCACCGATACCGAGGTCCGGACAATCTTCACCGCGGGTACCAATAACCGTTTTGATTACGTGCCGTCCCTCACCAGCCTGATTGTCAATGGCGCCACAGAGACAGGCTTCACCGCCTTCGATGCAAAGACGCTGAACACCTTCTTCGATACCACCGCCTATGTCGGCGCGGTCCGCGACGCCAGTGACACCTGGTACCAGGGATGGACCTGCAACTCGGCGACCGCGAGCTTCGGCGCCAGCAGCGGCAGCTGTACCAGCCTGCCGACAAGCTGACCGCCGGCGATCCATTCGGGGAGCGGGCACGCCGGACGGCGGCCCGCTCCCCTCCTTGCATAGTCTCAGGGACAATCGACATGACCAAGCGGCCGATCTTTGCCAGCCTGCTTCTTTTCAGCTCCGCTCTCGTTGCGCCAGCGGCGTTGGCGCAAGACGCCTCCGCCGACCTCGCGCCGCAGCCCGGCGAAGACGGCGATGTTTCGATCCCCGGCGGCGGCGGGCACGAGATTGTCGTCAATGGCCGCTTCACGCCGAATGTCGTGCGCGCGACGCCGGAGGTGGTTTCGCTTCTCTCTTCAGCAGACATTGCCCGCACGGGGGAGGGCGATATTTCGGGCTCGCTCCAGCGTGTCACCGGCCTCAGCGTCGTCGGCGGCGGTTTCGTCTATGTCCGCGGGCTCGGCGACCGCTATTCGCTTGCGCTGCTCAACGGTTCGCCGCTGCCCAGCCCGGAGCCGCTGAAGCGCGTTGTTCCGCTCGACATCTTTCCCTCGAACGTGATTGATTCGACTCTGGTCCAGAAGAGCTATTCGGCGAACTTCCCCGGTGAATTCGGCGGTGGCGTCATCAATCTCACGACCAAGGCCAGCCCCGAGGAGACCTTTCTCTCCCTGTCGGGCGGAACAGGCTGGGACAGCGAGACGACGAACCAGCTCGGCTACACCTATAATGGCGGCGGCACCGACTGGACCGGCTTCGACGACGGCACGCGCGACATTCCGCGCTCGCTCGCAGTGGCACTCGCCAGCGGCAAGCCGATTCTCGAAGGCGCTGACTTCAGCGCGCAGGATCTCGAAGCGATCGCGATGGACCTCGTCAACGCGCCGACGACGCTGCTCCAGCAGAATAATCATATTCCCGTGAACTGGTCAGCGGGGCTGACCGGCGGCACGACGCTTCCGCTGGCGGGCGGCGCGCTCGGGATCATTGCAACCGCGGGGATCAGCAACAAGTGGCGTACGCGCGACACGCTGCAGCAGACATCGGTCAATGCCGACCTTTCGGGCGATCCGCAGACGAGCTACAGGCGCCTCGTCACCGACAACCGCATATTGGTGAACGGCCTGCTCGGCCTGGGGCTCGAACTGGGCGATCACAGGATTCGCTGGACCAGCCTCTATATCCGCGACACGCTGAAGCAGGCGCGGCTTGCGCTCGGCACCGACCGAAACCAGTCCGACCGCGACATCATGAAACAGGACACCGCCTGGTACGAGCGGCAGCTCATCAACACGCAGCTCGTGGGTGAATTCCAATTCGACCGCTTCAGCGTCGACCTGCGCGGCGGCTACGCCAATTCGCAGCGCGAGGCGCCCTATGAGAGAAGCTTCACCTATGTCCGCACCAACCTGCCTGCCGGGCAGGACCCGGCCGGCGACAAGTTCGTCAACGATCTCGGCGGCAACAAGGGTGACGCGACGATTGCCTTTTCGGACCTTGATGAGAATCTGTGGTCGGGCGGTGTCGACCTCTCCTACAGGCTCGCCCCGGGGTTCACCGTGACGACCGGCTATGCCTACAGCGATACGCACCGGGTCTCGTCGCGCCGCGCGTTCCAGTATCGCGCCTCTAACTTGCCGGTCGCAGTGCAGCAACTGCGCCCCGACTATCTTCTCTCCGACGCGACGATTCAGCTCTATGACATCACCCTGCTTGAAACCTCGGCCCAGGACGGCACCGCGGCGTTTGATGCCAAGCTCACCACCCACGCTGGCTATGCCCAGCTCCAGGCGGGGCTGATGGCAGGGCTGAACGTCAATGCTGGCGTGCGCTATGAGGATGCAAAGCAAAGGGTTGCGCCGATCGACCTCTTCAACAGCGGCGCGTCGGCGATCG
Source organism: Sphingopyxis sp. 113P3 (assembly GCF_001278035.1). NCBI lineage: Bacteria > Pseudomonadati > Pseudomonadota > Alphaproteobacteria > Sphingomonadales > Sphingopyxidaceae > Sphingopyxis > Sphingopyxis sp. 113P3. The sequence goes on from NZ_CP009452.1 coordinate 661,262, forward strand.
CGCAAACCGATCTGCGCAACGATTACTGGCTGCCCGCGGTCACCCTGACATGGGAGGTCGCGCCCGACATGCAGCTCCGCCTGAACGGGTCGAAGACGATCGCGCGCCCGCAATTCCGCGAGCTGGTCGCGCAAGTCTATCAGGACCCTGAATCGAACCGCCTGTTTCGCGGCAACCCGTCGCTGACCGATTCTATCCTGTGGAATGCCGAGGCTCGCTACGAATGGTATTTCGATCGCGATCAGCGCGTCTCCGCCGCCGCCTTCTACAAGTCGATCGAGAATCCGATCGAGGCTTACACTTCGATCTCCGATTCCTCGGTGAATACGAGCTACGCGAACGCGCCCAGAGCGATGCTCTATGGCGCCGAGTTCGAGCTGCAGAAACATGTCCCCCTCGAGACCGTGTCGGATGCCCCCTTCTGGCAGAGCCGCCGCCTCGTCCTGATCGGCAACTACACGTTCACCCGATCGAAGATCCGAGTTCGTGATGGTGACACGACGACGATAAATGGCGCCGAGCGCAACGCGGGCGATTATTTCTTCGACGGCTCGCCGCTCACGGGCCAATCCGATCATCTGGTCAACGTCCAGATCGGGCTCGAGGACACCTACCAGCTTTCGCAACAAACGCTGCTCCTCACCTATGCCAGTCCGCGGGTCACCAGCCGCGGTCCCTCTGGTCAGCCAGACCTTCTGGAAAAGCCCGGCCTCTCGCTCGACTTCGTCGCGCGTCAGGGGCTGCAGCTGATGGGCAAGGAAATCGAATTGAAGTTCGAGGCGCGCAACCTGACCGCCCGCCGCTATGAGGAAGTGCAGGAATTTGGCGCCAATCGCATCTACTTCAACCGCTACAAGGTCGGTCGGCGTTTCTCGCTCAGCGCATCGGTGAAGTTCTGAGCTCTTCCGCCCTGCCCCAGCGCTGGGGAGGGGGGGCGCCGAAGGCAGAGGGGGGCAGGAGCGCAGCTCCTGCTGTCCGCTCGTCCCCCGGTCAGCCTTTCGTGCTCAGCCGCCCATAGCCGCGCGATAGAGGAGAAGTTTGACGTGGCTGGGCAGCACCAGACTCGCCCCTCCGACAAAAAACTGTAATCTTCCCGTCAACTGATTGTCACCGATCGCTACTAGGCGATTCGCGAGGCCGTATTTTTCAGTTTGGGGGACAGGAACATCCTATGGCGACGCTGATGCCCGGATCGGCCATTCGGCTGCCGCGTGCGCTGCCCGCCTTCCTGCGGCCACGTTCGCGGTCGGCGCGTGCACTGGTCCCGCACCTTATCCTCCTGCTGATCGGATCGCTGCTCGTCTGGCAGTGTGTGCGCTTGCTCTGGGCGCTCATTGTTCCACTGTCGCCTCTTGGAGCCTGGCAGTCGCAGACAGCGGCCATCGCGCCGCCCGCCGAACGGCACGCGCTGTTTGCCGGCTTCGACCCCTTCTTCCGCACGGGCGCACAAGGACCGGCAAGCGCGACCATTACCTCGCTCGGCCTTACGCTCTATGGCATCAACATCAACGAAGCGACGGGCGGCGGCTCGGCGATCATTGCGGGCGAAGATGGAGTGCAGGCGAGCTACGCCGTGGGCGAAGAGATCGCCCCCGGGGTCCGTCTCGCCAGCGTCGCATTCGATCACGTCACCCTCGATCGAGGCGGCGCGCGTGAGAGCCTGTTCCTCGACCAGAGCGGCGACGCTGCGGTCTCCGCTTCGGTGTTGCCCGCGCCGACACCCGGGATCGGGGTCCCACCGGCAGCAGGCGGGACCGGAGGCGAATTGACGGCTGAGGCGATCAAAGCGGGGGTTGCCTTTGCGCCGCGCAGCGAAAACGGCCGGGTGACGGGGCTCGTCGTCCAGCCGCAGGGCGACGGTGCGGCCTTCCGAGCCTCCGGACTGCGTCCCGGGGACGTGATCCGCTCGGTAGGCGGCCGCCCGATCGGCTCCGCGGGCGACGCCGCGGTCATTGCCAACCAGTTGACGCCCGGCGCACGCATCTCGCTTGAGGTCGAGCGCGGCGCCAATGTCGTTCCCGTCGCGATCTTCCTGTCGAAACAATAGGGTTTATGCGTCTCAAACTGTCCTTGATGCTCGCCGCCGCACTGGCTTCTGCCGCCCCGGCGCCGTTGCTTGCCCAATATACGTTGAATGTCCGCGACGCCGACATTCGCGCCTTCATTCAGGATGCGGCGCGGGTTACCGGGCGCACCTTCGTGATCGACGGACGCGTCAACGGCAAGGTATCGGTGGTCACCGACCGACCGCTGTCGCGCAGCGAATATTTCGAAATCTTTCTTGCGACCTTGCGCTCGAACGGGCTCGTGGCGGTGCCTGGGCCCAACGGCAGCTATCGCATCCAGCCGATCGACGGCGCGGCGTCGCAGCCTGGCCGCATCGGAAGCGCGCGTGCCGCCCAAAACCAGTTTGTGACCGAGATTATCCGCCTGCGGCACATTGATGCGGTGTCGGCGGTCGAAACCCTGCGCCCGCTCGTGAGCCCGCAAGGATCGCTGACTGCGAACCGCAATGCCAACAGCCTCGTCGTCGCCGACTTCGCCGACAATATCCGGCGCATCCGCGCGCTTGCGGCCAGCATCGACCGCGACAGTTCGACAAGCCAGATCGTCACACTCAAAAATGCCGGTGCGCGCGAGATTGCGGCAGCGCTCCAGGCGCTGGTTCCTGCCGCCGGCGAGGGGGCGCAGGCACCGGTTGCGATCGTTCCGATCGATAGCAGCAACGCAATCGCGCTGAGGGGTGACCAGGCGCTGGTCGCCCGCTTCGTCGCGATGGCGAATGATCTTGACCGCAAGGCGGCGGGCGGCACCGAGCTGCGCGTCTACTGGCTCGAACATGCCAATGCCGAAACCCTGCTCCCAACGTTGCAGCAACTTGTGGGAGGCGGCAGCGATCCCGCACAGAAGGCGGGACTGTCCCCCGCCTCGTCCTCCTCTTCCGACGCAGGCGGCGGTGCGGCGGCCGCGGCCGCTGCGGTGCCTGTCCCGACAAGCGCTTCGGGGGGCAGCATCGCGGCGCGTGGCCCCGCGATCGTCACCCGCTACGAAGGCGCCAATGCGATCATCGTCGCTGCCAATGCCGATGTGCAGCGCCAGCTTGGCGAGTTGATCCGGCAGCTCGACACCCGGCGTCCGCAGGTGCTGGTCGAGGCGATCGTGGTCGAGATCGGCGACGATGCGGCAAGGAAGCTCGGCGTCCAGTTCCTTCTCGGTGGCAAGAACATTCCCTTCGCCGCGACGAGCTACAGCAATGCCTCGCCCAACATTTTGACGCTTGGCGGCGCCTATGCCGCGCACGAGCTCTCACAGGAAACGACGACGGTGAACGGCGACACCATCGTGACCCAGCAGAACAGCTCGCTCGGCAACAGCCTGCAGGAGGCCGCTGCAGCGTCGCTCCTCTCGGCGACCGGCGGTTTTGCGGGCTTTGCGGGGGACATCGGAAAGAATACCGTCTTTGGGGCGATCATCAACGCAGTGAAATCCGACACCACGTCAAACCTGCTGGCAACCCCGCACATCGTCACGCTCGACAACCAGCAGGCGAGGTTTCTCGTGGGTCAGGAGGTGCCGATCACCACCGGCGAGGCGCTCTCCGACAATTTCGACAATGCCTTCCGCACCGTCCAGCGCGAGGAGGTCGGCATCAAGCTCGAGGTCACACCGCAGGTCAACGGCGCGGGCGAGGTCAAGATGTTCATCCGCCAGGAAGTGTCGAGCGTCGCCGGGCCGGTGTCGTCGCGCAACGCTGAACTCATCCTCAACAAGCGGTCGTTCGAGACGGTGCTGACCGTCGATGACGGCGAGATGTTCGCGATCGGGGGGCTCCTCAATGATGATGAGCGCCGCACGATCGAGCGTATTCCGCTTCTCAGCGACATTCCTCTGATTGGCGAGCTGTTCAAATCCCGCAGCCGAAGCCGTGCCAAGACCAATCTGATGGTTTTCATCCGCCCGACGATCCTGCGCAATCGCGCGGACAATGCCGCGCTCACCGCGCGCCGCTACGGCTATATCCGCGACTTTCAGCTCCAGCGTAATCCCGACCGGGAGCCCGCGATCGACGCCTTGGTGCGCGATTATCTCGGCACCGTGCCGCCGGCTCCAAGCGCGCCCAGCGCCGCCGACGTCACCATAGCGCCGGCGGCGCCGCTGCCGGTCGACATCCCGCCGTCGGCCGGCGCGGAGGGAGAGCAGCCGTGAGCGACGGCGACCCGGCCGTTCCGCATCCCGCAGCGCCGGTCGACATTCCCTACGGCTTTGCGCGCGCGCACGGTGTGGTGATCGCGCCCGATGGCGACGGGCGCTGGATTGCTACGCTGCGCGAAGGCAGCGATGCCGCCGTGCTGATCGAGGTGAAGCGCTACCTTGCGCAGCCGCTGCGCGTCGCCAGCGCCAGCGCTCCCGATTTCGACCGGCTGCTCTCGGACCATTATGCCGTTGATGCGACGAGCGCGATGGCGGGGTCGCTCGACGGTGGCGATCTCGATTTCACCGTGCCGAGCGCCGAGGATCTGCTCGACAGCGCCGACGACGCCCCTGCCATCCGCCTGATCAATGCCATTATCGCCGAAGCCGTCCGGCAGGGCGTCAGCGATATCCATATCGAGCCCTATGAAAGCGGACTCGTCGTACGGATGCGCACCGACGGTGTGCTGCGCGAGCATCTGCGAATGCCGCCGCACGTTGCGCCTGTCATTGTCAGCCGCATCAAGGTGATGGCACGGCTCGACATCGCTGAACGGCGCGTGCCGCAGGACGGGCGTATCGCGCTGACGCTCGCGGGCAAAGCGATCGACGTGCGCGTATCCACGCTCCCCAGCCGCGCCGGCGAGCGGGTCGTCATGCGTATTCTCGACAAGGACACGGCAGGGATCGACTTCGATGTGCTCGGCCTGTCGGGGGAGGCCGACCGCATCCTTCGCGAGGCGCTCGCGGAGCCCAATGGCATCATCCTCGTCACGGGCCCGACGGGATCGGGCAAGACAACGACGCTCTACGCAGCGCTCAAGCAGCTGAACGACGGCCAGCGCAATATCCTGACCGTCGAGGACCCAGTCGAATATGCGGTCGACGGCGTCGGTCAGACGCAGGTCAACGCGAAGGTCGGGCTCGATTTTGCGGCGGGGCTGCGGGCGATCCTGCGCCAGGATCCCGACGTCGTGATGGTCGGCGAAATTCGCGACCGCGAGACGGCCGACATTGCGGTGCAGGCCTCGCTCACTGGCCACCTCGTCCTCTCGACCGTCCACACCAACGATGCGGTGGGGGCGATAACGCGCCTCAAGGATCTGAAGGTCGAGCCGTTTCTTCTCGCCTCGACGCTTCGTGCTGTCATCGCGCAGCGGCTCGTCCGACGGCTGTGCGACCAGTGCCGCGAACCGATGCAGGCCGACCAGGGCGTCGCCGCAATGCTCGGACTTGATGCCGGTACGGTCATCTGGCGGCCCAGGGGCTGCGAGGCATGCGGTCACACGGGCTTCAAGGGGCGCATCGGCGTGTTCGAGGCGATCAAGGTCGATGAAACGGTCCGTCGCTACATCTATGCGGGCGGCGATGAGGCCATGATCGCCAGACACGCCTTCTTGAAGGCACCCACGCTCGCCGGCGCGGCGCGCGCGATGGTCGCCAAGGGGCTGACGACGCCCGAGGAGGCGGTCCGCGTCGCACGGCGTGAGGATGTCGATGCCTGACTATCGCTATGTGGCGATCGACCGCCAGGGCCGCGAGCGCAAGGGGCGGCTGAGGGCGGTGAACGACGATGCCGCGCGCGCCGACCTGATCCGGCGGCATTTCCACATTGTCGCACTTGAACCCGCGGGCGCGCGCGCGTCTTCAGGACGCCCGCTGCTCGTCTATCGCCGGAACCGGTTGTCCGCCAAGGAACTTGCGCTTTTCACCCGGCAGCTTGCGACGCTTGCCGAGGTCGCGCCGCTCGAGGAAGCGCTGCGCACCCTCACGCGCCAGAGCGAGGCTGAAAGCGCGCGGCTCGTCATCGGCGACGTTCATGCCGGTCTTCTTGAAGGCCGCCGGCTCGCCGATGCGATGGCGCGGCAAGCGCCGAGCTTTCCGCCGCTTTATCGTGCGATGGTCGCGGCGGGCGAAACCACGGGCAGTCTGACGGTCATCCTCGCGCGTCTTGCAGACCTCCTCGAACGCCAGGCGGTGGTGCGCGGAAAGCTCGTCGCGGCGCTCGCCTATCCGATCGTGCTCGCGGTGGTTGCGATCGGCGTGGTCGCAGCGCTGATGATCTTCGTCGTCCCGCGCGTCGTCGAGCAGTTTACCGATGTCGGGCAGCAGCTCCCCTTTCTGACCCGCGCCGTCATCGCCCTCTCGAATTTCGCGGCGAACTGGTGGTGGCTCCTTGCATTGCTGATCGCGCTCGCGGTCTTTTGCTGGGTGAGCGCAATGCGCCGAGAGGCATTCAAGGCGCGCGTCGATGCCCGACTTCTGCGCTTGCCGCTCATCGGGCGGCTGCTTCGCGACCTCTACGCCGCGCGCTTCGCGCGGACGCTCGCGACGATGGTGTCCAGCCGTCTGCCGCTGGTCGAAGGGCTGCGCTTGACCGTTCCGACGATCCGCAACGCGGCGCTTGCCGGGGCGACGGCTGCGCTCGTCGATCAGGTGCGCGCCGGGGGCAGCCTTTCGGCGGCGCTGCGCGAGACGGGGGTGTTTCCGCCGCTTCTTGTCTACATGACCGCGAGCGGGGAGAGCGCAGGTCGGCTGGAGCCGATGCTCGAGCGCGCGGCGGATTATCTCGAGCGGGAATTCGATCGCTTCACGGCCGCGTCGATGGCCTTACTCGAGCCTGTCATAATTGTCGTGATGGGGTCGTGCGTCGCGCTGATCATCCTCGCGATTCTGTTGCCCATTCTCCAGTTGCAGAACCTTGCAGGACTATGAAAAATGTCGCTGATGAAGCTCATCCTTAGCCTGATGCTCGACACATCGCGTCCCGCCGCTACGCGATTTCGCCGCAGGGGCGAGCGTGGATTTACCCTGACCGAGCTGATGGTCGTCATTTTCATCATCGGGCTGCTTGCGACGGTCGTGATGATCAACGTGCTGCCGAGCCAGGACCGCGCGATGGTCACCAAGGCAAAGGCCGATATCGCGCAGCTTGAAGGTGCGCTGGAGCAGTATCGGCTCGATAATATGGTTTACCCATCCACAAGCGATGGGCTGAATGCGCTCGTCACCGCGCCGCCGTCGCTGGCGCAGCCTGAACGCTATCGCCGCGGCGGCTATATCAGGAAGCTCCCCGCGGATCCCTGGGGTCGCCCCTATATGTATCAGGCCCCGGGCCCGAATGGCGCCGCCTTCGATATCTGGTCGATGGGCGCCGACGGCGCGCCGGGCGGGACAGATGAAAATGCCGACATCCACGGAGAGAGTTGAGCCTTTTTCGGGCGAACGCGGCTTCACGCTCGTCGAACTGATGGTCGTGCTGGCCATTCTCGCGCTCGCCGCGACGGCCGTCGTCATCACTATCCCCGGAGAGGAACGCAGCGTCCGGGGCGAGGCCGACAGGCTCGCTGCACGCCTTGCCGCCGCGCGCGATGTCGCCGTGATCGAGGGGCGCAGCGTCGCCGTCAATCTCGCGCCGTCAGGCTATGGTTTTGCGCGGCGGGTGGATGGCACGTGGCAACCGCTCCCCGGCCGTGCCTTCGAGCAGCGCAGCTGGCCCCACGCGCTTCGTTTCAACGCAGAAAGTGGCACTGGCGTGACGCGGATCCTTTTCGATCGTGTCGGCACCAGCCCGACCCCGCAAACTGTCGTGCTGACGGGGGGCGCCGCGCGCGAGGTCGTGCGCGTGTCTGCGGCAGGGGAGGTGAGCCGTGGCCCGTGAGGTTCTAGCCGGCGAGGGCGGCTTCACCCTTCTGGAAATGCTGGTCGCGCTCAGCATCATCAGCATCGCGGCGCTGACATTGGTGCGGCTCGATGCCTATGCCGTGCGCACCGCGGGTGACCTTGACGAAAGCACCATGGCAGGCATCGTCGCCCAGAACCGAGCGGTCGAGCTGTGGACCGACCCTGCCCCGCCGACGATCGGGGCGAGCACGAGCCGCGTGGCCAATGCGGGGCGCGAATGGTGGGTCGACCAGCGCGTCGCGAAGACCGACGACGACAAGCTGCTGCGTATCGACCTGACCGTCCGGCCCCACCGCGGCCGCGGGCAGGCGGTGCTCACCATCCTCCGGTCGGCGAGATGAAGGTCCTTTGTCTCTGGCGTTGTCCGCATGCCCTCACATGGCTCAGGGCAGCTTCTCCCATTGGAGGGGATCGAAAGACCTCCCGCGTTTCGATCAGGCGGGTGCGAACGGGTTCTGGCCATTCCGCCCTCGGCTTTACGCTGGTCGAGATGCTCGTGGCGCTGTCGATTTTTGCGGCGATCGCGGCCATGGGGGTCGGGCTTTTGCGCAGTAGCGTCGACACGCAGGACGCAGTGCAGGCACGATTAAAGGCAATGGGCGGAATCAACCGGTTGCGCGCGGTGATGGCGAACGATCTCGCGCAGGCCCTGCCGCGGGCGACCCGCGGCCCGTCGGGCGAGCCGGTCCCCGCTTTCATCGGTTCGGCAACCGGCTTTGCCTTCGTGCACGGCGGCGCGGGCATGCGCGATGCGGGGCCGCGCCCGGCTGTCGAGCGCGTCGCCTATGCGCTCGTGGGAAATGAATGGCGCCGTGCGGCGCAACCGATGCTCGACGGCACCCCGCTGGGTGAAGGCGATAGGCTCGCGGGCGAGGTGAGCGCCGCCGCGGTTCGCTATCGCGACGAAGCCGGCAACTGGAGTGAGGCCTGGAATTCGGGGCCCACCGATCGGCTTCCGCGCGCGGTCGAGGTGCGGCTGACGCGCACCGGCCGCGCGCCGCTCGTCCTTCTGTTCCTCACCGCGCCGGTCCCGCCCGTGCCGCCCGGTCGTCAGGCTCCCCTGCCATGATGCGCGGTACAGACGAGCGCGGGGCAGCGCTTCTGAGCGTATTGTTGCTCGTCGCGGTGATGGCCGTGATCGCGGCGACGGCGCTCGACCGGTTGACCCTCGCAGCGCGGATCGCGGGCAGTGCTGCGGCGATTGACCAAGGCCGCGCCTACAGCCTTGCTGCCGAGCAGATCGCGCTGCGCCGGGTCGCTGATCTGGTGACGCGCGACCCGACCAGGCTCACCCTCGCGGGCGACTGGCTGGAACGCGATTTCATTTTGCCCCTGCCGGGTGGAGAGGGGAGGGCGCGGCTCAGCGATGCGAATAATTGCTTCAATCTCAATAGCCTCGTTGCCGAGACCTCGCCTGGCAAGTTCAGTCAGCGGGCCGTGGCGGTTCGCCAGTTTAGCGAACTGATGGCGCTGCTCGGCGTTGATCGCGGCGAGGCGGAGTCGGTCGCGGCGGCGACCGCGGATTGGATTGACAGCGACAGCAACGAAGCGCCGCTGGGCGCGGAGGACGGCGTTTATCGCGCGCTCGAGATAAGTTACCTCCCAGCCAACCGCATGATGGCCCACATCAGTGAGTGGCGCGCGGTGCGCGGCGTAACCTTCAAGATTTATGCCCGGATGACGCCGTGGATCTGCGTTCTTCCCGCCGCCGATCCGGTGAAACTCAATGTCAACACGCTCACTCCAGAACGGGCGCCGCTGGTCGCGATGCTGATGCCGGGCGAGATCAGCCTCGCCGATGCTCGGGCAGCGCTGGCCGCGCGGCCCGCCGGCGGCTATGGCAGCAGCGTAGGATTCTGGCAGACGCGCGCGCTGGAACGGCTCGACCCGCCGGGCGGCGTCGGCGACCAGGCGGGCGTGACGAGCCGATGGCTCGCGCTGACGGCGCAGGTGAGGTTGGGGGACGGGGATTTGACGGCACGCTCGCTCATCGATGCCTGGGGCGGCGCGCCGGCCGCGGGGATGGCGCCGCCGGCGATCGTGCGCCGCGATTGGGGCGAGAGCGATTGAAATGACGTCGACACTCGTTCTCTGGCTGCCGCCCCTCGCCGCGCTCGATGGCGCTTTCATGCCCGCCGATATCGCCTGGCTCAGGGTCGACGACGGCGTTGTGACCGATTCAGGGCAGGACGACGGCTGGGTCGAGAGCTGGGGGCGCCCGCCTCGCGGGACGGGCGGCGAGGACCGGCTGATTGTGCTCGCTCCCGCCGCTGATGTTCCGGTCCGCTGGCACCATTTTCCTGATGCGTCTCCACCGCAGGCGGCGGCTGCGGCGCGGGTGGAGGCGCTCAAGGATTGTCTGGGCGCTCCCGCTGATCTCCACCTGGTGGCCGGTGAGCCTCCAGCGGCAGGACAGGCCGTGCCGGTAGCGGTGACGACCCACGCAGCGATGGCGGCCTGGAATGCATGGCTGGCTACACACGGTCTCGAGCCATCGGCGATCGTGCCGGCGGGTGTCATGGTCCCGCCGCCCGAACCCGACACGCTGTGGACCGCCATCGTTGGGCGCGAGCAGATCGTGCGAACACATGAGCGTGCCTATGTCTCCGACCCCGAACTCGATCCGCTGATCGCTGCGGGGCAAGCGATCGTGCCGCTCGATGCCGAACGGATGCGCGAAGCGCTGCTGTTGTCGCTCGCCGCGCCGCCCCTCGATCTACTGAGCGGGGCGTGGAAGCCGAAGCGGCGCTGGGGCGTCGATCCGGTGGTGATGCTGTGGGGGAAGCGGATGTTGGTAGCGCTCGTCGCGGTCAGCCTTGCGATCCCCATCGTGCGTGCGGTTCGTCTCGGCTCCGACACGCGCCGCGCCGATGCGGCGGTTGTCGCGGCGGCGAAGAAGGCAGGGGTGAGCGCCCCTGACGCCGAGGCCGCGGAGGCCGAGATCGACCGGCGCCTTGCCGCGGCGGGCGGCGGGCCGCTTGCTTTTTCCGTACCCGCCTCGGCACTCTACGGCGCGATGCAGGATACGCCCGGGGTGACGCTGAAGAGTCTCTCGCACCGCACCGATGGCACGCTCACGACCTCGCTCGCAGCACCGCGCGTCGAGGATCTCAACCGCGTGCTGCTCGCGCTCCAGGCGCGAGGCTACCGCGTGACTGCGCAGCCGATGGCGGGCCCTGACGGACAGCAGATCGCGAATATCACGATCCGGGCGGTGCCATGAGGGAAGAGCTGCAAAATTGGTGGACGGGCCTCTCGCAGCGTGAGCGCTGGCTTGTCGGCGTGGCGGGAGCGCTGGCGGCGGGGGTGCTCCTGTGGGCGCTCGGACGTCCAGCCTATGCGGCCTTTGCCGATCTGGAAAACAATCACCGCGCTGCGGTTGAGCGCGAGGGCCGGGTTTCTGCCAAGATCGCGTTGCTCGCGCAGCGACCCGCGAAATCGGTGGCAGCGGCGGTGGAGGCTGTTGCGATCGATCAATTTCTCGCGCAATCGGCGGGCGAGATCGGGCTGACGCTCGACCGCAACGAGGCCCGCGGCGCGGGGCAGGCAAGCATCGCAATTGCGACTGCCAAGGCGCCGGTCCTCACCGAATGGATCGCCTCGCTCGAAACGCAGGGCTTCGTCTTCGATGCGCTTACCATCATACCGGCCCGCGACGGCACGGTGGGCATGACCGCTGACATCCGGAAAAGCGGCCAATGACGCGCGCACCGAAGCGATTGATCGGCGTTGCAGCCTTGCTTGCGCTGCTGCTGATCATGGCAACTTTTCCGATGCGGCTCGCGCTCGGCCTCTCGGGAGCCTCCGACGCCGGCTTCAGCGCGCAGACGGTCAAGGGATCGGTATGGTCCGCCGAGATCGTCGACGCGCGGCTGGGCGCCTTGCCGCTCGGGACGCTTCAGGCCCGCCTGTCACCGCTCGCATTGCTGACTGGGCGTACCGACCTCGTCTTCGAGCGCGACGATGCGCGGCTGGGGGCGCTGACGGGACGGCTGCACGGCAGCGATCCCCGCGGACTGTCAAACGTCAACGGCATGACGAGTTTATCGGGCGGCCTCGGCAATATTCCCGTTGAGGCGCTACGCTTCGAAGAGGCGAGGGTCCGTTTCGGCGCAGCGGGGCGATGCGTCGAGGCCGGGGGACGGCTACAATTAACGGTCGCAGCGCCGATCGCGGGGCTCAACCTGTCCCGCGGACTTTCAGGCCCGCTGTCGTGCTCGAAAGGCTGGGCGCAGGCAGCGCTCGCCAGCCAGTCGGGAATGGAGCGGCTCAAGATAAGCTTCGATGGCAGCGGCGCCTGGCGGGCGGAATTTTCCATCATCGTCGATAAGGATCCTGCAATGGCGGCCGCGCTCGCCGCGCTCGGTTTTCGCGCCCGCGAGGGCAGCTTCCGGCTCACGACCAGCGGTCGCTTCTGATATGGACGCCGCCGCCGGCTGCCTGCCCTGGGGCGCGGAAATTGCTCTTGCGGCATTGATCGGCGGGGTCCTCGGCAGCTTCATAGCGACCCTCGTGCTGCGCTGGCCCGCCGGGCGCTCGCTTGCCGGGCGTTCGCAGTGCGATGGCTGCAACGCGCGGCTCGAAGCGCGAGACCTTGTACCGCTTTTCTCGGCGCTATGGCTGCGCGGCCGTTGCCGCCTGTGCGGCGCACCGATTGACAAGCTCCACGGCCGCGTCGAGCTTGCGTCCGCGTTCCTTGCTACGCTCGCGCTCGCGCTCATGCCGGGCGCGCAAGGCTGGATCTGGGCGCTTTTCGGGTGGTTGCTCCTGCCGCTCGCGCTGCTCGATGCCCGCCATATGTGGCTGCCCGATCCGCTCAACGCGTTGCTGGCCCTCGTGGGGCTCATCTTCGCGGGTCCCTTGATGGGCACGACGTTGTTGGAGCGCTGGCTTGGGGCGCTCGCAGGCGGCTTGACCCTTGCGCTCATTGCCTGGAGCTGGCGCCGCGCGCACGGCCGCGAGGCCATGGGCGGCGGGGATCCGAAGCTGGTTGCGGCCATTGGCACCTGGCTGGGCTGGCAGGCATTGCCGCTCTTGCTGCTTCTTGCCAGCCTCACCGGGATCGGGTGGGCGCTCTTCTCCCGAGGAAAAGGGGACCGGCCGCTGACACTGCGGCGGGTCCCCTTCGGTGTTTTCCTGTGCGCCGCGGCCTTTGTGGTGGTACCGCTCTGGCCTTGGTGGACGGGGCTTATTGCCCGATAACGACCGTCACTGCGCGGCGGTTCTTTGCCCAAGCTGCTTCGTTCGATCCAAGCTCGGCCGGGCGTTCCTTGCCATAGCTGATGACCTGAATGCGGCTCGGGTCGATTCCGAGCGAGGCGAGATAATTTTTCGCAGCATTGGCGCGGCGTTCGCCGAGCGCGAGGTTGTAGTCGCGCGTCCCGCGTTCGTCGGCGTGGCCCTCGAGCGTGACCCGCACATTGGGGTTGCGCTGCAGCCACTCCGCCTGGCTCCGCAGCGTGGCCTGGTCTTCCGCATCGACATTATACTGGTCGAAATCGAAATAGATGCGGTCGGACGAGACGTTGGCGAGGAAATCCTGCTGGGAGCCGGGGATTACGGCATTGCCGATACCGCTATCCGAGCCGGTGTCAGTGCCTTCGGGCGCCGGCGGCAGGGTGTCGGGTGCCTTTTTCGAGCAGGCGCCGACCGCCAGCATGGTGATGGCCGCGATCATGGCGGTGGTTTTGCGTATCGTCATGGCATCGGTCCTTCTGTTGTTTTGCATTTGATCCCAATTATGCGGGCTTAACCTATGTTGGAATGACTAAGGAACCCTTTTTGAACCCCAAGGGCGTGCTTTGGTTCCGCACGCTCAGGGCCGAATCGGCCCCCAGCTCGGGTCGGATCCGTCGCGCGGCGTAGGCAGGCGGCGTAGGTTCACGCCAGTGAGGTCGACCTGCCAGATGCTCGATTTGCCTTCGCGCCCGGGGGTGGTGCGGAAGAACTGGATGACCCGGCCGTTCGGCGCCCAGGTCGGCGCTTCGTCCTGCCAACTGTTCGTGAGCATGCGAACCCCGCCGCCCGATGGTGTCATCACGCCAATGCGAAACTCGCCGCCGCCCATGCGGGTGAAGGCAATGAGATCCCCGCGCGGCGACCATTCGGGAGTGGCGTAGCGGCCGCCGCCAAAGCTGATCCGCTGCTGGTTCGACCCGTCGATGTTCATGGTATAGAGCTGCTGGCTGCCCGAGCGGTCGCTTTCGAACACGATTTTCTTGCCATCGGGCGAGAAGCTGCCGCCGACGTCGATCCCGGGCGCAGTGGTCAGCCGTACCGGCGTCCCTCCCTCGGCCGAGATGCGGTAGATGTCCGTGTTGCCGCCGACCGCCATCGAAAAGAGGATCTGGCGCCCGTCCGGCGACCAGCGCGGGGCGAAGGTTGCGTTGCGGCTTTCGGTCACCAGCTTCTGTGTGCCGCTGTCCACGTCATAGATGAAGACGCGGACTCGGTCGGCGAGATAGCTCACATAGACGATCTTCTTGTAATCGGGGGAGAAGCGCGGGCTGAGCGCCAGCGCCTGGCCGTTGGTGATGAACTTGTGGTTGCCGCCGTCCGAATCCATGATCGCGAGCTGCTTGGTGCGGTTCCCCTTGGGACCGCTCTCGGCGATGTAGGCGATGCGGCTGTCGAAGAAGGGCGATTCGCCCGACAGGCGCGAATAGATGGCGTCGGCGCATTTGTGCGCGGCGCGGCGCCAGTCGCCGGGCTGGATCTCGAAACCCTGGCGCACCAGTTCGCTGCCGAGCGCAGTGTCATAGAGGTAACAGCCGACGATCAGTCCGCCGGTGCCGCTCGTTCGCACAAAGCCGTGGACGACATTCTCGGCATTGCGCGCCTTCCAGTCGGCAAAGCGCGGGGCGGTCACTTCGGGCATGGTGATCGCACGGACACTCCCCGGGCCGAGCGGCGCGTAAAGCCCGCTTCGCTCAAGGTCGGCGGCGATCACCTCGGCAATCTGCCGGCCGAGATTGTCGGTGCGAAGCCCCGCGACGGTCGCGACCGCAGGCGTTGCGAGCGCGGGGATCGCGATGACGGTGCGATCTTGCGAAAGCTGACCCTCGATCGTTTCGCGCGGTTCGGTCTGAGTGACCGCAGGCGGCGTCGGCGCCGTGGGGGTCGGGGTCTGCTGGGCCATAACGGGCGCACCGGTCAGCAGAAACACGAGCGATAGGCTGAATGAGCGGAGGGTCATCTCTCTTACCTCTTGATAAAATCGAGCGTGTAATTCTGCCAGAAATCGTAATTTTCAGCTGGCAGATCGAAGGGCGCGGCGAGTTCGACCGCCCGTTTTGCGCACTCCTGGTGGCGCTGTATCTGGAATCTGTTGCTCTCGTTCTCGCCTGTGGTCGTAACACTGGTGAAACCCGCGAGCGCACCCGACCGCGTGAGGCGGAATTTCACGACGGTCTTGAGCTGATCGACGTCGATACCCGATACGCGGCAGCTGTTCCAGCGCGGCCCGACGGCCGCCTTGATGCTCACGTCAATCGATCGCTTGACCTCGGCGGCCGTCGCTTGCGCCGGCGCGCCCTTGCTCGAGGACTGCTTTGGCTGCGTGCGCGACAGACCTTCCGCGATGCCGTCGAGCCGGCCGGTGGGACGCGTCGGGCGATCCTCGGACTTGGGCGTGGCCTTGGGCGCAGGCTTGGGCGCGGCCTTTTGCGCCGGCTGCTTCTTGGGCGGTGCGGGCTCGGCGCGCTTGACGGGCTTGGGCGCCGGGGCAGGCGTTGGTGCTGCGACCGGGTCGGGAGCCGGTGGGGTGGGCACCGGCTCGGGTTCAGGCGCCGGGATGTCGGTCGCATATTCCTCGCCCAGCCGCGCGGCGGGCGGAAGATCGCTGATCTCCGGCGCGGTCGACGTCGCCGCGGTCTCGGCGATCAGGTCGACCTCCATCGGCGGATTGTCGAACCGCCGGTCGCCTGCAGTCCATTGCACCGAGAGCAGACCGATGACGACGACATGCAGCGCCGCCGCGATGGCGACGCTGGTGCGTTCGGTCCCCCTTGATGCCCGTTGTTCGGCCATTTTCTGAACCTATTGTCCGGATTCTGAACCGGTCGTGACCAGCGCGATGCGCGAAAGGCCGGCCCGGTTAAGCTCACCCATGACCTGCATGACACGGCCATAGTCGAGCCCCTTGTGGGCGCGCAGCATGATCTGGCGCGGCCGATCCTGTCCTGCATCGGCCTGCGCGATTGCGGTGAGCCGCGCGGGCAGTTCGGCCTCGCTGACAGGATCTTCGCCGATATAGATGGTATCATCGCCGCCGATCGAGAGCTGAACGGGCTCGCGCTCCTCGGTATCGAGCGGTTTGGCGCGGCTGTCGGGCAGGTCGATCGGCACCGCGGCGGTCAAAAGCGGCGCGGTGATCATGAAAATGATCAGCAGCACCAGCATCACGTCGACGAGGGGGGTGACGTTGATCTCCGACATCGGCGCGCGGCGCCCGCCGCGTCCGCGCCGCCGTCCGGGGCCGCCGGATGGTCCGCTCATCGCCATCAGGCCTCGACCTCCAGTTCGCGGCTGAAGGTCGCGTGCAGCCCGTCGGCAAAGCGGCCGAGCCGAGATTCGAGCCGGTTCAGCCGCTGCGAAAAGGCATTGTAGGCGATCACTGCCGGAATGGCGGCAAAGAGGCCGATGGCGGTCGCGAAGAGTGCCTCCGAGATCCCCGGCGCCACGACGGCAAGGCTGCTATTGTTTTGCGCCGCAATCTCCGAGAAGGATCGCATGATTCCCCAGACGGTGCCGAACAGGCCGACGAAGGGAGCGACGGCACCGATGGTGGCCAGTGTGCCGATTTTCTCCGCGAGCCGGTCAACCTCGCCCTCAATCGCAGCGTTCATTGCCACGCCCAGCCGCTCGCGGGTGCCCTCGCGATCGACTGTCTTGCCCGCGGTTGATCGACGCCACTCGGAGATGCCCGCTGCAAGCACCTTCGCGCTCGGGAGTTCCTCGCGGCCATTCTCGTCGTAGAATTTGTCGATGTTGCCAGCCCGCCAGAAATCGCGCTCGAACCGCTCCGAGGCGCGTATCATCTTGCCGGTACCGCGACCGTGAGTCAGGATCACGGCCCAGACATAGATGGACGCGAGCAGCAGTCCGATCATCACGAAACGGACGATCCAGTCGGCGTGCAGGAACAGCGCGACGGGGGACAGGGTCGCCGCGTCGGCGGCCAGCGTGATATTGTCTAGCAAGGGATGCTCTCTCCATTCATGATCGCGGTGAAGCGGCTGGCCCAGCCCGCCGGCTGGCGTCGCGGCCGGCCTTCGGGCGACAGAAAGGCGGCCGTGACCCGGCCGTCCGTCAGCATTTCGTCGCTTAACGTTTGATGACTGCGAAGGATGCGCTGAGCGATCACCACGCTCGCGCCGCGCACCGCCTCCACCAGGCTCACGACCAGCAAGTCATCGTCGAGCTTTGCGGGCCGCAGATATTTGATTGCAAGGTCGGTCACGGCCCACGCGCCTTCTCCGGCGTCCATGGCGGCACGCTGGTCGATACCGGCGAGCCGCAGCATGTCCGACCGCGCGCGCTCCATGTAGCGCAGATAATTGGCGTGGTAGACGATCCCGCTGAGATCGGTGTCCTCGAAATAGACGCGCACGCGGTAATGATGCGCCGCTCCCACAAAAGCGCCGGGGACGAAAGGGGGAGGGACGTCGGTCATGGCTGACCGATAGCCGGTGCACGACTCGTCGCAAACCCCCCTTTCACCATTCGTCGCAGGTCCGCGGCATCTGGCGGAGGAAGCCCGAGTTTTCCGCCCTATTTCGCCTGGTCGAAGAGCCCGTCCTGCGTGCCGGCCGGAGGATTGAGCCCGAGATGCTTCCACGCGCTCGCGTTGAGCATCCGTCCGCGCGCGGTACGGGCGATGAGGCCGATCTGAAGCAGATAGGGCTCGATGACGTCCTCGATCGTGTCGCGCGGCTCCGAAAGCCCCGCGGCGAGCGTCTCGACGCCCACGGGACCGCCGCGATAAATGTCCGCGATCATGGTGAGATAGCGCCGATCCATCGCGTCGAGCCCCAGCGCGTCGACTTCGAGACGGTTGAGCGCGGCGTCGGCGGTCTTCGCATCGACGATGGGCGCGCCGGCGACGGTTGCAAAGTCGCGCACACGGCGCAGAAGCCGCCCGGCAATGCGCGGCGTTCCGCGCGATCGCTTGGCTATCTCGAGCGCACCGTCGGGCGCGATGGCGAGGCCCAGCAGGCGCGCCGCGCGGCTGATCACCTGTTCAAGCTCGGCGTGGGTATAGAAATTGAGCCGCACCGGAATACCGAACCGGTCGCGCAGCGGGGTGGTCAGCAGGCCTTGCCGCGTCGTCGCGCCCACGAGGGTGAAATTGGGAAGGTCGATGCGGACGCTGCGCGCCGACGGTCCCTCGCCGATCATGATATCGAGAGCGCGGTCCTCCATCGCCGGATAGAGGATTTCCTCGACCGCAGGGGCGAGGCGATGGATCTCGTCGATAAACAGGACGTCCCCGTCCTCAAGATTGGTGAGCAATGCCGCAAGGTCGCCCGCCTTGGCGATCACGGGTCCCGACGTGGACCGAAAGCCGACCCCGAGTTCACGCGCCACGATCTGCGCGAGCGTCGTCTTTCCAAGACCGGGCGGCCCGAAGAAGAGTACATGGTCAAGCGCATCCGATCGAACCTTCGCCGCCTCGATGAAGATGCGCAGATTCTCGCGCGCTGCCGCCTGCCCGACGAATTCGGCGAGCGATTTGGGCCGAAGTGCGGCGTCGGCATCCTCGGGCGTGCGCAAAGGGGAGGTGAGATCGGTCACGTTGTTGCTCATCCCCCGCTATGTCACTTTGCGCAAGTCGGCATGGCACTGCGAGCATCGTTCTTCGGGGTGAAAGCGCCGATCGCCTGCGCAGTAGCCTTCGGGGTTGGCACGGACGTTCCATTCGTCGAGATCCGGGCTGGTCAGGAGTGTCGGCTTGCCGCACGAGGGGCAGAGGCTGATCCGACGCGTCGCCGGGTGGACCCATGGCATGACCAGCTTGAGGAGCAAGGCTGCAACAAGGGCCGACCCAGCCGCTGACGGGAGGAAGGGAAGCCAATCTGCCATCCGGTCGCCAAATGCCCCCCACATTGCGAAGAGAGCGGCCGAGGCGATCGTCACAAACACCAGCCCTTCGAGTGCCAGCGCGACCCAGCCCAATGCATAGGGAGACAGAAATGCCGCGGGATATCCAGGATGATCCGGGCGCTCAGTCATAATGTTCTATTGCTTCGCCGGTGATCGAGACCCAAGGTTCCTTGCGCTCCTCAAAGACCGAATAATGGGGCACGAAACCGTGGCCGGGCTCGAAATTGCCGAGCGGGATTGCATAGGCGTCATGATAGGGCCGCGCCCGGTACCAGACGCCCGAGCCGCAGGTGCCGCAAAAAAAGAAGTCGGCAGTGTTGCCGCTTTCGCCGGTGAACTGCCACATTTTCGCCCGGTCTTCGCCTTCGATGCGGACCTGCTCCGCGGAAAAGCGCACCTGCGCGGCAAAGGCGCTGCCGCTGCGCGCCTTGCACTCGCGGCAATGGCACACCGAGACCCGGATCGGCTCGCCCGTACAGGTGATACGGATCTGGCCGCAGCGGCAAGCGGCGCGGCGAGCCATGTCCGTCATTTCGCAGCCTTCTTGAGCGCGACCCGCACCAGGGCGTCGAGCGTTGCTCCGGCGCCGAGCTCCTCATTTGCCGCCGCGACCGCTCCGCTGGCTTCAGTGGGTTTGAAACCCAGGCTGGTGAGCGCGGCCACTGCGTCGCCGAGCGGTCCTGAAGCCGGCGTCATCGCGGAACCGGTGCTTCCGGCGAGACCGCCCAAGGCTCCCGCCTTGTCTTTGAGCTCGTGCGTGATGCGCTGGGCAAGCTTTGGCCCGACGCCGTTGGCGCGCGCAATCATCGCGCTGTCACCGCCAGCAAGCGCGCGCTGAAGATCAGCGACCTCGAGCGCCGAAAGGATTGCGAGCGCGACCTTGGCGCCGACGCCCTGGACGCTGGTCAGCAGACGAAACCAGTCGCGCTCCTCGGCCCGTGCGAAGCCAAGGAGGCGAAGAAAATCCTCGCCGACGAGCATCTCGGTGTGAATGGTGACGTCGCCGCCGACGGGACCCAGCGCATCGAGGGTGCGCGCCGAAGCCTCGACCAGATAGCCAACGCCCCCGACGTCGATTACGGCATGGCCTGCGCCGCTGCTGTCGAGCCGTCCGGTGAGTTTCGCGATCATTTCACGGGCCTAACGCGGGGAGAACGAAAAGGGAATAAAATTCCCTTCGGCGCGCAGGGAATTGAACGTCAGGATCGCGGTCGGTGGTTGCCGTGACAGATCGCTACCGCCAGCGCGTCGGCCGCATCGGCGCCTGCGACCGTGGCGCCCGGCAGCAGAACGCGCAGCATCGCCTGCACCTGCTCCTTTGCAGCGCCGCCCGTGCCGACGATCGCTTTCTTGACGAGGCGCGGGGCATATTCGACGACGGGAAGGCCGGCCCGCGCGCAGGCGAGCAGCGCGACGCCGCGGGCGTGCGCGAGCTTCAGAGTCGACTGCGGATTGTCGTTGACGAAGATTTCCTCGACCGCCGCGCACATCGGACCATGGTCGGCGATCACGGCTGCGAGCACCGTGTCGAGATGTGCAAGACGCTCGGGCAGGGCGGCCTTGGCATCGGTTTTGACCTGGCCGTTGGCGACATGGCTGATCCGGCTGCCCTCGATGCGGATCACGCCCCATCCGGTGCACGATAGCGAGGGATCGAGGCCGAGAATGATCATGCAGCCATGGGCGCATGGCGCGGCGCACGGGTAGGCCGAAGGCGTGTGCGGTCAGCGGCCAAGGCAGCGCCGCGCGATGCGACCGAATTTCGGCTGTCAGCCAAGTTTTTCCATCACGGCATCGGGAATGTCGTAATTGCCCCACACGGTCTGCACATCGTCGTCGTCGTCGAGCGTGTCGATAAGCTTGAAGAGCGTCTGTGCGGTTGCCTCGTCGGTGACCTCGCTCTTCAGCGTCGGCCGCCAGGCGAGTTTCACACCCTCGGCCTCGCCCAGCTTCGCTTCGAGCGCCTTGGCGACCTCGTGCAGATTTTCAACGCTCGTCCAGATTTCGTGGCCGTCTTCGGACGATTCAACATCGTCGGCGCCAGCATCGAGCGCGGCTTCAAACACCGTGTCGGGGTCGCCCGCACTCACCGGATAGGTGATCTGGCCGAGCCGGTCGAAGCCATGGCTGACGCTGCCGGTAGTGCCGAGATTACCGCCATTCTTCGCAAAGGCCGTGCGGACGTTCGTCGCGGTCCGATTGCGGTTGTCGGTGAGGGCTTCGACGATCAGCGATACGCCGCCTGGGCCGTAACCTTCGTAGCGGATCTCCTCGTAATTCTCGCCTTCACTCCCCGACGCCTTGTCGATCGCTCGCTGGATATTGTCCTTGGGCATCGACTGCGCCTTGGCGGCGTTTACCGCGGCGCGCAGACGAGCATTGGCGTCAGGGTCGGGCAGACCCATTTTTGCCGCGACCGTGATTTCGCGCGCGAGCTTCGAGAAGAGGGCGCTGCGCTTCTTGTCCTGTGCGCCCTTGCGGTACATGATGTTCTTGAATTTGCTATGGCCGGCCACGGCCTACCTCCATCGATGTGGAAAAATTTGGCGCCGCCCTAGCGTGCGCGGCTTTTCGAGACAACCGCTGCGTTGCGGGGGCGGCGTCTACAGGACAACCGCCGTCCCGCTCGCCGAGACCATCAGCATCGACCCATTCTGGCCGAGAACCTCATAGTCGATGTCGACGCCGATCACGGCGTTGCCGCCGAGCTTCGCCGCCTCGGCCTCCATCTCGCTGAGGGCCTCCTTGCGCGCGCGGGCAAGAACGTCCTCATATTTGCCCGAACGGCCGCCGACGATATCGGTGATGCTTGCAAAAAGGTCGCGAAAGATGTTCGCGCCGACAATCACCTCGCCGGTGACGATGCCCAGATATTCGCGGACCGGACGGCCCTCGACGGTGGGTGTCGTGGTGCTGAACATCATGTCGTCTCCCTGCTTGCGGTTTAGTCTCAGTCGATGCCGAGCGCCGACTTGTACACGTCGAGGATCGCCTCCATCTCCTTGCGGTCGTGAACCGGCATTTTCCGCAGACGGACGATCTGGCGCATGATCTTGGGATCATAACCCTGCGACTTGGCTTCGTTATAGACGTCGCGGATATCGTCGGCGATGCCCTTTTTCTCTTCTTCCAGCCGCTCGATGCGCTCGATGAAAAGGCGCAGTTGTTCGTCGGCAGTGGTGGCTTCGCTCATATTGGACTCCGCTGGGGTTGGATTTCTCGGCGCAAGAGAATCGCGCCGGCGCCCAACTAGCGAGGTCCGGGATTCTTGGCCATGCTTTCTTCCATCCGCGCGAGCTGCTCCGCGGTTGCAGGGACGTGATAGCGCGCTTTCCATTCGGCGGTCGGCATGCCGTGAATGATCGTCCGCCCGGCCTCCTTGTTCATGCCACCCGCCTCGGCGATCCAGTCGCCAAGGCAGTTGCGGCAGAAGCCGGCAAGACTCATGAGCTCGATGTTGGCCGCATCGTGGCGATGACGCAGCAGCCTCACCAGCCGGCGAAAGGCGGTGGCCGCAACCGCGTCATCGAGATCGTCGAGTGCATCGGGAGCAAGGGGTTGGTCTTCGCTGCAGGACATCGGACGTTTCTCTCCTTTACGGGTTGAATAGCTATACGGCGGTTGCCATGACACGATCAACGCGCCATGCCCCGCAGGGACCGTAACGGCAAGAAGACAGGCGGAGCAATCGTGGTCCACAGTTTCACCCCCCGCCAGCGCAAGGTGCGCATCCTGGCGACCCTTGGTCCTGCGAGCGCTAATCCCGACATGATTTCGGCGCTTCACCGGGCAGGCGCCGACGCTTTTCGCGTCAACATGAGCCACGGCGATCATGACGGCCACGCCAAGGTGATCGCCGCGATCCGCGCGCTCGAAAAGGAAACCGGCCGACCGACGACAATCCTGGTCGACCTGCAAGGACCGAAGCTGCGGGTCGGCACCTTTCGGCAGGGCCCCGCCGAACTGACGAAGGGCCAGAGCTTCGTCCTGGATGCGGACAAGGCGCCGGGCGACGCAGCGCGCGTCCACCTGCCGCATCCGGAGCTTTTTGCGGCGCTTGAACCGGGGACGCGGCTCCTCGTCGACGATGGCAAACTGGTGCTGCGCGTGCAAAGCGTGACCCCGGACCGGATCGAGACGCTTGTCGAGGTGGGCGGGCGGATCTCGGACCGAAAGGGGGTCAACGTCCCCGACGTGGTGGTGCCGCTCGCCGCACTGACCGAAAAGGATCGCAGGGACCTCGCCTTCGCGCTCGACCAGCATGTCGACTGGATCGCGCTTTCTTTCGTTCAGCGCCCCGAGGATGTCGCCGAGGCGCGGCGGCTGATCGGCGGCAAGGCGGCGTTGCTTGTGAAGTTCGAGAAGCCTTCGGGCGTGCAACGGCTTGAGGAGATACTGGAGCTTGCCGACGCCGCCATGGTCGCGCGCGGTGACCTTGGCGTTGAACTTCCGCCCGAGGCGGTTCCGCCGCTCCAGAAGCGTATCGTCGCGGCCGCCCGCCGGATGGGCAAGCCGGTCGTCGTCGCCACGCAAATGCTCGAATCGATGATCGTCTCACCGACTCCGACGCGCGCCGAGGTCTCGGACGTCGCGACTGCCGTGTATGACGGCGCCGATGCGATCATGCTCTCGGCCGAGACCGCGGCAGGGGCCTGGCCGGTCGAGGCGGTGACGATGATGGATTCGATTGCCCGGTCGGTGGAAGGCGACCCGGACTATTACCGCCGTCTCCATTTCACCGAGACCTTCCCCGACGCGACCACCGCCGACGCGCTGGCCGAGGCGGCGGGGAGCATCATCGGGACGATCGGTGCCGATGCCATCATCTGCTTCACCGCATCGGGCTCGACCGCCCGGCGCGTCGCGCGCGAGCGGCCAGGAGCGCCGCTGCTGGTGCTCACGCCGAAACGCGAGGCGGCGCGGCGAATGGGGCTGCTCTGGGGTGCACATGCGGTTCCCACCAAGGACATCGGAAGCTTCGAGGAAATGATCGCCAAAGGCAAACGCATGGCTTTGCGACACGGCATCGGGAAATCGGGCTCGAAGCTGGTCATGATGGCCGGTGTTCCCTTCGGGACGCCGGGATCGACCAACGTGCTGCATGTCGCGACGCTGACCGGCGATGAATTGAGAGGCTATGGATGATCGAGTGCCCAGATAGGCAATAGGGCGCGGCGGCTCCATGAGGACATATGCTGCGCGCCGCCCGAAACTCCTGTCTAGGATTCGTAAGGTCGATACGGTAATGCGCTGGTCCCCGCAGCGGTGAGTAAAGGGTACCGGTTTTTAAAATGTTGAAGAACTTGTTTTCGAAGGGTGCGCTCGCCGCGGAGGCTGAACCCCAGCCAAGTTCGGAGGACGCTGCTCGAGGCGAATCGCGCGCCTATACTGTCGGCTGGCTGCTCAATGTCGAAGGCGCGAGCGTCATTTGGGACACCCCGCGGCCGGTACGGGTCGAGTCCCAAAGCAAGGATCCCCGGTCGGTCGGTAAATGTCCCTCGGTGCTGGATTTCGACCGCCGGCACTTCGTCATCAACTGTCCCATCGACGTTCATTTGCGGCTGAACCTGACGGCCGGCGGGATGGAGATAACCAACGTTCTCGCCGACAAAAGTCCGATCCGGGCCGAGGCGCTGCAGCGCTGGATCGTATTTCAGCCGCGACACGAATGGCGCGATCCGCAGCGGCCGGTGCTCCAGATGCTGACGTCTTATGTCTTCGTTTCGGACGATCCGGTTTACGTCAATCAATATCCCCCCATCTTCCACCATACGCCCGACCGCCCCGGCATTCAGATCAACGGCCGCTTTCCGATCGATGTCTGGCCGAGACCGTTGCAATGGGCGTTCGAGTGGCACGACACGACCAGGGATCTGATCCTGCGGCGCGGGGAGCCGCTGTTTTGCGTCCGCTTCGACGGCCCCGATCCCGCGGCACCGACGCGGCTCATTGAGGCCAAGAAGACCCCCGAGCTTGAAAGCTATATGGCGTCGATCACGGGCGTGACCGAAATCGTCGGGCAGACCTATTCGCTGTTCAAGACGGCCCGTGAGCGCCGGCCGGCGCGGCTTCTCTATCCAAAGGACTGAGGCATTGCGCGCGCCGCTGCTTGCTGCATGAAAAGGAATTCGCGTTGAAATTTGTCGAGGTTGTCGAATGGTCTGCGAAGGATGGCGCGCTGCACTTCGCTTTGAAGGGAGACGACGAGGCGCTGCACCGAATTGAGGTCGGTCTTGAATGTGCTCCGGTTCTCGCGAGCGCGCTGGTCGCTGAACTTGAGAAGTTCGACGGGCAGGACCGCGAAGCGCAGTTGATCCGCCCCGTTGGGATGCAGACGGGAAAAACCGAGCAGAATGAGCCCATGCTGTTCATGCGGCTTCAGGGCGGAGCCGAGCTTCCGCTCGTTTTCAAGCGCGAAAGCCTCGACGTCCTCATCTCGGAGCTTCAGAAGCTTAAGTCGCTCATCGAACCGGGCGGTCAGATTCTCTGGCGTTAGGTCGCGATTTCAAAGGTTCGGACAAGGCGCCCAAGCGGGCAACCCACCCGCGCACTTGCCCGCGGATGCCGGGGCGGGGCCGCCGGCTTCCTTTATCCCTCGTTTCGCTGAAGACGGGGATCCAATTGATTCAGATCGGCACAAAGTTACCGCGCGATTCAGAAAAATTCTGCCTCTGATTCAGTTCGGGACGGACAAAAATGGTAAATGATGTTTGCACCATTGACGGCGCGCGGCATATTCGGTGCATGTCACATGTCGGGACCCGCGTGGGAGGGCTCGCATAACCAAGTCCGGAGGCCTGTCTCGCGTGTCTGCGCCGTTTCGTTTTCCGCGCTTCTTCGTCACCAGCCCCGCGCCTTGTCCTTATCTGGCGGGCAAGACGGAGCGCAAGGTGTTCACCGAGCTCGGGGGGCATAATGCGAGCGAGCTCAACGATGCCCTTGGCCGCATCGGCTTTCGCCGCAGCCAGTCGGTCGCCTACCGACCGAGCTGCACCGACTGCGCAGCCTGCGTATCGGTGCGTGTTTGCGCAATGGATTTCACACCGAGCCAGTCGCAGAAGCGGAACCTGCGACGCAACGGCGATCTCGTCGCCACCGCCTGCAAGCCTTGGGCGACCGACGAGCAATATAGCCTTCTTCATGCCTATCTCCAGTCGCGCCACCCGAACGGCGGCATGGCCGACATGGACGAGCAGGATTTCGCCGATATGGTCGAGCAGACGCCTGTCGACACCTATATGATCGAATATCGCGAGCCGACGCCCGACGGCAGCCGCGGACGCCTCGTCGGCTGTTGCCTGACCGACCGCCAGGGCGACGGATTGTCGATGATCTACAGCTTCTTCGACACGGCGCACCCGCTGCGCGAGGGGCTTGGCACCTATGTCATTCTCGACCATGTGCAGCGGGCCGCGGGTGCGGGGCTGCCCTATGTCTATCTCGGCTACTGGATCGAGGGTTCGGCACGCATGGCCTACAAGGCGCGTTTCCGCCCCCTGGAGAAGCTCGGTCCCGACGGCTGGTCGCGCTTCGAACCGGTGGCTTCGGACCGGACCGCTGCGATTTTCGAACTCGCCTGATGGCGGACCGGAGTTTCTTCGTCACCGGTTGACCTCGGCCCGCTTTCAAGGGCATAGCTTCACTCCCAGAACATAAGTTCGGGTCGCATCCGTTAAAGATCGCCGGGGGCTGGCGATGGGGGGTTGGATGCCCATAGGCGCATTGGTCTGTGTCCGCGACAAACGACTGCCTCAGGCGGTCCGCTTGGGCGCAGGCGCCTTATGAGCGACCCGGTCCGGGTAGCGATCATCGGGTCGGGTCCCGCCGGCCTCAGTGCGGCTGCGCGCGCCGCGCAGCTCGGTCTCAGCCATGTGCTGCTCGAAAAGACCGACCATCTTTCCGATACGATCTTCAAATATCAGAAGGGCAAGCACGTCATGGCGACGCCCAATCGCCTCGACCTGCGTTCCGACTGCCGTTTCGACGAAGGCGCGCGCGAGGCGATCCTTTCCATCTGGGACGAGGACGCCGCGGCGAACAAGGTGAATGTCCTCTATCACGCCGAGGTCGTCGAAGTGACGGGCGAGAAGGGGGCGTTCCAGATCAAGACGGCAAAGGGCGACGTGCTCGCCGCCGAAACGATCGTGCTGGCGATCGGCACGCAGGGCAATCCGAACCGTCTGCGCTGTCCGGGCAATGATCTGCCGCATATCATCTACCAGGTCGACGATCCGGAGGATTTCAAGGACCGGCATATCACGGTTGTCGGATCGGGCGACGCGGGCATTGAGAATGCGCTGGGGGTCGCCGAGGAAGCCCTTGAGAATCGCGTGACGATCCTCAACCGCTCGAAGGATTTTGCGCGCGCCAAGGCCAAGAATGTTTCCGATCTGATGGAAGCCGGCGAGAATGGCGCGATCAGCATCCGCACCGAAACCCAGCCCAAGCTGGTCGAGGAGGGCTGGTTGACGCTCGAAACCCCGACCGGCGACGAGAAGATCCAGTGCGACCTCATCGTCGCGCGCCTGGGGTCGGTCGCGCCGCGCGCCTTTGTCGAATCGATGGGGATCGAATTCACCGGCCCCGACCGCGAGGCCTTTCCCAAGCTATCGCCCACTTTCGAAACAACAGTTCCCGGCATCTATGTCATTGGCGCGCTCGCGGGCTATCCGTTGATCAAGCACTGCATGAACCAGGGCTATGACGTCGTCGAGTTCATCAATGGCAACACCGCCCTCACGCCGGCCGACGAAAAAGATCTGGCCGCAATCTTCGCCGACTTGCCCGAGCGGAAATCGGTCAGCGAGTGGCTCGAATTTCTGCGCACGCGGGTGCGCATCTTCGCCGAGGTCTCGCCGCTCCAGATGCGCGAGTTCATGCTCGATTCCAAAGTGGCCTTCTATCCCAAGGACGAGGTCGTATTTGAAAAGGACGAGCCGGGATCCTCGCTGTTCGCCATCGCCGAGGGTCACGCGCTCGTCGAGGTGGCCCCCGGGGTGACCGTGCCGATCGAACAGGGTTCGATTTTTGGCGAGGTGGGCCTGATTTCGGGGCGTAAGCGCGGTGCGACCATCCGCGCCGGTGAGGACAGCATTTTCGTCGAGGTATCGCGCACTGCTGCACTCAAGCTGATGGGCGCGGTGCCCGGGGCCAGGCGCGTGATCGAGCGCATCTCGCTAGAGCGCCAGCTTCTCCAGATCTTCAAGGGCGGTCTGACTGCCGAAGATCTGGCGCCCGTCGTCGACGGCGCCGAAGTGATCCGCGTCCCTGCGGGCAAGGCGATGCTGGAAGAGGGCGACGAGGGGGACGACGTCTTTGTCATCCGCTCAGGGTCGATGGTGGTCGAGAAAAATATCGGCGGCAAACCGATCTTCCTGCGCTACCTGCCCGCCGGCAGCTATTTCGGCGAGATGGCGGTGCTGAGCGGTGCACCCCGCAACGCGACGGTGAAAGCTGCAGTCGGCAGCGAGGTGATCAAGCTGACCGGTGCGGGCTTCAAGGCGATGCTGGCGGCGCGGCCGCAGGTGCGCGAGGCAACAGAGAAGGCCGTCGCCGAACGAGCCGCCATGAACAGCTTCATCGAATCGCGCAAGGCGACCTATTCGAGCGCGGTCGACCTTTACTCGGACACCGCGAGTTTCATCATGAAGGAGGGTCTCGGCGAGGCAACCGACGCGTTGCTGATCGACGAGAATCTCTGTGTCGGCTGCGACAATTGCGAAAAGGCCTGCGCTGACAGCCACGAAGGCTTGTCGCGGCTCGACCGCGAGGCGGGCAAGACCTTCGCCCACCTTCATGTGCCGACGAGTTGCCGCCACTGCGAACACCCGCACTGCATGGCCGACTGTCCTCCCAACGTTATCCACCGCGGCCCCGATGGCGAGGTGTTCATGGAGGAGGGATGCATCGGCTGCGGCAATTGCATGCGCAATTGTCCCTATGGCGTGATCCGCATGGAGGCAGCGCCCCCGCCGAAACCGGGGCTCTTGAGCTGGCTGCTTCTCGGGCGCGGCCCCGGCCCTGGTGAACCGTCGCCCAAATGGACCAAGGCGAACATGCCCGAGGGCAAGAAGCCGAAGAAGATCGCGGTCAAATGCGACATGTGCAAGGGACTCTCCGGGGGCCCCGCGTGCGTGCGGGCGTGCCCAACGGGCGCTGCAATCCGCGTGTCGCCCGAAGAATTTCTCTCGATCGCGCGGCTGGAAGAGGACGCTGGCTGATGGCGACGCTATTTCGCCGGCGCCGCGCAGCGGCGACCCAGACCGAACGCGTACGCGAGCGGCGGCACGAGGGCTTTTTGCGCCATGCCAATTTTCGCTGGGCCAAGATTTCGGGCGGACTGTGTCTGCTCGTCATCATTTCCTATGCGCTGATCGATGTCAGCCCCCGGCCGAATGGCGGCAGCTGGTACGGCTACACCCTCGGCACAATCGGCGCGCTGCTGATTCTCTGGCTCACGGCGCTTGGCTATCGCAAGCGCCGGATGACGAGCGATTTCTGGTCGCTGAAGGCGTGGACTTCCGCGCATGTCTATCTCGGGCTCAGCCTCATTGTCATCGGAACCTGGCACACCGGTTTCCAGCTCGGCTGGAACGTCCACACGCTTGCCTGGGCGTTGATGATGCTCGTCATCCTGTCGGGGCTCTATGGCGTCGCCGTCTATGCGCTGCTGCCGCAGGCGCTCTCCAATAACCGCGAGCAGATGACGCAAATGCAGATGCTGGAGGCGATCCGCGCGTTCGACCGCCAGCTCCACGCTGCCGCGCAGCCCCTCCCGCCCGGCGAGGCTGCGCCCGTCCTCGCCTCGCTCGAACAGGACCCTTTTGCCGGCGGGATCCGGGCCCGGCTGACGGGCCGTTACCCCAACCGCGCGACTGCCGCAGCGCGCGCAGCGCTGGCCGAGGCTGTCGGAGGCGATGCGGAAGCGCGGGCGAAGGTTGTCGCGCTGCTGACGCAGAAGGAGGCAGCGCTGGCGCGGCTTCGCGAGCACCTGCGCCTTCGCGCGCTGCTCGAAATCTGGCTCTACGTCCATGTGCCGCTCACCTTCGCGCTGATCGCGGCGCTGTCGGCGCACATCATCAGCGTATTCTTCTATTGGTGAGGCGCGGACGATGAGCTTCATCCTACGTCGCATCTCGACGACCAAGACGGGCAAGCAGATTATTCGCGATGCGGCGCTGCCCGGCGACACGATCTCGCTCGGACGCGACAGCGGCAATGCGATCCATGTCGCCGATCTTGCCGTCAATCCGCATCATGCAATGATCGCGAGCGCGGACGGGCGGACCGTTCGCGTCACGGCGCTCGAGGGACTTGGCTTCGACCTCAACGGACGGACGCTCGACACCGCGGATATCGACAGCGCTGCCGGGGCCGAACTGCGTTTCGGCGGGCACCGGCTCACCATCACGCGCGAGGGCGAGGATATCATCCTCCTCGTCGAGAGGATCGACGAACTGTCGCATTCCTCAAAGGACGTCGACGAGGCCCGGGCCTTCTCGCTTGCGGGCACGATGCCGGGCAAGCGCGTGGGCGCATGGGCCTTTGCCATATTGGTGCTCCTTGCCTTTCTGGTCGGACCGATTTGGGCGTGGCACAGCTACAGGGGCGTCGACGAGCGGCCTCAGGGCTATCACGCTGACCAGGCCTGGTTGTCGGGACCGCTGTCGAGCGCGCACGCAAATCTGAAGAAAGATTGCCAGGCCTGCCACGTCGAGCCCTTCGTCGCGGTCACCGACAAGGCGTGCATCGGCTGTCACACGGGCGAACACAAGGCGATGAGTGCCAGCCACGCCGGGGCGCCGACCGCGATGCTGCTCGCCGCGCGGGCGCCGCCGGGGCTGGGCGGGAAGCTTCTCGAAGGCTTCGCAAACGCCTTCAACAAGCCGCAAGGGCGCTGCGTCGGCTGTCATACCGAACATGAGGGCGCGGGACCGATGGCTGCGACGCCGCAGGCATTCTGCGCCGATTGCCATACGGGCATGGCGGCGCGGCTCGCACAAAGAGGGTTCAAGGCCGGTGTCGCCGACGCTTCGGATTTCGGCACCGATCACCCTGATTTTCGCCCGGTCGTCCGGGCTACCCCTGGCGCAAGTCCGGTGCGCGCCGCGGCGGGGACGCGGGTGCTCGATCATGACGGCCTCAAGTTTCCCCACGACCTCCATCTTCAGACGGGGGGCGGCGTTGCGCGCATGGCAGCAAGCTTTCGGGGCCAATTCGGGTTCGGGCAGAAGCTCGAATGCGAAAACTGCCACCGCCCCGAAGCCGACGGTGTGCGTATCGCGCCGGTGAAGATGGAGCGCGACTGCGCGATGTGCCACAGCCTGGCGTTCGAGACCGTTGGCGGCGTGACCCGCACCCTCCGCCACGGCGAGCCCGATCAGGTGGTCGCGGATCTTTACGCCTATTACCGCTCGACCCCGCCGACGCGGCCGCTTCAGCTCGGCGGCATGGCGCGGCGACGCCCCGGGCAATATGCCGAGGGACAGATCTACAATATATATTTCCGCGAGACGGCGCTGAGACCCAGCCGGGCGCAGGATGCGGTGCGCGCGGTCTTCTCGAAAGGCGGCGCCTGCTATGACTGCCACACCATTTTCGCGCCGCAGGCGGGGAATAACTGGCGGGTGATGGCGGTGCACCAGACGCCGCGCTTCCTCGAGAAGGGCTGGTTCGATCATGCCGCGCACAAGGAAACCCAATGCGCCGACTGCCACACGAGCGCAACGGGGTCGAAAGAGGCGAGCGACCTTCTCGTGCCCGGGCTTGCGCAGTGCCGTACCTGCCATGTCGGTGGCAGCGGCGCGCGGCTCGCCAGCGCGAAGGTCGAGACCGCGACCAACTCGCCCTGCGCCATGTGTCACGAATATCATGGCGACGGCGACAAGCCGTGGGCACCGGCGCGGCAGCGCCGCAAGAATGTGACCGCCATCACAGATGGGCCGCCGCGCGGCGTATACGCTGTGCGCGAGATCACAGGGTTGGAACGGCGAGACCTTTACGATGCGACATGGCGCGCCCCGGTATCGAGTCCGGGACGAGGGGGTGGATAATCATCGAGTGGCCGGCACGCCGGCACGGAGCAGGGGACGGAGATGCTGATCGCCCAGATCACCGATATCCATATCGGTTTCGATCCGGACAATCCGGCCGAATATAACCGCAAGCGCCTCGACGAGGTGCTCGACGTGTTGATGGAAGGGCCGAACCGTCCCGACCTGCTGCTCGCCACCGGCGATATCACCGACCGCGGAGATCCTGCGAGCTACCGCCGGCTCGCGACCGCCTTTTCGCGCTGCCCCTTTCCGGTGTGGCCGAGCGTCGGCAATCACGATCTACGCGATAATTTTCGCGATCATTTTCCCGGTTTTGACGACGGGAATGGATTTATCCAGTACAGCGTCGAACTTCCCGAATTGCGGCTGGTGACGATCGACACGCTCGAGGAGGGGCGCCACGGCGGCGCCTTCTGCGACACGCGCGCGGCGTGGCTCGATGCGGAGCTTGCAAAAAATGCGGACAAGCCGAGCTACATCGTGATGCATCACCCCCCGGTCGAATGCGGCATCGAATGGATGAATACCCACAGCGACGAACCCTGGGTTCATCGCTTTACCGCGGTGGTGCGGCGGCACCCGCAAGTGCGCGGACTGATCTGCGGCCACCTTCATCGCAGCGTCACCGTTGCGTGGGAAGGTCGCACCGTTGCCATCTGCTCGTCGATTGCGCCGCAAGTATCGCTCGACCTCCGACCGATCGATGAGGACCACCCCGACGAGCGCCCCATGATTGTTGCGGAAGATCCCGCCTACGCGCTTCATCACTGGAACGGCCGCGAGCTCGTCAGCTTCTATGACCATGCCGGCGCGCACACCATGCTCGCCAAATATGACGAGCGGTTGCAGCCGCTGGTGCGCGAACTGAAGGCGGAACGACCCGCCTAATAGCCCAGCGTCAGGTCGACCTGCGGGGTGACGGGTTCGCCGCGTTGCCAGCGATCGAGATTGTCGAGAAAGCGCTGCGCAGAACGGGCGAACATCTTGTCCTGCGCGCGGCCCGACAGGTGCATGGTGATATGCGCATTGTCGAGGCTCCAGAGCGGATCGTCGGGGGGAAGGGGCTCGGGCGTTGTCACGTCGAGGAAGGCGGAGGCAATCTGCTGCTCGTTGAGCGCGGTGACGAGCGCGTCCTGATCGACCACGCTGCCGCGTGCGATATTGATAAGCGTCGCGCTCGGCTTCATCGCCGCGAGCTCGGCTGCGCCGACCATGCCTTCTGTTTCCGCCGTCGCGGGCACTGCGAGGATCACCCAGTCGAATTCGCCGAGCCGCGCACGCCACTGGTCGGGCGAAAGGCTGTTCGCGCCCGGTGATCGGCGCACGACCGTGACATCGACGGCAAAGCCTTTCAGCCGCTCCTCCACGAGCCTGCCGATCGCGCCATAGCCGAGGAGCAGGGCTTTCGAGCCGTATAGCTCGACCTTGCCGGGCGAATCCGTGAGCCACTCGCGCCGGTCCTGGGCGCGCACGACGTCGCGATAGCCCTTGGCGACTGTCAGCATTCCCATCACGACATATTCGGCAATGGTGATCGCGTTGATGCCGGCGCCGTTGGTAACGACGACTCCGCGCTCTTTGAGCAGAGCGAGCGGCATGCCGTCGACCCCCGCATAGATCGAATTGAGCCATTTGAGCCGCGTCGCGGCGGTAATGGCAGCCGCCATATCCTTCTTGTCGTACATGTCGAACCAGCCGATTTCGGCTCCGGGAGCCAGCTCCATCGCCTCTTGCTTGCTCATGAAGAAGCGGGGCTCGATCCAGTCGGGGAGCTGGTTCTCGACTAGTGGGCGGATCATCCCTGAAAGGACGGTGACGGTTTTGCTCATAAATTCTCCCTCCCGCGCACAGCAAGGCCGAACGAGCCTATCCCTGCGTCGCGGGCGAGTCCTTCATGCCGACCCCGGATTCGTCCTGCAAGCGCGGGGGGTTAATTTTCCAGCCGCCAGTCCCAGCCCAGGGGGTCGCCGTCCATCACCTCGACTCCGGCGGCGACAAGCTCATCGCGCAGGGCGTCGGAGGCTTCGAAATCCTTCGCGGCGCGTGCCTCCTTGCGTCGCATGAGGGCAGCCTCGATTTCGGTCTCGGTGATCGCCGCGACCTTGGGGCGGATGCGCAGATCAGCGCGCGAGAGCGCCAGGATGTCGAGGCCAAGCACGCTATCCATCGCCTCAAGCACCGCGCGCTTCTGCCCGGCGTCGATTTTCTTCAATGCCGCCGCCTCCTCGATCAAAGTCAGCGCGACCGGCGTATTGAGATCGTCTGACATCGCCGCATCAAAGCGCGCGAGCAGGTCGGCGAGACGGCGGTCGGTCACCGGCGCTGTTTCGGCCTCGCGCGCATTTGCCGCCGCCATCACCAGACGCCTCAGCCGCGTCAGTGCCGCGCTGAGCCCCTCCCATGAGAATTCCAGTTCGCTGCGATAATGCGCCTGCAGGCACATCAGGCGGTAAGCGAGGGGGTGGTAGCCCTTGTCGATCAGCAGCTGAACGCGGAGAAATTCGCCGCTCGACTTCGACATCTTGCCGCTTCGGTCAACGAGGAAATTATTGTGCATCCACAGGCGCGCGCCGCTGTCGTTCGAGCAGCTGTGTGCCTGGTTCTGCGCTATCTCGTTGGGGTGATGGATCTCGCGGTGGTCAATGCCGCCGGTATGGATGTCGAAGGGAAAGCCGAGCAGTGCCTCCGACATGACCGAGCATTCGAGGTGCCAGCCTGGTGCGCCGCGGCCCCAGGGCGAATCCCACTCCATCTGACGCTTTTCGCCTGGTGGGGTCTTGCGCCAGATCGCAAAGTCCGCGGGGTGGCGTTTGCCATCGACAGGATCGATGCGGCTTTCGCCCTCATCGGTGCTGTGGCGCGCGAGGCGGCCATAGCCCGCGACGGTCGTCGTATCGAAATAAAGTCCGCTCTCAAGCTCGTAGCAATGCTTGTCCGCGATCGCCTTGGCGAACTCGATCATTGCGGGGACATAGTCGGTTGCGATCGACCAATGGGCAGGCTGGCGGATATTGAGCGCCTTCACGTCAGCCCAATAGGCTTCGGTATAGTGACGCGCGATGTCCCAGATCGACTGGGCCCGCTCGGCTGCCGCCTTTTCAAGCTTGTCCTCGCCTGCGTCGGCATCGTCGGTGAGATGGCCGACGTCGGTTATGTTGATGACGTGGGTGAGCTTGTAGCCCTTGAATGAAAGCGTGCGCCCCAGCGTATCCGCAAAGACATAGGCCCGCATGTTTCCAATGTGCGGATAATTGTAGACCGTCGGCCCGCATGAATAGACCCGCGCCTCGCCTGCATGGACGGGCTCAAAGTCTTCCAGTTGGCGCGTGAGGCTGTTGTACAGCCGCAGCGGCGCGGGGGGAGGGGTCTTGGTCATCGCGGCGCCCATGCCTTGCGGCGGGGGCGTCCGTCAACCGAAACCCCTATTCGCCGGGTGGCGTCCACAGATCATCGTTCCCCGCGCCGGTCACGGGATCGTCGAGCAACGGTTCGCCCGTCAGCGGGTCGATCGCGCGCATCGTAATCAGTGCCGTCGGGAGGCTGATGCTGTCGCTGCCGTCGTCATTGCTTTCCTCTTCGATGACGTCCTGCACCGGGAAGCCGCCATTGTCCGGAATGTCGATCGCAAGGCACGCGCTGGGGTTGGCGATTACGCAGCCATTGAAGGTCGAGCGCGGGTCGAAATCGCCGGGGGAGGGCGTCCCGCCCCTGACGCTGAGCAGCGGGATGGTGTCGAGCCCGGTCACCTGGCCTTGCGGACCGAGATGGACGCCGTTGATCAC
Organism: Sphingopyxis sp. 113P3; assembly: GCF_001278035.1. Classification (NCBI taxonomy): domain Bacteria; kingdom Pseudomonadati; phylum Pseudomonadota; class Alphaproteobacteria; order Sphingomonadales; family Sphingopyxidaceae; genus Sphingopyxis; species Sphingopyxis sp. 113P3. The sequence goes on from NZ_CP009452.1 coordinate 697,077, forward strand.
GAGCCGGGTCTCCGCGGTCACGGGGTTCACATTGAGCCCGCCCGCCCCGAACGTCAGACCGCGGCGCTCGCCATAATCGGTGCCGGTGCCGCTGTTCTGAACATAAAAGCCGCCCAGGACGCGGGCGGTGATGCCGCCAGCGTACAGCGCGCCATCGTCGCTCGTCACGCCGTCATTTTGCGCAAGTCGTTCCTCGATCGCGTCAATGGTGGAAACGCCCGCGACATCTCCGATTGCGGCGAGGGTCGCAACGATCACATCGTCTGACTGGATACGCAGCAAGCCCGCCGGTGTATCAATGCTTGCGCCCGACAAGCGGATCGAGCCTTCGCCCAGGATCACTTCGAGCGCGTCGTCGGCGAACATATTGAGCGCATTGTCATCGCCCATACCGGTCAAGGAAACATCGCCGACCACCCGCGCCTTGCCCGGCGTGCTGATCGTGAGCGACCCGGTGGCGCCGAGGTTCGAAGCCGACCCGCCGGCGGTCATTGTAAAGTCATCGATGACGACGTCGGGCGGCGCGCTGGAGCCCACCGATGCGATCGGGACAAACAGGGTGCCCGGAGCGGAGGCGACAAAGGCGCTGTCGCTGCCGTCGAGGACGGGCGCGAAGATGGTGATGCGATCGCTGAACAGGCGGGTCATTTCGCTGCTGTCGATATGATAGCCAGCGCGCGTGCCCGTGCCGCCAATGAAGGTGGTCGCACCCGGATCGGTATTGCGCACATCGAGGAGCAGGGTGGTGCCGAGGGCTCCGATACGGCCGTTGGCGCCGATCGTTATGTCACCTGATCCGAGCGAAATCTGCTCTGCGACAATGGCATTGTTGACCGCGAGCAGGCCGCCGGCTTCGGCGACGAGCGTATTCGCAGCGGTAACGGGACCGAGGATCATGTCGCCCTGGGCCTCGAGGTTCGCGCGGCCCGCGGTGAGGTCTGCAATGGCAAGGCTCCCGCCGCGCGCGCGCATATCGGCCATCCCCGCGACCGAGGCCGTCGCGACCGAAAGATTGCCGTCCGCATTGACGAAGGCATCGCCGACGTCGGTCTCGAGCAGAGCAAAGTCGAGCGATCCGGGCGCTGAAATCCGGATGCTGTCGGCGCTCGCCGTGACGGGGCCCGCCGATTCGAGGCTCGCAATGTTGATGGCTCCCCCGGTGCTTGCAAGATCGGTCGCGCCCCCGCCGACGACGCGCTCGCCTGTCACGCCGTCGTTGCCGCTGAGTGAAAGCGTGCCTCCCGCGCCCGAGACGGCCTGAAGCGTCTGGATCGTCGTGCCTGCATCCATCGTGACGTCGCGCGCAGCGGCGAGTGCGCCGGTCTCGATTGCGCCCGCGGTCGTGATGGCGAGGTCGCGGCCGGCAGCGAGCGAGTTGACGAGATTGTCCGAAGGACCGGTCAGGATGGTGGTCGTGACCGAGCCCGCATCGATCGCAATGTCCCGCCCGGCAACAACGGGCGCGGTGATGTCGACGGCCCCGGACGCGTCCACCACGACATCATCGGCGGCGCCAAGACTGCCGAGCGTCGCGGCCGCGCTCTGCGCAAAGATACTGCTGTCGCCTCCGGTCACGCCGAGCCCCAGCGTTCCGGCGCCGTTGAGGTTGATCGCCGCAGCGGCGGTGAGGAAGATATCGTCACCGGCCGAGAGGCCGGTACCCGTTATCGAGCCTCCCGACGAATTGAGGTCGATATCCGCGCCATCGAGCGTCGAGACGCCTTCGCCCATGCCGATGGCAAAGCCCGATCCCGATACATAGAAAAGCCCGAAACCGTCAGGCCCGTCGCCCGTCGCGCTCACATTGTTCGCGATGATGTTTCCGCCGGCGCGAACATCGATATCATCGCCAGCGCTGAGGTCGGCGAGATTCGCGGTCGTGCCCGCGATCACCAGGGCATCCTCGCCCGCCGCCGCTCCCGTCACAGTGACCGAACCGCCCGCATTTATCCCGAGCATGCCAGCCGCGCTGCTGTTTGCGAGAGTGACGTTCCCGCCGGCGTCGAGGTACGCGTTCCCCGCCGCTATGGCGTCGGTGCCGGGATCCTCATAGCCGCCGAGCGCATTGACGCTGGCGTTGATCGCGCCGGGGGTGGTGAGGGCGATATCCCCGCCCGCTGTATAGGCGCCGCTGATTGCCCCGGTGGCCGCCACATCGACAAAGCCGGCGACATTTGCCTCGGCGATGGCGATGGCTCCCGCTGTGGCCTGCGCATTGAGCGATGCGTCGCCCTCCACGCTCGTCACCGTGATGCTGGCACCGGTCAACTGGACCTCATCACCGGCGGTAATCGTCCCGCCGGTGATTGCTCCGCCGACGGCGGTGAGGCTGACCGCGCCTGCGTCGATGCTGGTGAAGGAAACCGACTGGCCGGTGGCTCCGAAATAGCCGCCTGCGGCGGCGTCGGAGACAGCGATGGCACCGCCGCCGCCTCCTGTCGCCGTGAGGAGAATGCCGCCGCCGGCATCGATCGCTTGCGCCGCGATCGATGCGCCGGTCAGTGTGGTGTCGTTCGCGGAGCTGATATCACCGTCAAACAGGATCGCGCCGCTGGCGGTCGCGACGACATTGCTGCCATTGCCTTCGTCGTCGGCGCCGCTCCCATAGGCGAAGGCCGCCCCGGCGCTGATCGCGCCGCCTGCCGAAAGCAGGACATCGTCGCCTGCATCGACCTCCGCGGCCGCGATATCGCCAGGAGCAGTGACGGTCACGTCATGACCCGCCGCGATCGCTCCGGTGGCGGTGACGCCTCCCAAGGTTGCGGTGAGTACAGCATCGGTTCCCGCGGTAACGGCTTCGAGCGACAGCGCGCTGCCGATGATGGTGGCCGCAAGGCCAGCCTCGAGCAGGCCTCCACCGGTCACCGTCCCGCTTGCCGTGGCGGTCAGGTTGGAAAAGGCGCTCACATCGGCCGCGTTGATCGTCGCGCTCGGTGCCGACAGCGTCACGTTCGAAAGATCAGGAGCGCTCGACTGGATCTGGAGCATCGTGACCGGCGGGCTCGACCCCGACGCGGGGGTGGTTTCGTAGACGATGCTGCGATCATCGGCGCCGCTACCCGTCGTCGCGGCGTTGCTGATCGTCATCGCGCCGGCCGAGGTCACGTTAAGATCGTCGCCCGCCGTGAGGTTGGCAAGGGTCGCGGTTGTGCCGGCAAGGATGAAAATATCCTCGCCCGCCGTTCCGCCGGTGACGCTCGTTGCGCCGCCCGAGCGGACACCCAGCATGGTCGCCGCGCTGCTGTCGGTCAGCGTCGCATCACCCTCCGCATCGACGAAGACATAGCCTTCGGAAGGAATGCCTGCACTGCTGACGTAGGTGCCGGCAGCGTCCGCCTCCACAACCGCGTCACCGCTCGTCCGGATATTGACATTGCCGCCCGCGCGATAGGTGCCGCTTACATTGCCATTGGCGAACAGGCTGATATTGCCGGCAATATTACTGGAGGCGATCGCGAGATCGCCGGCGATCGTGGTGGCCGACAGCGATGCCGGGGTTTGAACGGTGCCCGTCAGGTTGATCGCCTGTCCAAAGAGGCTGACATCGCCCCCGGCCGTGATGTCGCCGCCGGTAATGCCGCTTCCTGCGGCGCCATTGGCGAAAAGCGAGACCGTCGATCCCGCGTCGATCGCATTGAAGGTGACGACCTGGCCGAGGGCCGAGACGTAGCCGCCCGCACTCGAATTGCCGAGGTCGACCGTATCGGCCGCGACAATGTCGATGTTGCCGCCGGTGATGATGGAATTGAGGCCCGTCGCGAAATTCTGGGCGTTAGCGAAGAAATCATTGTCGGCTTCGGCATGCACGACGGTGGTGTCACCGAGGCTCGCCAGGACAATGTCGGCGCCGTGCAGGCGGCCGACCGCGATATCCCCCGCCGTCGCGTTCAGGCTGAGCGTACCGCCGGCATCCATGAGGCTGCCCGGCGCCGCGCTGATGCCGTCCCCAGCGGTCGCGGTCAGGTTGCCAAAGGCGCTCACATCGGCCGCGTTGATCGTCGCGCTCGGCGCCGACAGCGTCATGTTCGAAAGATCAGGAGTGCTCGACTGGATCTGGAGCACCGTGACCGGCGGGCTCGATCCCGACGCGGGGGTGGTTTCGTAGACGATGCTGCGATCATCGGCGCCGCTACCCGTCGTCGCGGCGTTGCTGATCGTCATCGCGCCGCCCGAGGTCACGTTAAGATCGTCGCCCGCCGTGAGATTGGCGAGGGTCGCGCTTGTCCCGGCAAGGACGAAAATATCCTCGCCCGCGGTTCCGCCGGTGATGCTCGTTGCGCCGCCCGAGCGGACACCCAGCATGGTCGCCGCGCTGCTGTCGGTCAGCGTCGCATCGCCGTCCGCATCGACGAAGACATAGCCTTCGGAAGGAATGCCTGCACTGCTGACGTAGGTGCCGGCAGCGTCCGCTTCCAGCACGGCGTCACCGGTCGCCAGGATATTGACATTGCCGCCCGCGCGATAGGTGCCGCTCACATCGCCATTGACGAACAGCTCGATGTTTCCAGCAATATTGCTGGAGGCGATCGCAAGATCGCCGTCGATCGTGAAAGCCGTGAGCGACCCCGGCGTTTGAGCGGTGCCCGTGAGGTTGATCGCCTGTCCAATGAGGCTGATATCGCCCCCGGCCGTGATGTCGCCGCCGGTAATGCCGCTTCCTGTGGCGCCATCGGCAAAAAGCGAGACCGTCGATCCCGCTTCGATCGCATTGAAGGTGATGGCCTGGGCGAGGGCCGAGACGTAGCCGCCCGCACTCGAATTGCCGAGGTCGACCGTATCGGCCACGAAAATGTTGATATTGCCGCCGGTGATGATGGAGTTGAGGCCCGTCGCGAAATTCTGGGCGTTAGCGAAGAAATCATTGTCGGCTTCGGCATGCCCGACGGTGGTGTCATTGAGGCTCTGCAGGTAAATGTCGGCGCCGTGCAGGCGGTCGACAGCGATATCCCCTGCCGAAGCGTTCAGCCTGAGCGCGCCGCCTGCGTCAATGAGGCTGCCTGGCGCCCCGCTGATGCCGTTCGTCGCGATGGCCGTGATGGGGCCGGCGGCACCGATCGTCGCCGCCGTACCCGTGCGATTGTCATGGCGAATGTCGATCTGGTCGACCGCGATGATCGTCAGGTCGCCGCCGACCGCCAACTGCCCATTGCCGCTGGCATAGACGCCAACCGAACTGAAGGTGGTGAACGTCGCTGCTCCTGCGCTTGAAACGCTCCCCCCATCCAGCGCGACGAAAATGCCCGCGGGCGCTGTATCGGTGTTGTAGTTGGTGGGTGCGGCGATCCCCAGCGCTTCGGCCTGAAGCTCCGCAACCCCGATGCTCCCGGCCGAACGCAATTCGATGCGTCCGCCCGCATCCCCGTTCGCTCTAAGCGTCGTGGAACCAAGGTCGATCGTTCCTGCCGGCGCTGCCTCGAGGATGATCCGGCCGCCCGTCGTCCCGAGGACGCTGCCGTCAGCGCCGTTGGCATCGGTGCCGGTGCCGCCGATGCCCCCTGTACCCGAAACCCCGCCGGAGGCGATTGCGACGGACAAGTCGGCCGACGTGATCGTGCCGCCGTCGGCGAGGAGGCGTATCGTTCCGCCATTCCCCGCGCCGCCGGTGCCGCCTTCGCCTCCGGTCGTCCCGGGCCCATAGGCGTTGTAGGCGCCGCTTCCGCCGTTGCCGCCGGTGCCCGCGCTCGCGAAACTCACTGTACTGCTTGAGTCATCACCGAGCTCCACGGTTGCGCCGCCGCTCGCGACGATTTCGAGCGTGCCGCCCGTGCCATCGCCCCCGTCGCCGCCGCGCGGGCCCGTCGCCGCGCCGCTGAAGAAGCCGCTCGCCGTTCCTCCGCTGCCGCCAATTCCGCCGCTCGAAAAATTCTCTTGCGTCACCCGGACTTCGGCCGCTGCGCCTTCGGCTCGAAGGCGCGCTGTGCCGCCCGTGCCGTCGCCGCCGTTTCCGCCCGCGCCGTCGTCGGCGAAGCCTCCGTTTCCGCCCAGTCCCTGGGCATTGATCGAGCCGGCGAAGACGCCTGCGTTGAAGCCGATGCTGGTCTCTGCCGTGCCGCCGATGCCATCGCCGCCATTGCCGCCGACCAGGCCGAAGCCGCCATTGCCGCCAACCCCTTGGGCGGTGCTGACGAGGCTATCGCTGCTGTTGATCTCGGTTGAAAGGTCGATGCTCGCCGTGCCGCCCTGTCCGACGCCGCCTTGACCCCCGACGCCGGTGCCCGTGACGGGGCCCCCGCTGCCCGACGCGAAGACGTTGCCGCCCTGTCCGCCAAGGCCGGCCGCGTCGGCGACCAGCGACCCGGTGTCGAGTGTGCCCGCGGCAACGGTGATCGTGGCGGTGCCGCCCGTGCCGTCGCCCCCCGTTCCGCCGTCCCCCGCGAGACCGGTGAAGGAGAAGAAATCGCCCCCCTGGCCCCCGGTACCGCTGGCATAGACAGTGAAGGATCCTGTATTGACCGCGGCGGCGCCATCGATGATCACCGCCGCGCTGCCGCCGGTGCCAACGCCGCCAGTGCCCGGCGGGGTCACCCCGGACCCGCTCGAGTCGTCGCCTTCGCCGCCGCCTCCGCCTATGCCGGCAGCAGTGATCTCGATATTGGGGGCGTCGAGGGTTCCCCCCAGGATGTTCAGCGCGGCGCTGCCGCCCGTTCCATTGCCAGCCTGGGTCCGCCCATCGGCCCCGGAACCTGTCGCATTGACCGCAAGCGTGTCGTTTGCGGTGAGGCTGCCGCCGTCCGCGACGGTGAGGGTCGCGCTGCCGCCCGTACCATTTCCGCCGGTGAGCGCGGGCACGTCAATATCGGTCCGGTCGCTACCTGATCCCATCGACTCGACCGCGATACTGTCGGCGCCAAGCGAGGCGCCCGCGCCCGAGACCAGGATGGAAGCAGCGCCGCCCGTGCCATTGCCTCCCGGGCCGCCGACCCCGGCGATCCCTGCGCCCTCTGAACGGACGGTGATGTTGCCCGCGGTCGCCGTGCCGCCGATGACAGACAGGCTCGCCGAGCCGCCGGTAACCGAGCCGTCGGCTTGCGGCAGGCCGCTTGCGATGATGTCGAGCGCCCCGAGCGCCGCCAGTACCCCGCCGTTCACCGTGACGCTTGCATTGCCCGGTGCCGTCGTGGTCCCGCCCGACTGGATCGCAAGGTCGCCAGTCGCGCCCACGATCCGTCCAGCGCCGACAGTTAGCGACGCGCTCTGGTCGCCGATGAAGACGCCGCTGCCCTGGACGACGAGGCGCCCAAGATGGGCGGGAGGAACGACGATGCCGCCCGGCGGAGGCGTGACGAGCGGCTCGCCTGCGAACGCGCCGCTGGCGTGCGCTATGGTGTCACTCAGAAAGAGGGTGTCATTGACGGTGATGTTCGCAGCGGCCGCATTGACCGGCGTGTCGTCGATCTCGCCGTTGGTGATATTATAGCCTGCCGACAGGCGCACTGCGCCGTCGGGGTCGGTCTGCGCCACCACAGCGTCCTGATACCCCACCTGGCCCGTCACCAGCATCGTGACGGCATCATTCTTGGGTATCGCGACCATATAGACGCGGCTCTGGTCGACATCACCCTGCTCATGAGCGGGTCCCGTGGTGACGCCGCTGTGGGTGATGACATTGCCGCCTTCCGCGCCAACAAGCACATTGATGTCAAACAGGCCGTTGTTGATGCGGATATCGGCCTGCTCGGCGGCAACAAAGGCGGTCGACCCGTCGGTCGAAACGGTGCCGTTCTGCACGATACGCGGGGCCACAAGCGCAACATAGCTGCCCCCGGGATTTGCCGGGAAAAGAACGCTGCCAGGGTAGGCGGCGCTTATGCTCGCGCCCGAGCCGATATCGATCGACGAGGTGCTGCCGGACGCTCCGCGAAAGCGGATCTCGCCGCCGGCGCCGAATAAGCCGCCGGTCGTATCGATGTCGTTGCTGGTGAGGACCAGACTGCCGACGTCGAGCGTGGCGCCGCTGCCGATCAGGATCCCGCCCGCGTTATAAAACCAGATGCTCCCCCCTTGCGCATTGCCGCCGGTGGCGAAGGGCGAACCGATATAGCTGTTGACCGTGCCGTTGAGCGCGACCTGCCGGCCGATCGACCCGCCGCCAGCGTCGACGAAGCGATTGAGCACGGTATATTGGCCGGTCCCGTAGAATTCGAGCGTATTGCCTTCCGGGAGAAAATCTATGGCGCCCCCGGTGGGGGCGCTGTCGGTCGGGGTCCAGTTGATGATCGTCTCCGGCCCCGTCACCTGTACCTGGGTCGAATTCGGCGGGGCGGTGGGCCCGAGCGGCTGAGGCGGAGCGATGGTGCCGCTCCCGCTCACGATCTGGCCGGTTCCCGCGACCTGCGCCCTTGCGGGGCCCCCCAAAGCAATCGCGGCAAGCCCTGCCGCGATCGCGCAGCTGCCCAGCAGGCGCCGTCGGCCTTGACGGACGGGCGAAAGAGTGGAGGCGGCGCGCATGGCAATTGTCCTCGATAGGAAAGTCATGGGATCAGCGCGCCCGCACGCCGAACTGCGTCGTCAGCGTGACGAGCAGGCGGGGGTCGGGCCGCTTGGCCAGGAGGGCGGGACGGTTGAGCGGAGCTGCGAAGGTGACATCGAGCCGACCAAGGTCGCCATAGGTGACGCGCACCCCGCCGCCTGCCGAATAGAGCTTCTGGGGATTGAAGCCGTTGAAGGCACTGTCCTTGTTCCACACAAAGGCCGCGTCGAAAAAGGCGAAGGGCTGGACCGCGAATTTCCTGGTGTTCGCAGGCACCAGTGAACCGTAGCGCGCCTCGAGCGACACCGCGGCGCCGCTGTCTCCGATAACCGTTCCGGGATCGAAGCCGCGGCCGATGGTGAAATTGCCGCCTGAAAATTCTTCATAGGAAAGAAGCGGATCGCTCGCCCATTGCGCCCGGGGGGCCGCGGACAGGGTGAACTCCTTGACGGGCCGCCATTCGGCCGAAGCACTCGCGCGCACCAGAAAGGCATCGGGCTTGCCCTCGATGCGCGAGAGCGGAATCGCGCCGGGCAGGAAGCAGGCGGCGCCCGCAGGACCGCAATCGTCGCTCGCGCCGAGGAAGTTGACGCCCTGGCGTGCTTCGAGTGATGCTCCGAAGGCCCAGCGGGGTTCGGAGGGATTATATCCGCCGCGCCCGGCGATCGACGCGGGGTCGATCCAGCTTGCATCGGCGCGCAGGTTGAAGACCCGCAGTCGGTCGCGGTTGAGCGGGACGGGGCCAAGGCCGATGTCCTGGTCGATAAAATCGAGCCCGCCGCCAAGCGTCAGCCGGTGCGCCTGCGTCAGCGTGAGGGGATAGGAGGCGAAAAGGCTGACAACCTGCGTCCTGGACTTGATCGCAAGACCCGGAAGATCGGGGCGCGTCCAGGCATAGGTATAGCTGCCTCCGAGCCGCAGTCCTTGCCCGCCGACGCGGAACTCGTGCGCGAGCTGGACCACCTGCTGCTCGTCGAAATCGGCGGTTGAATAAATGCTGGCGGTCGTAAGGTCACCCATGCCCGTCAGACCGGCAAAGCGCACGCGGGCGATGCCGCCCCAGCGCCCGACGTCATGCGATCCGAAATTCTGGATGCTCCCATCGAAGATCACGGGCGTGCGCACGACCGTGACCTCGCCGACGACTTCGCCGGGCTCGCTGCCCGGACGCAGCGTCAGGCGCGCGTCAAAGCCGGGAATGTCGCGCGCGAGCAGCAGATAGCGCTCAGCATCGAGAATGTTGAATACGGGCTGATCGTCGAGTCGGGAGAGATAGCGCTGGAGCAGCGCTTCATTGGCGCCGGCGTTGCCGCGTACCTCGACGCGCGTCATCCGCGCTGCGAGGATGTCGAGCCGGACGACACCGTCATCGATCGTTTGCGGCGGGACGCGGACGGCGGCGAGATAACCCTTCGAGCGCAATATCGTCGCGGCGCGATCGCGAATGTCGCACACAACCGCTATCGGCATATCCTGTCCGACCCGGTCCCTCCAGGCGGCGTCGAGAAGCGCGGGATTGATCCCCTCGATGCTCGAAAACTGCACTTGCCGCACGTTGATGCGAACATTTGCAAACTGGGGGTCGGCGAGGGGGCAGGGCGCGCGCTCGATGCTGTCGTCGGCGGCGACAATCCGTTCGGGCGGGGGCACGGCGGGCGGGAGGGCGGGACCCTGAATTTCCTCGCGCGTCGGAATCTGCGGGGTGGCCTGCGCCCAGGCGGCACCGGGCAGCGCGGCGGCGATCAACCCCGCGTAGCCGATCAGCCGGGCGTGTGTCCCGCGTCGCGCGGCAGGCGCCGAATTTTCGATATCCCAAAGCCCCTCGTCGCCCATGACCACCCCTTGCGTACGGCAAGACTGCCCGGGCAGCCCTGCACTCATTCATCCGATGCCGCGGAACCCCGCCGGCCCGAAGTTTTTCGACCCAAGGAAAGGAAGGGCCGCTCGTACGGCGGCTTCTTTTCCTTGTTATCAGATGGATCGGGCCGATTCAACGGCAACCGATGCCGTCAGCCCCCGGCAGCTTCCGATTCCGACATGGCATCAACGAGCCGATCGAGCTGCGGCTGGCAGCCCTTGGCGACCAGCATTGTTGCCGCCCCGTCGGCGTTCTCGGGCATCGCCTCGAGCGGCGCGAAACGGATCGATACCGGCGCGGGAAGCCCAGCGCCCGACAGCCGGTAATCGACCCCATATTGCACGGGGATCGTCTCGGTGGGCCATTTGCGGAAATTGGCACCTGCCACGAAGGCGACGGTTTCGCTCCGTTCGCCCTGTTCGATCTTGAGCAGCTCGTCGCTGCCCATATGTGGACGCCAGAGCAATAGCGTGGCCGGATCGGCGACGCAGAAGGTGCCATTTTCGCGGTAATCGAGGAGCCACAGATTGGGGGCGCGGACCTCGGCGAGCGGCGGGTTCGCAGCATCGCCGCGGCTAAAGCCCCCACGTGCCCGGCCTTGGGGGCCTGACGCGAGCATGCGCGCAACGGTGGCGCCGGCCGACTGGCTTGCCTGGACCGTGCCGCCCGCGTTGTAGCTTCCAGGACCTGCCAAGGTCCGCGTCTTCCCGCCCTGAATGAGGACGATGCGGTCGCCCGCGACGAGAGTGACCTTGTCGCTCGCCTTGAGTTTGGTGCCGGTTGGATATTTGCTCGCCGAGGGGCCCGTCGAACGGACGACCATCGACTGGGCCGCGGCGGTTCCGGCGACGGCGACCGCCATCACGGCCGCGGCGGCGAATCCGAGGCGGCGCATCCGGGCGTCAGGACAGAACATAGCTTTCTCCTCTTTCGGTCTCGTTCAGACGTTCGATCAGAAACATGATGGCTGCATCGTGCGTATGTTCAGCCTTCACCGCTGTGGCGCAGGTCACATAGACGCTTTTTTTTCCCGCTTCGTGCGCGGCGACCATCGCCGCAATTCGCGCGCGCTGCTCTTCGGTGAGATCGGGACGCGGCGTGAACACATCGACCGCGCGCGCGCGCCCGCGCAATGTGACCCGGCCCATCGGTACCAGATCGGTGCGTCCCGACCGCTCGGCAGCCTCGGCGGAAATCAGCACCCCGGTCTTGAGGCTCTTGTTCGCCGATTCGAGGCGTGAGGCTGTGTTCATGCTGTCGCCAAGCGCGGTGTACTGGATGCGGCCATCGCCACCGAAATTACCGACAATCGCGTCGCCGACGTGCAGCCCGACGCGTGTCATGCCGAGCGGCGGCACCCCTTCGGCCATGTCGATGCGAAAGGCCTCGCCCGCCTCATACATGGCGACCGCGGCCGCTGCGGCGCGTTCGCCATCATCGGGCCGGCTGAGCGGTGCCCCCCAGAATGCGACCACGGCGTCGCCCACGAACTTGTCGATCGTGCCGCCATGATCGAGAACGATGTCCGAGAGGCGGTCAAGATATTCATTGAGAAGCCGTGCGACCGTTTCGGGAGTGACCGCGTGGCTCAATTTGGTGAAGCCTTCAAGGTCGGTGAAGATGCAATAGATATTGCGCCGCTCGCCGTGCAGCGAAAGTTGATCGGGATCGCGCATGATCTGGGCGGCCACGTCAGCGGGAAGATATTTGCCGAGGGCCGACTGGGCAAAGGCGCGCTGGCGCGACCCGATCGTGCGCGCGGCGGTGCCGACCGCGGCATATCCCAGGAGCCAGCCGATCGCCCAGCCGAAGGCGGGAAGCGTCGTGGTGTCGACCCCGCGGCCCTGCATCCAGAACGGGAAGACGGCGAAGAAGATCATCTGGGCGAGAAAGGCGAGGGCGACCCAGCGCGCGCGCACGTCAATCAGGCTGGTAAGCCCGCCCGCGGCGACCACAAGCACCGCGATCACCCACAGCGCCGAACCAGGAATCGGGCTGAGCCATGCCTTGTCGAGCTGCTGCGCCAGCATATGTGCGTGGACCTCGAGCCCGATCATTGTTTCATTGCGTCCGGTCACGGCGTCGGGAAAGCGGCTGAGCGGGGTATTGAACCGATCGACGTCGATGATGTCGCCGCCGATCAGCACGTAGCGTCCCTTGATCATTTCAGCGAAGCCGGCGCGCGTCTCCTCATCCATCGGGACGGCAAAGGCGTCGATCGGCAGGTTGGCGAACACGGGTTCTTCCTGACCGGCCTCCGCGCGCGCGGGGAGGAGGAAGCGGATCGCGCCGCGATAATCGGCGTGGGCAGCGTCGACCGGGGCCAGCGCGTTTGCCATCAGCGGCGGCAGCCCCGCGGGCCGGGCCGGCCAATTGCGGATGACGCCGTCATCATCGGTGTGAAACAGCACGCTCGTCGGCCGGGTCCTAGCGGTCGTCACCTCGGCGATGAAGGACTGCAGGAATTTCTGCTGTTCATAGAAGATCGTGTCGGGGTTGCTTGCCTGTTCGACGTAGGCGAGCCAGGTTGGCGTCCGCATCGCGCGCAGCTGCTGCTGCAGGAGCGCGTCATCGGGCCGCGGCGAATCGAAGCCGATATCGATGCCGATTGCCTTCGCTCCCATCAGGTCGATGTTGGCGAGCGCCCGCGCGAGAAGGGTTCGGTCGAGCGGCGAGCGGATGCCGGTATTGAAGAGGGTCTCGTCATTATAGGTGATCATGACGATGCGCTTGTCCTGACCGACATGCGGCGCCATCACGGTCGCCCGCGCGTCGTAGAGCGCGCGCTCGGCATCGCGCGCGAGCGGAAGCTGCCAGCAGAGCCGGGCCATCAGCACCGCAAGGCAGAGAAAGACGATCGTCGCAGCGAGACGCGAGGGGCCAAGCTGAGTGACCAGCCGCCGAACGCGCTTTGCCAGAGGAACGGCTGACGGGCGATCCGCGGGCGATGCCGGGTCCGACGTGACCGCGATATCCTCCCCCCGCGCCATCGTTCAGCCGGCGTTCCCCGCCGCCTCCCTGCCTTGCCGCGCGGCGGCGGTCGCCCCCGGAGGCTGCAGCAGGGGCTGTCCGCCGTCGCCGATGATGGCAAAACCTGACCAATAATAAGGGTGTGAGGTTTGCTTGTCGTCCATGAGCGTCGTCTGGGTGGCCCACAGCGCGTCAGCCACGCTTTCCCCCTTCGATGCTGCGAACAAGCCGCCGATCAGTCGCTTGGTCGCGTCGAAATCGTCGGGTGCGGGCCAATGGCTTGCGATCACCGAGCGGCCCCCGGCGCCGATGAAGGCGCGCACGAGACCGTCGAGTGCGTTGCCGCCGCCGCTCGACACGCCCGCCTCGCGCGTCGCTGCGACCGAAGCGGCGCCCGCGGTATCGCAAGCCGACAGGATGACGAGGTCGGCATCGAGCTTGAGATCGTAAATCTCCTGAAAGCTGAGCAGCCCATCCGAATCGCCCTCACCGAACGAGGTGACCAGCACAGGACGTGCGGGACACGACGGGCGGGGAGCCGTGACCAATCCATGGGTTGCAAAATGGATGATCCGATATTGGTCGAGATCCGCGCGGGTCTTGACCGCTGTGTCGGTGAAGGCGCTGCCGATCAGAAGCGCTGCCGCGTCGCGTCCCATCGCGTTGCGCGCGGTGACAAGCTCATCGGCCGAGATCGGGCGGCTCCACTGCGAAATGTCCCACTGGCAGTCGCCGTCAATCCCCGAGGCTTCGCCTCCGCGCGTTCCGCTCGAAGGCAGTGCGCCGAGGACGGGCTGGTTCTGCCCAAGGCCGAAATATTCGTTGGAGGCACGCGATGGCGCGGCCTGACGCGCATTGCGGAAGGCGAGCGCAGAGACCGAAGTGCTCGGGCGTGCCGATCGACCCAGCCAGGCGATCTGTCGCATGTCGAACGGGTCGGCGTCGGGATCGGCGAGCCGCTGCTCATAATCGGCAAGCCCCTGGTCCGAGGTGATAAGCAGATTGATCGGAAGCCGCAGCATCGCCCCATCGGGTTCGAAGACCAAATGCGAAACCCCTGGAAGCTGATCGGCAACGGGGCCGAACAATTGCGTGTAGAGTTTGCGCGCGGTCCTTGCATCGAAGGGATAGGTCACGCGGCGGCCATTCTCGACGATCGAGATCGTCGAGCGGATCGCGTCGACCGCATTTTCAAGGCCCGAGGCGCTGATGTCGGAGCGCCACAGCTTTGCACCGTCGTGCTCGATCAGCATGGCGTAGACGGCGTCGCCAACGACGAGCATCTTCAAATAGGCTTCGCCCGCTCTCAGGACTTGCTGAAGCTCGGCAAGGTCGAGCTTGCCGGGTTCGACAACGCGATATTGCGGAAAGGCCGATAGCTGGGCGATTGTCTCCGCCTGCTGAAAGCCCAGATTGTCGAGCCGCGTCTTGAGGTCGGCGCGCAGCGCCGCGATCTCAGGGGTCCCGGGGAGCTGCGCCAGCCGCGCATCCTCGATTCGCGCGCGCTCGATGTCGCGGTTGAGGTTGGTCACTTGCCGGAAGAGCCGTGCGGCTTCGCCATTGCCGCCCGAAAGCTCGCGCGCAAGCACCGCCTGCGTGTCGGCAACGCCCGGCCGGATCTGCAACTGGCTCGCGACGAAGAAGTCGCCGATTGCCGCAGAATCGGTCTTGGCGCGCGCCGCGAGCAGCCGGTAATAGGGCGCCATCATGTTCGCCATGCCGGTGGTTGAACGCCGCGAGTTTGCGAGCGCGTTCACCACCTCCTTGTAAATGCCGAGCGCCTGCTCGTCCTGCCCGCGGCGCGCGAGGAACGCCGCATAGCGCGCGCGCGCCGAGGCGAGCGCGTTGGTTTCGGGATATTCGACCGCCAGCGCAGCCACCGATTCGCGAAAGCGCGCGTCAGCCGCCCCATTGTCGCCGAGCGCCTCTTCGGAAAGGGCAAGTTCGCCGAGCATTTGCGAGCGCAGCCGGACAATCGAGGTCACGCGCCCTTCGCGGACCGAAAGCGCATCGGCGAGCCCCTTCAGCTGGGCCCGTTTCGCAGCCGCGGCATTGCCGCGCAGGCGCTCGACCGTGCCGAGAAGATGTGTTGCCTGCGCGTCGATGATCATCGCCCGCTCAGCGGGGGTCAGGCGCTCGCGGTCCGAGGTTTGCTGAAGCGCGCGCGCCGAGGCGCCGCCGTTGACCCCGGCGACGATTTCGGGGGTCAGCGTCACCGCGTCGCCTTCGATCCTCACGGCACTTTCGAGCGGCGGGATGGGGGTCTGGAGAGCCGCCGCCGCGCCATCATAATCGCGCTGGTTCAGCGCGTGGATCGCCCGGAAATTTCGGCGAAGTCGCTGCTGCACCGGGTCGCTGGTCGGTATCGCCTCGACCTCGGCGAACAACCGCTCCGCCTCGGCAAATTCGCCGAGATTCGATTTCTGGAGCGCGCGGTTGAGCGTGAACTCGGTCGGATCGATCCCGGCGGACTGCTGCTCACCCGGTGCGCGGCGCGACAGCGCCTCGAAGAATTCGGCGGCATCGGCGTAGTCGCCGCTGTGGTTGCGCCGATATCCCTCTGCGAGCGCCTTGTCGACGTCGATCGTGCCGGCGAGCGTGCGGGCAAAACCATCGGCGCCGCCCACTGAGGTGGTGGCAACCTTGATCACGCCCGGCACGACGGCCCGGCGGCGGATCGATTCGAGCGCGAGATCGAGCGCGTCGCCATAGGCGGCAAAGCCTTCGGCGGCATAGCTCGTCGCGCCATCGGCCTCGATCCGCGTGCGCCAGGCGATGCTGCTGCCCCTCACGGTGCAGGCGCCCGCCCCATCACATTCGATCGCTCCCGCGCGCCCGCGCTCGACGCGCGCCATGGCTTCGGCGGGGCTTGCGCGCAGCATGCGGACATAACCGACGGGCTGGCTTGCATCGCGGCAAAGGACGATCCACGCGCGGTCGAACATCCCCTCGACCACGCTGTCGCGCACCGTCGCCTGCACCTCGCACAGCGAGCCTCCCTGATCGCCGATCGCGAAGCTGTCACGCAGCGTCGGATCATCGCCCTGCGCCTGAGCGGCACCCGTGGCGCCGAAGGCAAGGGCGGCGAGGAACACAGGAAAGCCATATCGAGCGGTCATTGTCGCAGTCCCCCAAAGCCATACGCATTTCAACCCTGCGGCTACGAGCGGCAAGGCGCGATTCTATCGTGGTGCGGTACGACCCATCCCGTTGGTGCGAACCCTAAACCCTTTGTTCGTAAAAGGGAAGTGATCTGCCGCACAGTCTCCTTGCGTCGGGGCAGGACGCGACCTATCTGCAACCAGGATCAGATTTCATCAGAAGAGGACGAAATGAGCGCATTCGACGACCGCGGCCGGGCCCAGGAAGCAAAGTTCGCCCGCGACCAGGACGTGCTGTTCCGCATTACCGCGCGGCGCAACCGCCTTCTCGGCGAGTGGGCGGCAGCGCGCATGGGCCTGACGCCCGAGGAGACCGACGCTTATGCAAAGGCAGTCGTGCAGGCCGATTTCGAAGAAGCAGGCGACGAGGATGTGATCCGCAAGCTCGCAGGTGACCTGACCGCCGCCAATGTCGAGATCAGCGATGCTGAAATCCGCGCAGCGCTCAACGAAAAGGCGGCCGAGGCGCGCCGCCAGTTCATCGACAGCGAGAATTGAGGGAGCAGGCCCGGTGGCGATGCGCGAAGAGGATCTGCGGGCCATGATCGCCGCCGCCTTTCCCGATGCGACGGTCACGATTACCGACCTTGCGGGCGACGGCGACCATTATGCCGCGCATGTTGTCAGCGCTGCGTTTCGCGGCATGACCCGCGTCGCCCAGCACAAGGCGGTCTATGCAGCGCTCGGCGGACGCATGGGCGGTGAACTTCATGCCTTGCAATTGACCACCGGCGTTCCTTCATAGGAAGCCCATGCTTTGCGGCGCGCCTGTGGCGCGCCCCACCGGAGACGACAGATGACTGACCCCGCCACCCACGACCGCATCGCCAAGCTGGTTGGCGACCATCCGGTGCTGCTGTTCATGAAGGGCACGCCGCTCTTTCCCCAGTGCGGCTTTTCCTCGCGCGCCATCGCGATGCTCGACCGGCTCGGCGTCGAATATGAGACGGTTGACGTGCTGCAGGACATGGAGATCCGCCAGGGGATCAAGGAATATTCCGACTGGCCGACGATCCCGCAGCTTTACGTCAAGGGCGAGTTTATCGGTGGCAGCGACATCATGATGGAGATGTGGGAGGCCGGCGAACTCCACACGTTGATGGATGGAATTCCCACGCGGGCCCAATAGCTTGGCTGCGCCGATCCGCCCGCGGCGGATTTGCGAAGGAGCAATCCGGCTTCGCAGGAATTGCCCCGCCAGCGCGCGGCCTTGACGAGGCCATCCGGCCGATCCCCACGCGCGCGGCTGAAGCCGCGTCCGATGCGCGAGGGCTCCTCTAGCGTTTGCGGACAAATTCGGCGCGCAGCACCAACCCCTTGATGCCTTCGTGGCGACAGTCGATTTCCTGCTCGTCCCCGGTCAGCCGGATCGATTTGATCACGGTGCCGACCTTCAGCGTCTGCCCCGCGCCCTTCACGTGCAAATCCTTGACCAGCACGACCGAGTCGCCGTCGGCGAGGAGATTGCCCACCGCATCGCGAACCTCGGGGCCCGCTGCCGCTGCTTCGGCGCGGGCGCGAGCTTCGCTTGCGGGCAACCATTCCCCGCTCGCCTCATCATAAACATAGTCCTCGTCGTCGGTCATTGTCTCACTCGGGTTTGCGGAAGCGAAGCGCGAACTGGTCGGTCCTGCCGCGAATGGAAGGGTCGAAGACATTCGCGGTACGCGGATCTTCGGGCTGCGTATAGAGGTCGCTTTCCGCCTCGAGCGTGAAGCCGGCCCTTGTCAGCGCCGCGATCACCGCCGCCTTGTCGATGCGGTGGAGGCTGTCGGAGAGGGTGGTTCCGCTACCGGCGGCGGCGCTGTGGTCGACGACAACCAGCGTCCCTCCGGGCTTCAAGGCCCGGAACAGGGCGGCGCTGGCCTTGTCGCCCGTGTCTTCAGGGAAGGGCTTGAGGTACAGGTCGTGGAAATTCTGCACGGTGATGATCGTTTCGAGCGGTACGGGGAAGGGCGGCGCCGCGAAGGGACCGCTGACCGCGTCGACATTCGCATAGGCCGCGTCAACCGCGGCCTGATCTTCGCCATATTGCTTCTGGAAGGCGATGAACTCTGCCGGCTGAAAAGCAAAGACGCGGCCTTCGGGTCCGACTGCGGCGGCAAGAAGGCGGGTGACATAGCCGCTTCCCATCACGAAATCACCGACCGTCTCACCTGGAGCCACCTCGGCGAAAGCGAGTAGTTCGGCGGGCTTGCGCCGTGTATCGCGCTCGCGGTCGGCAGCGGGGCGGGCGGGGTCGGCGATCGCGGCGCTGTAATCTGGGGCGGCCGCAGACGTGGCCGCGAGCGGGACGGCGGCCTGAAGAAGCAGGGCGAAGGTAAGCGTGCGGAACATGAGGGCGACTCCCAATGGCCTGGCGCGCCATCATAGCGATTTGCCGCGGGACGGGCGCGATTATTTGCACATCCGGAATTTGATGATAGGTTTCTTCCTGAAACCAAAAATCGGGAGAGTCGGGATGTACGATCTGGTAATTCGCGGCGGCACGGTCGTCGATGGCACGGGCGCCGCTCCCTTCGTTGCCGATGTCGCGATCGAGGGTGACCGAATTGCCGCGGTGGGCGCCAATCTGGGCTCCGGTCGCGAAGAGATCGACGCCAGCGGCAAGATTGTCGCGCCGGGCTTTGTCGACGTCCACACCCATTATGACGGGCAGGCGACCTGGGATGCGGAAATGGCGCCGTCGAGCTGGCACGGGGTCACCACCGTCGTGATGGGCAATTGCGGGGTCGGCTTCGCGCCGGCGAAGCCCGACCGCCACGAGTGGCTGATTTCGCTGATGGAGGGGGTCGAGGACATCCCGGGCTCTGCGCTCGCGGAAGGCATGCGCTGGGATTGGGAGACGTTTCCCGAATATATGGACGCGCTCGAACGGCTGCCGCGCACCATCGATGTGGCGTGCCATGTTCCACATGGCGCGGTGCGGGCCTATGTGCTCGGCGACCGCGAAAAGCCTGGCGCGATTCCGACCGAAGAAGACATAGCGGAGATGTCGCGCATCGTCGAGGAAGGCGTGCGCGCGGGCGCCCTGGGATTCTCGACCAGCCGCACCGTGCTTCACAAATCGGTCGATGGCGAACTCGTTCCCGGGACCACCGCGACGGCCGAGGAACTGATCGCGATCGGCCGTGCGATGGGGCGCGTGGGCTATGGCGTATTCGAAATGGCGAGCGATCTGAAGCGCGAGTGGAACGAGTTTCAGTGGATGGGGGACCTTAGCCGCGAGACCGGCCTGCCGGTGACTTTCGCGGCGCTCCAGTCGATCGCCAAGGAGCTGCCGCTCGAGGAGCAGATCGAGGAAATGCGGCGCCAGAACGCGACCGGCGCGAATATTGTCGCGCAGATCGCGCTGCGCGGCAACGGGGTGATCATGGCCTGGCAGGGCACCGTTCACCCCTTCCGCTTCAAGCCCGCGTGGAACGAGATTGAGGGACTGCCCTGGGAAGCGCAGCTTGCACATCTCAAGGATCCCGCCTTCCGCACCCGCATGACGCAGGAGCCCAACGTCTATCCCGAGAGCGATATCCTCGACTTCCTGAAGGTCGTCGCCGAAGGCTGGCCGGTTCATTTCGAGATGGACCCCGACTTCAACTACGAGCCGCGGATGGACGAGAGCATCGCCGCGCGCGCGGCGGCTGCGGGGGTGACGCCCGCCGAATATGCCTATGATCTTCTGATGAAGGACGATGGCAAGGGCTTCATCTATTTCCCCATCCTCAACTATCGCGACGGCAACCTCAATTTCCTCGAGGCCCTGCAGGCGGCGGACGACACGGTGAACAGCCTGTCGGACGGCGGCGCGCATTGCGGCACGATCTGCGACGCGGCCTCGCCAACCTTCATGCTGCAGCACTGGGTGCGCGACCGCAAAGGCCATCGGATTGCGCTTGAACATGCGATCAAGCGCCAGTGCCGGGACACGGCGCTTCTCTATGGGCTCGACGACCGCGGCCTGCTCGCACCGGGCTATCTTGCCGACCTCAACGTGATCGACATGGAGAGGCTGAAACTCGGCAAACCCTGGCTCGCCTTCGACTTGCCCGCGGGCGGCAAACGGCTGCTGCAAAAGGCCGAGGGTTATGTCGCGACCATCAAGTCGGGCGTGGTCACCTTCCGGGATGGCGAGATGCAGGGACCCACGCCGGGCGGCGTGATCCGCGGCCCGCAGCGCGTTGAAATGGCGATGGCGGCGGAGTGATCCGCCGCCGCGCGGCGATTATGGCGCGAGAAGGTCGGCCGGCAGCGTGGGCTCGCTAAGAATCAACGTCATTCGCCGCCAGCTTTCGTCGCGGTCGGGACCGCCGCGCTCGACATAGGCGCGCACCATCTCCTCGCCGATCCCGTAGTTGATCACATAGCTGCGATACTGGTCGGTAAAGGCGACCGACTGTTCGGCGCGCTTGGGCGAGACGAGGAGATATTTCTGTGTCAGCGCGACGGCGGTCGGTCGGTCGATCACGCCGTCGAGATATTGCTGTGCGATGGTGAGGCGCGCGCCCTGCAGCGTTTTCAGCGCATCGTTGAGCTTCCAGTAGCGATCATCACCCGGCGGGGCGATGCCCGCGAGCGGCATCAGCACGTCGCGCTCGGTGTCGGGACGCGTATTGTCGGGGAAGGCGAGGTCGATGCCGTAATTGGCGCTCCCCTCGGCGATCAGGCTTTGCGGGCTGTAAAGCGGGTAGACGCTGAACTCGGTCCAGCCGCGCGCCTTCACCAGCTGCTCCTCCAGCTTCATGTTGAGAAGGTGATGGCCGGGATAGCCCTCGTGGCAACCGAGGTCGAGCGCACGCGACAGGCGGATCGGAAGGTCGGTATTGACCTGGATGATGCTGTGGTAGCCCCCCTGGTAGTAATTATAACCGCTCCAGCTCTTGCCGGTCACGAATTGCAGGTCGAAGCTCTCCTGCTCAGGCATCGTGACATGGGCGGCGGTGCGGCCGCGGCAGCGTGCGATCGCGGCGTCGAACACGGGCTTCAGCTTGTCTTTCGGGATGGTGAAGCGGTCGAGAAAGGTCTCCACCCGCGCCGCGAGCGGGCCATCGCCCGGGACGAGCGCCTCGACCGCGACAAGCTGCGCGTCATAGCTTGCAAGCGGCTTCAGTTCGGGCCGCACGCCAAACAGGCGTTCGGCTTCCTCGATGAAGGGAAAGCGCGTCCCCTCCATCATCATCAATCGCGTCTCGGCGGCCCGAAGCTGCGCGCGAAGGAAGGCGGCGCGGCGCCGTTCGATGGGATCGGAAAGGTCGGGCGTGGCCGCGTCGAGCTTGGCCATCAGCTGCCGAGCGGCCAAAAGCAGTGTCGGCTTGTCGCGCGGCGCCTTCGTCGCGGCCTCGAGGAGGCTCGGCGGGCCATAATAGGCGTCGATGTACCCCCGCTCGTGGGTCCCGATTTCGAGGGTAAGGAGCACATAGGCGGATGCGATCGCATCGACCGCCTGCGCCGCATACATGGCCGCTGTGGGGTCGGCGGGGGCGGTGGGAGCGGGCCATGCGTTCGCATCCGGGGTGCGAGCGGCCGTCGGCGCGGCGGGCGCATTGGGTGCCGGCAAATCGGTCACGCCGGACAGTATCTCCATCCGGCTCACGTCGATGGCGGGCAACTCGGCGCCCACCTTGGCGGGCGAGCCTGGCTCTTCAGGATGAAGGGCAGGAGCAGACGAGCGAGGAGTGGGAGCGTCTTTTTCCTGCGCCTTTCGCTCGGCAACGACGCGCTTCATTTCAGGATCGAGTGCGTAGCAGCCCGACAGGGCCGCGCTGGAGACGAGCAGCATGAGGATGAGGGGGTTGCGCATCAGACCGGCACGGCTCCTTTTGTTTCCGACGTGTCGCGGACATCGCCGTCGGTGTCGATCTCGGCCGCGCTGTCGGCCTCGATCGCGGCATGATCGGGATGCGGCGGCGCGAAGCGGAGGACTGCAAATCCTGCGAGCGCCGCAATGAGCGATCCCATCAGGATGCCGATCTTGGCTTCTTCTATCAGCAAGGCGTTGCCCGGGAAAGCGAGGCTCCCGATGAAAAGGCTCATCGTAAAGCCAATTCCGCATAGCAGCGCAACGCCGTAGACCTGGAGCCAGGTCGCGCCGCGCAGCCGCCCGGCAATGCCGAAGCGAACCGACAGCCAGACACTCCCGAAAATGCCGATCTGCTTGCCCAGAAACAGGCCCGCAGCGATGCCGAGCGGGAGCGGAGCGAAGGCCTGATCTGCGGTGAGCCCGCCGAGGTCGACCCCGGCGTTCGCAAAGCCGAACAGCGGCACGATTGCGAAAGCGACCCAGGGGTGAAGCGCATGTTCGAGCCGGTGCAGCGGTGACGTCGCGCTGTCGGGTGCGCCCGGTGTACTCTCGAACGGGATGGCCATCGCCGCGAGCACCCCGGCGATCGTCGCATGGACCCCGGACAAGAGCATCGCATACCAGAGAAGCACAAACATCAGCAGGTAGAGGCTCAAACGCTTCACGCCTGCACGATTGAGCGCAAACAAGATCCCGAGCAGCACCGCTGCGGCGGCGAGCGCGGCGAGGTCGATCTTTGCGGTGTAGAAAAGGGCGATGATCGCAACCGCCCCCATGTCGTCGACGATCGCGACGGTGACGAGGAAGAGCTTGAGCGATGTGGGCGCGCGCTTGCCGAGCAGGGCGAGAACGCCGATCGCAAAGGCAATGTCCGTCGCTGCCGGGATCGCCCAGCCTTGGGCGAGCCCCGGCTCGCGCCCGGCGAACAGGGTATAGAGGATTGCGGGCACCACCATCCCCGCTGCCGCCGCGATCATCGGCAGCCGCCGCCGGTCCCAGCTGGCGAGCCGGCCATCGACGAACTCGCGTTTGATTTCGAGGCCAACGAGCAGGAAGAAGACCGCCATCAACCCGTCGTTGATCCACAAATGCACCGTCATCGGGCCGAGCTTCTCGGTCAGTGTCGGGCCGGTCACCGCATGGATGGTGTCATGATAGACCGTACCGAGGGAGGAGTTGGCAACGATCATTGCCAGCGCCGCCGCGAGGATCAGCAATATTCCCCCGGCGCTCTCGCTTTCGAGGAAGCCGCGCAGTGCGGAGCGAGGGACGGAGCGGGGAGCCATAAGGTGATATCCTGTCAAAAGCTGTATTTTTTGAAGTCTAGTAGCGAGCGTTTCGCAGTTCGTCACCCTCGAGCGGCTGCGGCTGATGCCGGAACGGCCCCCTTGCAGCGCAGGCCCGCCTTCTGATGGCGCCGCGCGACACAGCCGATTCCCCGGCTCTGAAAAATCGTCTAGGGTTTGCGGAATCGGCGCCGCCCGGGCGCCCGTCTCACGCTTCGGGGCCTGTCCTTGGATCTCTATCTTCCTGTCGCCAACCTGTCGGTCAACGCGCTGGTCATCATCCTCCTGGGAGGCGGGGTCGGCTTTCTGTCGGGCATGTTCGGTGTAGGCGGCGGCTTTCTGACCACGCCGCTGCTGATCTTCTACGGTATACCTCCCACAGTCGCAGCGGCGTCGGCCGCGACGCAGGTGACAGGCGCCAGCGTGTCGGGAACCCTGGCCTATCTCGAGCGGGACGGGGTCGACCTGCGCATGGGGGCAGTGCTCGTTGCAGGCGGCCTCATCGGATCGCTCATCGGCGCGGGGCTCTTCGAGCTGCTGACTGCCTGGGGCCAGATTGATACCGTCATTTCGATACTTTATGTCGTGCTCCTGGGATCGGTCGGCACGATCATGGGGCGCGAGGCGTGGGGGTCACTGCGCGCGATGAAGGCCGGAATGCCCCCGCCTCCGCGCAAGCGCCGCCATCATCCGATGGTCGCGAATCTGCCGCTGCGCTGGCGTTTCTATCGCTCGGGTCTTTATATCTCGCCGCTCGCCCCGCTGCTGCTGGGCATGGGGGTCGGCGTGCTCACGATGCTGCTTGGCGTGGGCGGCGGTTTCATCATGGTTCCCGCGATGGTGTACCTGCTCGGCATGGGGACGCAGGTCGTCGTCGGCACCTCGCTGTTTCAGATCCTGTTCGTGACGATCGCCACGACGATGGTGCACTCGATGACAACAGGTGCTGTCGATATCGTGCTTGCGGGCCTCCTCTTGCTCGGGAGCGTGACCGGAGCGCAGGTGGGCGCGCGCTTTGCCCAGTCGGTGCGACCGGAATATCTGCGGTTGCTGCTCGCGGGGATCGTGCTCCTTGTCGCACTGCGCATGGGGGTGGACCTCTTCATTCGCCCCGATGAAATCTACACCGTACAATGACGCGCGCGTTCGCCTTGCTGCTGGGGCTCGCCGCGGCGCTCCTGCCTCTGAACGCCGCGCAGGCGGCCGACCCCCGGCTGGTCCCCGACGTTTCCAACCGCGCGATCGATATCCAGTACAGCTTCACGGGGGAGGAACTCCTCTTGTTCGGCGCGATCCTCTATCCTGGTCAGCGCCTTCCCGACGACCGCGCCGACATTGTCGTGGTGCTGAAGGGCCCCGTGCGCCCGATCGTGCTGCGTGAAAAGCAGCGCGTGGCAGGCATCTGGGTGAATGCCAGCAGCATTCGCCTGCGCACCTCGCCCGGCTTTTATGCAATCGGTTCGTCACGGCCGATCGACAAGCTGGTCGATGAGCGGACCGCCGCGATCTTCGAGCTCGGGCTCAGCAACCTGTCGATGTCGCCAACGGGCTTTTCGGAAGCGAAAAAGCTTGAACGGTTCGAAAATGGGCTGATCGACCTCTATCGGCGGCTTGGTCTTTTTTATGAGGATCCCAGCGCGGTGGAAATCCGGGAAGGCGTGCTCTACCGCGCGCGGATTCCGGTGCCGGCGCGCGTTCCGGTGGGCAATTACCGCGCTGAAACCTATTTGATCAGCAAGGGCCGGGTCATTGCGGTTGCCTCGCGCGACGTCGAGATCCGCAAGGCTGGATTCGAACGCTTTGTCGCGCTCGCGGCGCAGCGGCACGGCTTCCTCTACGGTCTGACGGCGGTGCTCCTGTCGCTGACGCTCGGCTATGGCGCTTCGGCGATTTTCCGGCGGCGCTGACCCTTGGCAGCATAAGCGCTTTTTTTACCAACAGGTGCGATACCGTTTCTCGAACGGACGACAGGCGGGGCACCAAATGGATATGCAGAGCGGCGCGTTCAGCGCGAGCGACCAGACAGCTGCGCAGACGGTGCGCCTTGCGGGCGGCGGAACCGCCGCGCCGCTCTCGGCGGTAACCGCGCATCACCGCGATGAACTGTTGATCGGCGAAGTGATCGAGATCGCGGGGTCGGCCTCGCGCATCATCCTCGACGCAGCAGCGCTCGAGCGGCTCACCGGTTCGGGCGATCCTGCGGTGGCGATGGCGGGCCAGGTCGGCGCGCAGGTCAAGGTGCGCGTGGGCAATGTGTGGCTTCTGGCCAGCATTCGGGACCAGCACCTCCACGAGGGCGAGCGGGGTGTCATCATCGCGTCGGTCGATTTCCTCGGCGAAGGTGACGAGGAGAAGCTCACCGGTCGCATCCACAATTTCCGCCGCGGCGTCACCCGCTATCCGGTGCCGGGCAGCGAGGTTTATGCGGCGACGAGCGCCGACCTCAAGCAGATCTACGCCGCCGACGAGCGCGCGCATGTCGAGATCGGGACCGTTTATCCGACGCGGGATATCCGGGGATCGCTCTATGTCGATGCCATGCTTGGCAAGCATTTCGCTCTGCTTGGATCGACAGGTACCGGCAAGTCGACGAGCGCGGCGCTGATTCTTCACCGGATCTGCGAACTCGCGCCGCAAGGTCATATCGTGATGATCGACCCGCACGGCGAATATTCGGCGGCCTTCAAGGGCACGGGGGCCCTTTTCGACGTCGACAATCTCGCCATGCCCTATTGGCTGATGAACTTCGAGGAGCACTGCGAAGTCTTCATCACCAGCGAGGGGCGCGAGCGGCAGGGGGATTGCGACGTGCTTGCCAAATGCCTTCTCCAGGCGCGGCAGAAAAACCGCATGGCCGAGGGCATGACCAAGCTCACGGTCGACTCTCCCATTCCCTATCTTCTCTCGGACTTGCTCAACATCCTGCAGAATGAAATGGGCAAGCTCGACAAGGCGACCTCGAGCGCGCCCTTCATGCGGATCAAGGGCAAGATCGAGGAGATGCGGGCCGACCCGCGCTATAATTTCATGTTCTCGGGCATGCTCGTCGCCGACACCATGGCGGCCTTCATCGGCAAGATTTTCCGCCTGCCATCGGACGGCCGGCCCATCTCGATCATCGACGTATCGGGGGTGCCCTCGGACATCACCGGCGTCGTGGTCGCGGTGCTGTCGCGCCTGACTTTCGACTATGCCATCTGGTCGCGTGGCGAGCCGCAGCGCCCGATCCTCCTCGTGTGCGAAGAAGCGCATCGTTACATTCCGGCAAAAGACGTCGGCCAGGGACAGGCGGTGCGCAAGATTCTCGAGCGGATCGCCAAGGAGGGCCGTAAATATGGTGTGTCGCTGGGGCTCATTACCCAGCGCCCGTCCGACCTTGCCGAGGGTGTACTCTCGCAGTGCGGCACGATCATTTCGATGCGCCTCAACAACGAACGCGACCAGCAATTCGTCAAGGCCGCGATGCCCGAGGGCGCGCGCGGCTTCATCGATTCGATCCCGGCGCTGCGCAACCGCGAATGTATTGTCTGCGGCGAGGGCGTCTCGATCCCGATCCGCGTCTATCTCGATACGCTTGAAGAGGACAAGCGTCCGGCATCGAGCGACCCGCTCTTCTCCAAATTGTGGCGCGAGACGGGCGGCGAGGTCGAAATCCTCGACCGCGTGGTGAGGCGCTGGCGCAGCCAGGGGCGCTGATTTTCCGGGCGTGCGGCCTCGCGACCGCCGGACGGAAATATTATCCCTGCGGGGGCTCCCATAGTTCGATCGGATTGCCCTCAGGGTCGTGCACGCGCGCAAAGCGGCCGATTGCGGGGTCGTTCCATTCGTCCTTTGTAATGATCTCCTCGCCCGCAGCGCGGAATGGCTCGAGTACCGCGTCAAGGTCGTCGACCCGGAAATTGACCATGTGCTGACGGTCGGGCGGGAAATAATCGCTGTCCGCCTTGAAGGGTGCGAAGACGAGGGGGCCGGCGGTGACGTTCCAGACCCACTCGTTGGGCGCTATGCTGTTGTCCGCACTGCAGCCACCCCCGACGCCGAGCCGTTCTTGATACCAGGCCTTGAGCGCTGCAGGCTCGCGCGATCGGAAGAAGAGCCCGCCGATACCTTTTACATGACCCATGATGCCTCCTCCTGCCGTCCGGCAGGAAGGCTAGGACGATTGGCTCAGCGAATCCACTCCCCGCTGCCCTTGAACTCCTCGCGGATCTGGCCCGACTGGTTGAGCCGGGGATCGGCGTAGCTCGGGGGCGGCGGCACGGGTTGCCGGGTGCTGGCGACGGGCGTGCCCACATCCCGCCCTTCTTGCGTGAGCGCGCCCGGCATCGGGGCTGCGGGGCCATCGGGAAGCGGCAGTGCGGCCGATTCTGGAGGCAGCGCGGCCGCGGCGGCGCCTTGCGCGCGCGCCGCGAGCTGCTCGGCGACGGGCAGATAAGGACCCGGCGCTGGCTCGCGGCCGAGATAGGGGGCGCGAAACGCGTCGGGCATCCCCCAGCGACCGCGCCAGCGGTGGAAAATATGGGCACCGACAATATTGGTCATGACCAGGCTCTTGCCCCAGCGCGGCCAGATCGCCTGCGTATGATAATGGGTTGCGAGCCCGACGCCGGGAAAGACCGTGCCACCGAGCGCCGCCGATGCGACGCGGCTTGCGCGCAGCCAGCCGGCGCGGCTGGGTGCGCGCGCCATGGCGCCGTCGCAGGCAAAGCTGAACTGGCAGACGCCCGGACGCTGCGATCCCTGGAAGACGACGCCGCAGACGGTGTTGGGAAAGCTCGGGTGACGAACGCGATTGAGAACCACCTGCGCGACCCCGCGCATTCCATCGTCGCTTTCGGACGCCGCCTCATAATAGATGGCAGCGGTCAGGCAGTAATGCGCGCGCTCGCGATCAAGGGCCGTGACGCCCCGAAAGACATAGGTTTTGGCGGTTGGGCCGATAAATGCTTCCTCGCGCAGCGCTGCGGGATCAACGGGCGGTTGGCCGGTCGCGTCGGCATAGCCGATACTTGCTGGATCAGGGAGTGTCGGGTCGATCTTGAGTGCATCGGCGTAGCTGCCTGCATTCATGATCGCCCAGCGCTCGGGGTCATAGGGTTTGAAGCTCAGCGCAACGCTGACGCTGTAAGGGCCAAGGCGCGGGGTATAGGCGCGCAGCTGGCCGCTGCCCAAAGCCATCGCCAATGAGGCGACAATCACGGCGGCGATCAATCCTGCCCAGAAATTGCGCCCTGGACCTGCCGGCGGTTCGGCCAGCGGATCGACCCAGGCTCTGCCCGGTGTAAGATGCAATTCGGGTTTCATGCGTGCGTCGGAAATCCCGTGCCATCCCGTGCGACCGATTCGCGAGGGACTCCACGCTGCCTCTCATATGCTGCGAGATACGAACAAAAGGTTGCGCGGGCGGGCAAAGCGTCTCGCGGCGGGACAGGCGCGCGGCGCGCGATCAGCCCGCAATGTCGGCGCGGTACCAGTCGCCGCGGGGTGACACCGTGACGGGGAGGCCGAAGAGGTCGGTGAGCCTGTCGCTGGTCAGGAGGTTCGCCTTGGGCCCGTCATGGAGGAGGCGGCCGTCGCGCAGCATCACGATACGCTCGATCTCGGGCAATATCTCATCGATATGATGGGTGATAAGCAGCATTGTCGTTCCGCCCCGCGCGATGCTGCGCAGCATCTCGAGAAAATGATGCCGCGCCGCGGGGTCGAGCCCGGCGCAGGGTTCGTCGAGGAGCAGCGCGCGCGGCCGGTGAGCGAGGGCGCGGGCAATCAGCACGCGGCGCGCTTCGCCGGTAGAAAGGCTTGCCATGCTGCGTCCGACGAGGCTGCTTGCGCCGACCTCTTCGAGTGCAGCGCGCGAGGCGTCGATCATCTCCTGCGTATGGTGCTGATGCCTCCAGAGGCCGCGCGAGGCAAAGAAACCCGAGACGACGCAGTCGAGCACCTCGAGCGGCGGCTCGGCGTCAAAATCGAGCTGCTCCGACGAGGAGACGATACCGAGACGTTTGCGCAGCTCGAACACGTTCCAGCTTTGATGCCCGAAGATGCGCACGTCAGCGCCCCAGGCGGGATAAAGCTCGCGCGTCACGAGCTTGACGAGCGTCGACTTGCCCGAGCCGTTGGCACCGAGGATCGCGCAGCTCTCGCCCGCAGCGATCGTCAGCGCGGGCAAATCGAGAATCACCGCTTCATCCGCCATGACGCGGACACCGGCGAGGGCAAGGAGAGGAGGATCGTCGGCCATCGCGGGCGCGTTGAGCATGGCGCGGCTCTGAAGGGCAAGGGGAAAGTGCCGGCCGCGAAGACGGGGGCCGCCCCATTGGGGTAGGACGCCCTTCGATTATGGCCTACCTTCCGGGGGTGACACGAATCATGTTCCTGCTCGCTGCGCTCGCCGCGTCCGCGCCCCTGCACGCCCAGTCCGATCTCGAAGAAGGCTTCGCTGGCGCTCTTCGCGGATGCGAGACGTGGGTCCTCGACCCCGCCAGCTGGTCGCAGGGCCCGGGCCCTTTCGTTGCAGCGGTGCACCTGGGCGACAAGATGGGGCTGGTCGACCGCGTTGACGAAGTGACCCTCCCGCCCAGGGAATTGCGGCAGGCAAATCATTATTGGCGGATAAATGCGACGGAACAGTCCGGCTATGTGCTGGTTGTATCGGATCGGTTGCCGATGTGTCATATTACTGGCGGCGGCGCCGAGGACCTGCAGCCCGCCGTCGAGGCGGTGATCGCCTCGGCCGATTTTCAGAAGCGCTGGGAGGCAGACGGCGAGGCCAGAAACGGCGAGATGGTATCAAGCCGCTACCACAACCTCGATGACCCTGCGCTCTCCATCATCATCAGCCGCGCCCGCTCGCCCGGGCAGCGGCTGGACCGTGTCCAGCTCGTGGCGACCGCTATATACGAGCCGAAACGCTGAAGCCTCGAGGCGGGGCCCCTCGTCGCCGGCCCAGGGCAATCGCTTCAGGTTAACGATTGGGGGTGGCGTTTGAAGTGCTGAGCTGATTCAGGGGTGCTCCACCTAGGAGGGGGCATTTGATGGCCGGCACTGTATCGCTACTGGATCATTTTTCGGCGCTGAAGGATCCGCGCCAGCAATGGCGGGTGATCTATCCACTTCGAGAGATCCTGTTTCTGGTTCTGTCCGCGACGCTGAGCGGAATGGAAGATTTTGTCGAGATCAGGCTGTGGGGGCAGCAACGTCTGGACTTCCTGCGCCGCTTTCTGCCCTTTGAGCGCGGGATACCGGCGCACGATACATTGAACGACGTGATCAATGCGATCGACGAGGAGCTGTTCAAATCCTGCTTTGCAAGCTGGGTAGAGACGCTGCGCGAGCAGGATCCGGACATCATCGCGATCGACGGCAAGACCTCGCGCCGGTCGCATGACCGCGGCCGCGGCCGTGATCCGCTGCACATGGTATCAGCCTGGGCGACGCGCCAGCGTCTGGTTCTGGGACAGGAGGCGATCGAGCATAAATCGAACGAGATCGTCGCCATTCCGCGCCTGCTCGAGCGACTGGAACTCAAGGGCGCGCTGGTGACGATCGACGCCATGGGCACCCAGAGCGAGATCGCCGAGAAGATCGTGGCGAAGGGGGGCGATTATTTGCTGGCGCTCAAAGCCAACCGGCCGGCTACCTATAAGGATGTAGTCCGCTTCTTCGCTGATCCGCCCGCCGATCAAGTCTCCAAGCCCTTCGAAACGGTCGAAAAGGACCATGGCCGCCTCGAGAGCAGGCGTCATGTCGTATGCCACGAGGTGGATTGGCTGTTCTCCGACCGGCGCTATCCCGACGAACCACGATTCCCGCATCTCGCCATGATCGCGATGGTCGAAACCCAAGTCGAACGACAGGGGCGCCTCGAGCAGGAGCGACGTTATTATCTCTCCTCTGCCAAGCTCGATGCCAAAAGCTTCGCCGCTGCCGTACGCGCCCATTGGGGCATCGAAAACCGGCTTCACTGGGTCCTCGATGTCGTCTTCCATGACGACCTCGCCCGCCTCAGAACCGGTTCCGGCCCCCAAAATATGGCCGTCGTCAAACACATGGCCATGAACCTGGTGCGCGCTCAGGACGATAAGCACAGCCTCAAGGTCCGCCGTAAACTCGCCAACCTCAATCCCGACTACCTCCAGAAACTCCTCACTCAAGACCCCGCGTTAACCTGAAGCGATTCCCCTGGTCGCCGGCCCATTCCCCCTTGCCGAGGCCTTGCAACGCGCCTATATGCAGCCCACTTCTTGACATGGCTAGCCAGTTGGGACGTCGGGGCCGCGGGCCGCGGCGGCTATTCCCACATGCTTTCCGGTCATCCAAATGGGAATGATGAATTTGGTCGATTTCGACGCTCTCAATGCGATCATCGCGCCCGAAACCGAGGCGATGGGCCTTGCGCTTGTGCGCGTCGCCTTTTTCGGTGGCGAGAGCGACCCGACGCTGCAGGTGATGGCCGAGCGGCCCGATACGCGCCAGCTGACGATCGACGATTGCGCCGAATTGTCGCGCCGCATCTCGGACCGCCTCGACGCGCTGGAGGAAGCCGGAGAGGATCCGGTCGACGGCGCTTACCGCCTTGAAGTCTCTTCACCGGGCATCGACCGGCCGCTGACACGCCGCGCCGACTTCGCCGACTGGGCGGGACACGAGGCGAAGGTGGCGCTCAAGGAGAAGTTGGAAGGGCGCCAGCGCTTCAACGGCACGCTGATCGGGATCGACGGCGATGTCGTGACGATTTTGGACAAGGAAGAGGTCGAGCACAAGCTGCCGTTCGATGCGATCGATACCGCAAAGCTCGTGCTCACCGACAAATTGATTGCCGCAACCGTCCCGCTCTCGACTGAGGGCGCTGACGAAATGGAAGAAGAAGGACAGGACTGATGGCCACTGCCATTTCCGCCAACAAGGCCGAGCTGCTCGCGATCGCCAATGCGGTCGCCAGCGAGAAGATGATCGACAAGGCGATCGTCATCGAGGCGATCGAGGAAGCGATCCAGCGCGCCGCGCGCGCGCGTTACGGCGCCGAGAACGACATTCGCGCCAAGCTCGACCCCCAGACGGGCGACCTGCGCCTGTGGCGCGTCGTCGAGGTCGTCGAGCAGGTCGACGATTATTTCAAGCAGGTCGACCTTGCTGCGGCGCAGAAGCTTCAGAAGGACGCCAAGATCGGCGACTTCATCGTCGACCCGCTGCCCGCGGTCGACCTTGGACGCATCGACGCGCAGTCGGCGAAGCAGGTCATCTTCCAGAAGGTCCGCGAAGCGGACCGCGAGCGCCAGTATCAGGAATTCAAGGACCGCGCGGGCGAGATCATCACGGGCGTCGTGAAGTCGGTCGAGTTCGGGCACATCGTCGTCAATCTGGGCCGCGCCGAAGGCGTGATCCGCCGCGACCAGCAGATCCCGCGCGAACTGATGCGCGTCGGCGACCGCGTGCGCGCCCTGATCCTGTCGGTGCGAAGCGAAACCCGTGGGCCGCAGATTTTCCTCAGCCGCGCTCATCCCGACTTCATGAAGAAGCTCTTCGCGCAGGAAGTCCCTGAAATCTACGACGGTATCATCGAGATCAAGGCCGCTGCACGCGATCCGGGCTCGCGCGCCAAGATCGGCGTGATCAGCTATGACGGCTCGATCGACCCCGTCGGCGCGTGCGTCGGCATGAAGGGAAGCCGCGTTCAGGCTGTCGTTCAGGAAATGCAGGGCGAAAAGATCGACATCATCCCCTGGTCGGAAGACACCGCGACCTTTGTCGTCAACGCCCTTCAGCCGGCTACGGTGCAGCGCGTCGTGATCGACGAGGATGACGGGCGCATCGAGGTCGTCGTTCCTGACGATCAGCTGAGTCTCGCCATCGGCCGCCGCGGCCAGAATGTGCGTCTTGCAAGCCAGCTCACTGGCAGCCAGATCGACATCATGACCGAGGCTGACGCGAGCGAGAAGCGCCAGCGCGAATTCGTCGAGCGCTCGACGATGTTCCAGGAAGAGCTCGACGTCGACGAGACGCTCGCGCAGCTGCTCGTTGCCGAAGGCTTCGGCGAGCTGGAAGAAGTCGCCTATGTTCCGCTCGATGAGCTCGCGGGCATCGAAGGCTTTGACGAGGAATTGGCGCAGGAGCTGCAGAGCCGTGCGACCGAGGCGCTCGACCGCCGCGAGGAGGCGGCGCGTACGGAACGCCGCGAACTTGGCGTCGAAGACGCGCTTGCCGAAATTCCGCACCTTACCGAGGCGATGCTCGTCACGCTCGGCAAGGCGGGGATCAAGACGCTCGACGATCTTGCCGACCTTGCAACCGACGAACTCATTGCCAAGAAGCGGCAGGACAATCGCCGCGGCCCTTCGCGCGACCGCGGGGATCGCGCAGAGGACAAGGGCGGCGTGCTGGGCGAATATGGCCTGACCGAGGAGCAGGGCAACGAGATCATCATGGCGGCGCGCGCGCACTGGTTCGAGGACGAACCCGAGGCGGCCGCGCCTGGTGAAGCCGCCGCGGCGGAGCCGCAGAACGGGGAGGCCGCCGATGCGGACCCCGCGCAATGATCAGCTGACCGAAACCGACCGCGCAAAGGGGCGCGGCAGCCATGTGCCCGAGCGGCGCTGCGTGGTGACCGGCGAGGTGGCGCCGGCTGAAAGGCTCGTGCGCCTCGCGCTCGGGCCTGACGGCCGCATCGCTCCCGACGTCCACGCCAAGGCACCCGGGCGCGGGGCCTGGATCGGTGTGCCGCGTGCCGAACTCGAAGCTGCACAGGCCAAGGGCAAGCTCAAGGGCGGGCTTGCCCGCGCGCTCCATACTGGCGACATCCTCATTCCCGATGACCTTGGCGAGCGGATTGCCGCGCAGCTGGCACGTGCGACGCTTGACCGGCTGGGCCTCGAATCGCGCGCTGGCACGCTTATCAGCGGCAACGACAAGATCGAGCAGGCGGCGCGGCGCGGACAGGTTCGTCTGCTTCTTCATGCCAGCGATGCTGGCGAGGACGGGCGCAAAAAACTGGCTCAGGCCTGGCGCGTCGGCGAGGAAGACGAAGGCTCGGGACGCGAAGGGATGGTCTTGCCCGTAGACCGAAACACCCTATCTATGGCACTGGGGCGTGAGAATGCGGTGCATCTGGCGATTATCGACGCCCGCGCCGCTGACCGGGTGCTGGCGCATTTGAGCCGCTGGCAGTTTTTTACCGGATGGAGTAGGGACGCGGCCAACCGCGTTTCGCCGGAGGATTCCCGCGCGGCGGGAGACGAGGCTGTGTCCACGGATTCCGGGGCTTCGGACGCGTTTTTGAAGGAATGATGGTTTTCGATGAGTGACGAACAGGACAAGCCGACCCTTACCCGCAAGCCGTTGGGGCTGAAGCGGACGGTCGAGGCTGGACAGGTGCAGCAGCAATTCAGCCACGGGCGCCGCAACACGGTGGTGGTCGAGGTGAAGCGCCGCCGCGTGATCGGCCGTCCGGGCGAAGCCGCCCCCGCGCCCGAGCCCGAAGAGGTCCAGGCCGCGCCCGCGCCGAAGCCCGCGCCTGCTCCCGCACCCAAGCCCGCGCCTCCGCGCGCGAGCGAATCGGACAGCCTGATGACGCGGCAGGAGCGTCAGGCGCAGCTGCTGCGTGAGGCCGAGGAAGCCCGCATGGCGGCGCTTGAGGAAACGCGCCGCCGCGAAGAGGCTGCGCGCGCCCGCG
Source organism: Sphingopyxis sp. 113P3 (assembly GCF_001278035.1). Classification (NCBI taxonomy): domain Bacteria; kingdom Pseudomonadati; phylum Pseudomonadota; class Alphaproteobacteria; order Sphingomonadales; family Sphingopyxidaceae; genus Sphingopyxis; species Sphingopyxis sp. 113P3. The sequence goes on from NZ_CP009452.1 coordinate 732,284, forward strand.
CTGCCGAGGAAGAAAAGCGGCGTGCTGCGGAGCGTGAGCAACAGGCTGCAGCCAAGCCCGCCGAACCAGAACCGGCGCCCGCGCCGGCGCCGGCGTCGGCTGCGAGCGAGCCCGAGGCCGCAGAAGCCCCTGCAGCTGAGGCCCCGCGCCCGGCAGCGGCGCCGCGTGCCGCGGCGACCGCAACGCCTGCGCCGCGCCGCTTCACGCCGGTCGAGGCGCCCAAGCGCCCCGAACCCAAGCGACCCGAGCCCAAGGCGAACCGCGGTGCCGACAATCGCCGCCAGTCGGGCAAGCTGACCGTCGCCCGCGCCCTGAACGAGGATGAAGGCGCTCGCGCTCGCAGCCTTGCGGCACTGAAGCGCGCGCGCGAAAAGGAACGGCGTTCGCATATCACCTCGTCGGGGCCGCGCGAAAAGCAGGTCCGTGAAGTCGTCGTGCCTGACACGATCACCGTTCAGGAACTTGCGAACCGCATGGCCGAAAAGGGCGCGGATCTTGTGAAGGCGCTGTTCAAGATGGGCATGCCGGTCACCGTCAACCAGACGATCGACCAGGATACCGCCGAACTGCTCGTCACCGAGTTCGGGCACGAGATCAAGCGCGTGAGCGAAGCCGATGTCGATATCCGGCATGACGAGGACGTTGACGACCCGGCAGCGCTGAAGCCGCGCGCGCCGGTGGTCACGATCATGGGTCACGTCGACCACGGCAAGACCAGCCTGCTCGACGCGCTGCGCGGCGCGAACGTCCAGGCGGGCGAAGCCGGCGGCATCACCCAACATATCGGGGCCTATCAGGTGAAGACCCCCGACGGGTCGCTCGTCACCTTCCTCGACACGCCGGGTCACGAAGCCTTTACCGAGATGCGCGCGCGCGGTGCCAATGTCACCGACATCGTCATCCTGGTGGTCGCCGCCGACGACGGGCTGAAGCCGCAGTCGATCGAGGCGGTCAACCACGCCAAGGCGGCCGGCGTTCCGATCATCGTCGCGATCAACAAGGTCGACAAAGAGGGCGCGAATCCGCAGCGCGTGCGTGAGCGTCTGCTCGAGCATGAGGTGATCGTCGAGGAAATGGGCGGTGACGTCCAGAATGTCGAAGTGTCGGCGCTGAAGAAAACCGGCCTCGACAAGCTGCTCGACGCGATCGCGCTGCAGGCCGAGATCATGGAACTCAAGGCCAACCCCGATCGCGCTGCTGAAGGCACGGTTGTCGAGGCGAAGCTCGACAAGGGCCGCGGCCCGGTCGCGACGATCCTGATCCGGCGCGGCACGCTGAAAGTCGGTGACATCTTCGTCTGCGGCGCCGAAAGCGGCCGCGTTCGCGCGCTGGTCGACGATCACGGCAAGCAGATCAAGCAGGCTGGCCCCTCCACGCCGGTCGAGGTCCTTGGACTGGGCGGCGTGCCGATGGCGGGCGATACGCTGACCGTCGTCGAGAATGAGGCGCGCGCCCGCGAGGTCGCGGCCTATCGCCAGGAGCAGGCTCTCAAGAAGCGGACGGCGCAAGCGCCGGTCAGCCTCGAGGGCATGTTCTCCGCGCTCGCCGACAAGGCCAATGTCATCGAATATCCGGTGGTCATCAAGGCCGACGTGCAGGGCAGCGTGGAGGCGATCGTCAACGCGCTCAACAAGCTGTCGACCGACGAGATCCGCGTTCGCGTGCTCCATTCGGGCGCAGGCGCGATCACCGAGAGCGACGTGACGCTCGCCGCGTCGACCAAGGCCCCGATCATCGGTTTCAACGTCCGCCCGAACGCCAAGGCACGCGAGATCGCCAACCGCGAGAAAGTGCGTTTCCTCTATTATGATGTCATCTATCATCTGACCGAAGAGGTCGCGAAGGAGATGGCGGGCGAACTCGGCCCCGAACGCGTCGAAACCGTCGTCGGCCGTGCCGAGGTCAAGGAGGTCTTCCCGGCCGGCAAGCGCGACAAGGCGGCTGGTCTTCTCGTGCTCGAAGGCTCGATCCGCAAGGGGCTGCATGCGCGCCTCACGCGCGACGACGTCATCGTCTCGGCAACGACCATCGCGTCGCTTCGCCGCTTCAAGGATGACGTCGCCGAGGTGCGCGCAGGGCTTGAGTGCGGTGTCGTGCTCGCGGATACGAACGACATCAAGCCGGGCGATCACCTCGAGGTCTTCGAGGTCGAGGAACGCGAACGCACGCTGTAATTGAACCATCCCTGCACCTCCGCCGGCGCGGGGGTGCAGGAGGAATTGATCGATGCGTCATAATGAGACCCAGTCCGGCCCCTCGGTCCGCGTGCTGCGCGTGGGCGAGCAGGTGCGTCATGTGCTGAGTGAAATCCTCCAGCGCGGCGACGTTCACGACGATGTGCTCGCATCGCACCCCGTCAGCGTGACCGAGGTTCGCATGTCGCCCGACCTGCGCCATGCGACCGTTTTCGTGAAGCCGCTGCTCGGCCGTGACGAGGATGCGGTGATCAAGGCGCTCAGGACCAATACGGCCTATCTCCAGCGCGAGGTCGCCCACCGCATCCGCATGAAATATGCAGCAAAGCTCAAATTTCTGCCCGATGAGAGCTTCGACGAAGCGAGCCATATCGAGAAACTGCTGCGCGATCCGAAGGTGGCGCGCGACCTGGGGCCCGCGGAGGAAAAGGACGCCTGACGTCTACTTTCACGACATCGGTTGAACTCGGATAGCGATTATTCAGCTCGCTTGATCCCCGCCGCTGACTCCAGTTCGACCAGCGCGTCCTCGAGATAATCGATCATCCGCTGCGCATGTGGGACGCTGCGGCGGCAGGCGGTGATGCCAAAGTCGATATTCTTGTTGTTGGAAACCTGCGTGATGTTCATCGCCATCCCGTCAACGGGGATGCTCGCGGGATACATGCCATCGAGCCGCGCCCCGTTCCAGTACATCTGCTCGCGCGGTCCGGGTACGTTGGAGATGGTGGCCGAATAGGCCGGGAACTTGTCGGCGGTGCGGGTGAGCGCGGTCAGCAGCTGCGGGACGCTGGTGATCGCGGTATAGATCTGGATCTGCTGGGCGGTCATCGCGCGCAGCTGCGCCTTTGCGGCGTTCATCGACGCCTGGATGGCGGCCATCCGCTCGACAGGGTCGTCGATATTGGTCGCGAGATTGGCGGTAACCGAGGCGACCGAATTTCCCGAATCGACATCGTCCTTGGGGCGGATCGACACCGGCGCCATCGCCTTGAGGGGCTTGTCGGGCAGCTCGTTCAACGATTGGAGATATTTGCGCATCGCGCCCGCGCACATGCCAAGCACCGCGTCGTTGATCGTCCCGTCATAGGCTTTGCCGACGGCCCGGACGCGCTCGAGCGACCAGCTTTGCGCAACGAAGCGGCGCGCGCCGGTGATGTTGCGGTTGAAACTGGTCCGCGGCACGCCGGTAAAGGGGGTGGCAAGGCCATCCCCGCCGAGACCGAACAACGCGGCGGCATATTGGTTGAGCGCCTTTGTCACGCCGACGCTGTTGCCCCATTGCTCCTTCAGGAAGTCGCCGATCGCCTTGATGTCGGTCAGGTTCGCAAGCAATGGCTTCGGCTTGGGGGTCGGGAACCTGCGCTTGTAAGCCTCATAGGCTTCGACCGAGAGCGGCGAGCAGGCGCGCCGCTCGGAAGGGTCGGTGGAGAGCATCGAATTGTAGAAATGGATGCTCGCGGCGCCGTCCATCAGCGCATGATGAATCTTCTTGAAGGTTGCGATCTGGCGGTTCGGCAAGCCCGAGATGAGCGTAATCTCCCACAAGGGCCGGGTGCGGTCGAGCAGCCCCGAATGAAGACGCGAGGCGAGCTCGAACATCTCGCGGTAGCGCCCCGGCTTCGGCAGCGCCGCGGCGCGGACATGGTAGTGCATGTCGATATCGCGGTCGGGCTCGAGCCGGATCGGACCATATTGCCCAAGCGGGGTCAATTTCAGGACTTCGCTGAACGGGCGCCGCAGCCCTCCGGGCTGACGGAGCAAGGCGAGCTGTTCGTTCAGCCATTCGGTCTCGTCGACATCGTCGGGAAGGGTGTAGAGATTGATGCCGCCAATGTGCATCGGCATTTCGCGGCTTTCCCCCCACAGGAACATTGCGTCGGTCACCGGCATCAGCCGCATCGGCGGTTCCCCCCCCCTATCGCATCATGCGCGCAGCATGACAGCGCGCGGCGGCGTGTCAAGAAAGGGCAGGAGCCAAAGGAGCTGCGTTCAGGCTGCCTCGGGCGCGCCGGGTGCGCAAAAGGCGATCTCGATCGTTACGGCTCCGTGCCGTTCAAGATGATGCGGGACACAGGGCGGGATCAACATGGTATCGCCGGACTTGAGCAGGCGCGACCCGCCCCCTTCATCATCCCAGTGGAAACGGATCGAGCCGGCAAGGACCGTGAGCAGCCCCCATGCCCCGACTTTCAGATCGTGGCGGCGGAGCAGGCCGGCCGGGATCTCGCCTGCACCAAATGGCCCGATCCTCCGGTAGGCGCGCGCCCCCGAGGGGAGGGCGGGCCCGCGTTCGGCGATTGGCGCCGCCATGGTCAGAAGCCAGCGGCGGCGCGGGTGATGAAGAAGGTCACGCCAAGAAAGGCGAAACCAGCCGGTACTGCGAGAATTTGCGCTGCGACACTGCGCCGGTCCATCGGACCGGTCCAGGTCTCAAGCAGACCATCGGTGCGATCGAGCGGCGAATCATGTTCGGCGCCTTTTTGCGCATGGAGGAGCTTGGCTGTTCCGAAGAACATGAGCATGTAGAGGCCGGAAATGACGAGCATCATCACGGTCGCTGCATCACGTCCGGTTGCCGCAAAGATGCCGAGGAAAAAGATCGCGTAGCAGGCGAACATGGTCTGCCAGGCCGCGCGCGGGAGCTGGAAACCCGCCTGGCTGCCGCTCGTTTCATAAGGATCGTTCGAGCGATAGGCCGGTGGGGGCAGGGGCGGGCGGTCAGACATCGGGCAACTCCACTTTCTTCGCAAGAGGATCGCTGCGGTCGCGGTGAACCCAGATGCCGGTGAGCAGGCTTTCGGCTATCATCCGTGCCTTCGCGCCGACATGGCGGACCGCCTCGGGGGTGGGAGCGATATCGTCGAGCGTCCGGTAGAAGAGCCGCAGCCATTGCTGGAAATGCTCCTGCCCGATCGTCGGGATCGCCAAATGTTTCATCATCGGGTTGCCGGTGAAATTGCCGGCGCTCAAGAGGATCGTCTGCCAGAAGCGGTTCATCTGGCCGAGATGTTTCGGCCAGTCATCGATCCGCTCGTCGAAGATCGGGCCGAGCATCGCGTCCTCGCGCACCGACGCATAGAAGCGGTCGACCATCTCGGCGATGAAAGCTTCGTCGATCCCCATCGCATAGGCTTCGGCCCGCCGCTCCTCGCGGGCAGCGATCGCGTGGGGGTGAGCCTGAACCGTTCGTGTCGTCATCTGTCTACCGACTCTTTATTGGGCATTTGAAATACCTCTTTAAGCGGGTTGCCGATAAAAGCAATATCTAATATACCTATTTTATGAAGCTCAGCCTCCACAGCGATTATGCCCTGCGCATCCTCATGGCCCTCGCCGCAACCGGGCGACAGATGTCGGTCGACGAGATCGCGGGCCAATACGGCATTTCGCGCAATCATCTCGCCAAGGTCGCGCAGCGGCTGCAGGCGCTTGGCTACGTGCGCGCGCAGCGCGGCCGCGGCGGCGGGTTGACGCTCGCGCGTGATCCCGAGACGGTGATTGTCGGTTCGGTGGTGCGCGAGTTCGAAAACCTGGAAGGGCTGGTCGAGTGCATGGCCGCAGCAACCTCGCGCTGCCCGGTTCGGGGCAGCTGCGGGCTGCAGGGGGCCTTGGGCGGGGCTCTCGCGGCGTTTCTGAAGCACCTCGACGGCTACCGGCTAAGCGAACTGGTCCCCCAGCCGGATCGCTTTCGCGCGCTCCTCGGCGCCGCCTGATTTTCAAGTTGCGCGCCCGCCTCAAGTCGGTATCGCATCGCCCATGGCGAAGCTCTATTTCTATTATGCCAGCATGAACGCGGGCAAGTCGACGACGCTGCTCCAGGCAGATTTCAACTATCGCGAGCGCGGGATGGAAACGATGCTCTGGACCGCGGCGCTCGACGACCGCTATGGCGCCGGGCAGATCACCAGCCGCATCGGCCTGCTCGCCGAAGCGCACAGGTTCGACCCCGACAGCAATTTGTGGGCGGGGGTGAAGGCCGAGCACGCCAAACGCCCGCTTGCCTGCGTGCTCGTCGACGAAGCGCAATTTCTCTCGCGCGCGCAGGTTCTTGATCTTGCCCGGCTGGCTGACGAGGCCAATATTCCCGTGCTCTGCTACGGCCTGCGCACCGACTTTGCGGCCAATCTCTTTCCCGGCTCGGCCGCCCTGCTGGGCCTTGCTGACGCGCTCGTCGAACTGAAGGCGGTGTGCGAATGCGGGCGCAAGGCGACGATGAACCTGCGCGTCGATGAAGCTGGCCGCGCGGTGGTCGAGGGCGCGCAGACCGAGATTGGCGGCAACGACCGCTACGTCGCGATGTGCCGGCGCCATTTCATGGAAAAGCGCCGGCAGGCGGCTGAAGTGCTCGCCGATGCTTGACCGCCTGTACGCCGAGCTGGCCGAGGGCGACACCAGGCTCGTCAAGCTTGCCGAAGAGCATCGGGAGGCACTGCGCGCTGCGTGCGCTGCCGACCCCGACATCTGGCACATCTACGCCTCGAGTTTCGATCCTCAGCATTTTGACGCAGCCTTCACCGGGCTGCTCGCGAAGCCTGGCTGGATGCCCTACGCGGTGCTCGCCGGCGCGCGGCTCGTCGGCATGACGGCCTGGTTGAGGGCGGACGTTCCAGCGCAAACGGTCGAGATCGGAGGCAGTTATATTCAACCCGACGTGCGCGGCACCGGGTTGAATGGGCGTGTGAAGCGGCTGATGCTGGGCCATGCCTTTGCGGTCGGGTTCCGCCGCGTCGAGTTTCGTATCGACGAGCGCAACAAGCGTAGCCAGGCGGCGGTCTCAAAGCTCGGCGCGACGAAGGAAGGCGTGCTTCGGGCGGAACGCATCACCTGGACCGGGCATGTTCGCGACACGGGACTTTGGTCCGTGCTCGCCGCGGAGTGGGAAGGCGCCTGAGCTTTCCCAGGTAGACAGGGGCGCGGTCAGCGCCCGTTCAGCCACACCGTGCTAGAAGCCGTCCATGAGACAGAAACTCGCACTCTCCCTGGCCGCCATGCTGCTTCCCCTTTCGGCAGCGGCGGCCGACGAGCCTCAAAAGGCGCCGCGCGAGATCGGTGCCGAGGCCAGCATTGCCTTTCCAGGGGACACGACAATCCGCAACTGGCGCGCCGACCGCGAGCGCGGCATCTGGGTGCAGGATCGCCGCGGCGATTGGTATTATGGGCTGTTTGCAGGAATCTGCCGCGACGTCGATTTCGCGCAGGCGATTGGTTTCGACACCCGCGGACAGGCGCGCCTCGACCGCTTTGCTACTCTCCTCGTGCGCGGCGAACGCTGCCCGCTCGTCTCCTTCGTAAACGCTGAACCGCCGCCCTCGAAGGCGGAGCGCGACAGGACGAAGGACACGGCCGATGCGAAGGTTGCGCCCGCAAATTGACAATCCGCATCGCAACCGCTTAGCGGCGGCGGATGAACGGCTGGATCATTCTCGATAAACCGGTGGGGCTTGGCTCGACGCAGGCGGTGGGCGCCGTCAAGCGCGTGTGCCGCGAGGCCGGGCTCGGCAAGGTCAAGGTCGGCCATGGCGGCACGCTCGATCCCTTGGCATCCGGGGTCTTGCCGATTGCGCTCGGCGAAGCGACCAAGCTCACCGGGCGGATGCTCGATGCGAGCAAGGTTTATGACTTCACCGTGGCTTTTGGCACCGAGACTGCGGGGCTCGACGCCGAGGGCGAAGTGGTCGCGGTGAGCGAGGTGCGACCCACACTTTGCGAGATCGCCGCGGTGCTGCCGCGCTTCACCGGCGACATCGAACAGGTGCCCCCCGCCTTTTCGGCCATCAAGGTCGATGGCGAACGCGCGTACGACCGCGCGCGCAAGGGCGAGCGGTTCGAGATGAAGGCGCGGGGCGTGACGATCTACAGTCTTCATGTCGAGGATAAGGGAGCAGGCGAAGGCGAGAGACTGGAGGCGCTGACCTTCACGGCCCATGTCTCGAAGGGCACCTATATTCGCAGTCTCGCCCGCGATATTGCGCATGCCGTCGGCAGCGTCGGTCATGTCACCATGCTCCGCCGCACCAAAGCGGGACCTTTCACGCTGGATGACGCGATTTCGCTGGACAAATTGAACGCTTTCGGCCAAGGGGCCGCGCAATCAGAGATTATTCTGCCGCTCGAGGCAGGGCTGGTCGACATCCCGGCTCTGGACCTTTCCCCGGAAGCGGCAGGGGCGATCCGACAGGGTCGCGTCTGGACCGGGGTAAGCACGCACGACGGGCTCTACTGGGGGCGGGACGGCGAATGTCGCCCGATTGCCCTGATAGAAGTTTCGGCGGGAACGCTGAAAGTCGTGCGGGGCTTCAATCTTTAAGCCATGATGTTCGAGGAAAGTGATTATGTCGATTACCGCCGAGCGTAAAGCCGAAGTCATCCAGGACAATGCCCGCGCAAAGGGGGACACCGGTTCGCCAGAAGTCCAGGTTGCGATCCTCACGGACCGCATCAACACGCTGACCGAGCATTTCAAGACGCACCACAAGGACAATCACAGCCGCCGCGGGCTGCTGATGATGGTCAACAAGCGTCGCAGCCTGCTCGACTATCTCCGCAAGAAGGATGAGGGTCGCTATCAGGCACTGATCGCAAAGCTCGGTCTTCGCAAATAAGATTTCGAAGGCGGCCCCGGGCTCCGGGGCCGCTTTCATTTTATCCGTTCGCGTGAACGGAGTTGGAGGAACAGTCGCAATCCGGCGACGGTTTCGCAAGCAAGGGGCCAAGAAACGCCCCGTACCGCCCCGGGCCGGACTGCCCGGACACAGAGGCCCCGCCCGGCATAGGGCCCGGCGGGCGAAGGAAAATCCATGTTTGACGTGAAAAAAGTATCGATCGAGTGGGGCGGTGAAACGCTGACCCTCGAAACGGGCAAGGTTGCCCGTCAGGCCGACGGCGCCGTGATGGCGACGCTGGGCGAAACGGTCGTCCTGTGCGCCGTGACCGCCGCGAAGTCGGTCAAGGAAGGGCAGGATTTCTTCCCGCTCACCGTCCATTATCAGGAAAAATATTCGGCCGCAGGGCGTATCCCGGGCGGCTTCTTCAAGCGCGAACGCGGCGCGACCGAAAAGGAAACGCTGGTCAGCCGCCTGATCGACCGCCCGATCCGCCCGCTGTTCCCTGAAGGCTTTTATAACGAGATCAACGCCATCGCTCAGGTCCTGAGCTATGACGGCCATAATGAACCCGACATTCTCGCGATGGTCGCCGCCTCGGCTGCGCTCACCATCTCGGGTGTGCCCTTCATGGGTCCGATCGGCGCTGCCCGCGTCGGTTACCTCAACGGCGAATATATTCTGAACCCCACCGACGAGCAGGTTGCCGAAGGCGATCTCGACCTCGTCGTTGCCGCGACGCACGACGCGGTGATGATGGTCGAATCCGAGGCCAATGAGCTTTCCGAAGAGGTCATGCTCGGCGCGGTAATGTTCGCGCACGACGCCTGCAGGGAGGTTGTGAAGGCGATCATCAATCTTGCGGAACAGGCTGCCAAGGATCCTTGGGAAATCGCCTCGTCGGACGACAATGCCGCACTCAAGGACAAGCTGAAGAAGCTGATCGGCAAGGACATTGCCGCAGCCTACAAGCTCACCGACAAATCGGCTCGCTCCAATGCCTTGAACGAGGCGCGCGCGAAGGCGAAGGAACAGTTCGTCGCCGATGGGCTCGACCCGCAGGCGGTGATGGCCGGCATCAAGCTGGTCAAGAAGCTCGAGGCCGAAATCGTGCGCACCGCCATCCTCAAGGAAGGCAAGCGCATCGACGGCCGCACCACGACCCAGATCCGTCCGATCGTCGCGGAAACGCACTTCCTGCCGCGCGCGCACGGTTCGGCGCTTTTCACCCGCGGCGAGACGCAGACGATCGCGACCTGCACGCTCGGCACCAAGGAAAGCGAGCAGATGGTCGATGGCCTCAACGGGCTCAGCTACCAGAATTTCATGCTCCACTACAACTTCCCGCCCTATTCGGTCGGTGAAGTTGGCCGCTTCGGCGCCCCGGGCCGCCGCGAAGTCGGCCACGGCAAGCTCGCCTGGCGCGCGCTGCATCCGGTGCTGCCGTCGAAGGACGACTTCCCCTACACGATCCGCCTGACCAGCGACATCACCGAGTCGAACGGCTCGTCGTCGATGGCGACGGTGTGCGGCGGCTCGCTGTCGCTGATGGACGCCGGGGTGCCGATCAAGCGGCCGGTCTCGGGCATCGCGATGGGCCTGATCCTTGAAGGCAAGGATTATGCGATTCTCTCGGACATCCTGGGCGACGAGGACCACCTCGGCGACATGGATTTCAAGGTCGCGGGCACGTCCGAGGGCATCACCACGATGCAGATGGACATCAAGATCGCCGGCATCACGAAGGAAATCTTCGAGGCCGCGCTTGCGCAGGCCAAGGAAGGCCGCGCGCACATTCTCGGCGAGATGAACAAGGCGCTCGGCGAGACCCGCAGCGAATTGTCGGCGCATGCGCCGCGGATCGAGACGATGCAGATCGACAAGGCGAAGATTCGCGACGTCATCGGCACCGGCGGCAAGGTGATCCGCGAAATCGTCGCGACGACCGGGGCCAAGGTCGACATCGACGATGAGGGCCTGATCAAGATCTCGTCGAGCGACCTCGACCAGATCGAGGCTGCGCGCAAATGGATCAGCGGCATCGTCGAGGAACCCGAGGTCGGCAAGATCTATGACGGCAAGGTCGTCAATCTCGTCGATTTCGGGGCGTTCGTGAATTTCATGGGCGGCAAGGACGGTCTCGTCCACGTCAGCGAAATCAAGAATGAGCGCGTCGAGAAGGTCGCCGACGTCCTGAGCGAAGGCCAGGAGGTCAAGGTCAAGGTCCTCGAAATCGATCCGCGCGGCAAGGTTCGCCTGTCGATGCGCGTCGTCGACCAGGAAACGGGCGAGGAACTTGAAGACACCCGCCCGCCGCGCGAACCGCGCGAGCGCGGTGATCGGGGCGACCGCGGCCCGCGCCGTGAAGGCGAGCGCGGCCGGGGCGGCCGCGACCGCGGTCCGCGCCGCGATGGCGAAGGCCGCGGCCCGCGCCGCGAGCGCAGCGACAATGTTCCTGAAGATGAGGGTCATGTGCCCGACTTTCTGAAGGACTGATCGCCTGCCAGGCAGAAAATGAAAAAGGGGCTGCGAGAGCGGTCCCTTTTTTTTGAGCCAGACGACGGGCGCGCGGCGGTGATGAGGTCGCCTTTCCCTGACGCGGCATGCCCTGCCTTCCTGCCGCTTGGCCTCTCGCAAGCCGGGGACTCGCCAAGGACACCGGCTTTGGGATATGTCCCGCGCATGCTCACGATCTTCCTGCCGCTTCTCGCACTTGCCGCCCAGCCTGCCGAAACGATGCCCGCCTCGCCGCCCGCGCCCGCGGCAACGTCCGGGCCTTCGGCCGCTGCCGCGGCGGACACGCGGCCTTATGTCGCGCTCACGACCGATCTTGGCACCATCACGCTGCGCCTCGAGGACAAGCGCGCACCCGCCACGGCGGCGAATTTTCTGCGCTATGTCGATACAAAGCGAATGGACGGCTTCAAATTCTATCGTGCGACGCGAAGCTGGGGTCCGGACAATCGCCTCATCCAGGCCGGAAACCGCGGGGATGCGGCGAAGAATTTCCCGCCGGTCAAACATGAGGCGACGACGATGACGGGGCTTACCAACTGTGATGGCGCGCTGTCGATGGCACGGCTCCATCCGGGCGACGCGACGACCGACTTCTTTCTGCTTCTCTCCGATATCAAGGGCTTTGATGCCGACGCGGTGGGCGGCGATGGCGCAGGCTTTGCGGTGTTCGGCGAGATTGTCGGCGGCCGCGACATTGCCGAGAAGATTTTCGCCGCGCCGCTCTCGCCCACCGCGGGCGAGGGCGCGATGAAAGGCCAGATTCTGGACCCGATGGTGACAATCAGGACTGCGCGCCGCGTTTCCGCGCCCGCGGATGCGCCCCAGGGCTGCGTCGTCAAGGCCGCGGCGGCGGAGCCTGCGCCCGGCGCATCGGCCCAATAGCAGGGCAAAGCGGCGCTGCGCGCTATCATTTATTTTGCGTTCATCGGCGCTGTGGCTATACCGCGCGCATGACTCAGCCCGTTTCCTCGCGCGCCGCCGTGCGCCTGCTCGCCGCCGCTCTTGTGATGACGCCCCTGTTGGCGGCCTGCGCCGGGGGAGGCGGGGTCAAAAAGGATACCCGGTACGTCGCGCGCGACGTCAGCACGCTTTATCGGGCGGCGCAGGACCGGCTCGACCGCAACCAGTACAAGCTTGCCGCCGCGCTGTTCGACGAGGTCGAGCGGCAGCACCCCTATTCGCCCTGGGCGCGGCGTGCGCAGCTCATGAGCGCCTTTTCCTATTATATGGACCGCGAATATACGCCCTCGATCGAAGCGGCGCAGCGCTTCCTCGCGATCCATCCGGGCAACAAGGATGCGCCCTACGCTTATTATCTGATCGCGCTGAACTATTATGAGCAGATCAGCGACGTCACCCGCGACCAGAAGATTACCGAGCAGGCGCAGGCGGCGCTGGGAGAGGTGATCCGCCGCTACCCTGACACGCGCTATGCCGCCGATGCGCGGATCAAGATGGATCTTGTGCGCGATCACCTTGCAGGCAAGGAGATGGAGATCGGCCGCTTCTATCAGCGCAGCTCGAACTGGCTTGCCGCCTCGCTGCGCTTTCGCGAAGTAACCGAAAAGTTTCAGACCACGAGCCACGCACCCGAAGCACTGTACCGTCTGACCGAATGCTATCTCGCGCTCGGTATCCCGGGCGAGGCGAAGAAGGCGGCGGCGGTGCTGGGCGCCAACTATCCGGGCAGCAAATGGTACAAGCGCGCCTTCGACCTGATGCAGAGGCACGCCCCGCAGGCCTGACGCATCGCGCGATAGATTCGCATTTTGTTCTGCGATAAGAGCAGGTCATGCTGACCGCGCTCTCCATCGCCAATATCGTGCTGATCGAGCGGCTCGATCTCGATTTCGAGGATGGGCTTGGCGTGCTGACGGGCGAGACCGGGGCGGGCAAGTCGATCCTGCTCGATGCGCTCGGCCTCGCGCTCGGGATGCGCGCCGACACCGCGCTCGTACGGCAGGGCGCCGACAAGGCGCAGGTAACCGCAAGCTTTGCACCGCCCGTGCCGGGCACGCCGCTCGCAAGGCTGCTCGCCGACAATGACATTGCGATCGAGCCGGGCGAGCCGCTGCTGGTCCGCCGAACGCTGAAAGCCGACGGCGGCAGCCGCGCATTTCTCAACGACCAGCCCTGTTCGGCGGCGCTGCTGCGCGAGGTCGGCGTACAGCTGGTGGAGATTCATGGCCAGCATGACGACCGCGGCCTGCTTGCGCCGGCGGGGCACCGCGCGCTGCTCGATGCCTATGCGCGCGCCGACACGGGCGCGGTGGCGCAAAGCCACGCTGCGTGGCGCGCGGCCGAAGCCAGGCTTGCCGCAGCCCGCACGGCGGTGAGCGAGGCTGAGCGCGATCGCGAATGGCTCGGACATTGCGTTGCGGAACTCATAGCACTCGCCCCTCAGCCGGGCGAGGAGGCCGAACTCGCCGAGGCGCGCGCCGCGATGCAGAAGGGCGAAAGGATTGCCGGCGATCTTTCGACGATCCTCGAAGCCTTCGACGGGAGCGCCGGCGGCCCAGCGCTGCTGCGCGGCGCCGCGCGGCGCCTTGACCGGCTCGCGGGCGATCACCCCCTCCTCGCCGAGGCGCTCGCCAGCCTCGATCGCGCGATCATCGACGCCGACGAAGCCGAATCGCGGCTGCACGAGGCTGCGCGCGCGATGGAATATGATCCTGAGCGTCTCGAGGCGGCCGAGACGCGTCTGTTCGAGCTGCGCGCGATGGCGCGCAAGCATGGCGTCCAGCCCGACGAGCTGCCGCAACTCGCAGCTGATCTTGCAGCGCGGCTCGATGCGATCGAAGGGGGGAGCGCCGGGCTGGCGAAGCTCGAGGCGGAGGTCGCTGAAACTGCGGCCGCCTATACTCAGGCCGCGAGCCGGCTTTCCGACCAGCGCGCCAAGGCAGCCGCCAGGCTCGATGCCGCGGTTGCGGGGGAACTTGCGCCATTGAAGCTCGATGCCGCGCGCTTTCGGACGCTCCTCGAACGGCTTCCCGCCGAGCGCTGGGGCGCGGAGGGGATCGACCGCGTTGAATTTCTGATTTCGACCAATCCGGGCGCGCCTTTCGGGCCGCTGGCAAAGATCGCAAGCGGCGGTGAGCTCTCGCGCTTCATCCTCGCGCTCAAGGTTGCGCTCGCCGAAGAGGGCGGGGCCGACACGATCATTTTCGACGAGATCGACCGCGGGGTGGGCGGCGCGGTCGCCAGCGCAATCGGTGAACGGCTTGCACGGCTCGCGGGGGCGGGCAAGCAATTGCTCGCCGTGACCCACAGCCCTCAGGTCGCCGCAAAGGGCGCCGCGCATTTCGTGATCGCGAAATCGAGCGAGGGCACCGTCACGCGCACCGGCGTCCGCGCGCTCGACGCAGACGGTCGCCGCGAGGAAATCGCCCGCATGCTCTCGGGCGCCGAGGTGACCGCCGAGGCGCGGGCGCAGGCCGAGCGCTTGCTGGAGGTCGTCTGATGGCAGCGCCGACAGTCACTCTGTGGTGTCCGGTCGGACCCGAAGAACTCGAGCTGGTCCGCCAAAGCGGGATGCGCGCCTTTCCGCCGCGCCTTCCCGAGCAGCCGATTTTCTATCCGGTGACCACCGAGGAATATGCGATCAAGATTGCCCGCGATTGGAATGTCCGCGCGAGCGGCAGCGGCTTTGTGACCCGCTTTGAGGTGCTGAAATCCTATCTTGACCGGTACCAGGTGGAGATGGCGGGGGGCCGGGCGCACCAGGAATATTGGATTCCTGCTGAGGATCTGGAAAATTTCAACGCCGCGATCGTCGGAGAAATAAAGATCACGCGCGAATATCGCGCTCAGGGTGACGCGTGACCGCCTCGCATCCCCTCGACCGCCCGGTGTGGAGCATGCTTACCGGGCGGCAGGCGCACCTTGCCGAGGGCGATGCGCGCGCGGTGCGGCTTGACCGCAGCTATGGGCCGTTCGGAGCGGGAGCGGACCAGGGCGCCGAGGCGCAGGCGGCGCTTGCCGCGCTGGTCCCAGATGATGGCGAGCTCTGGATCGTCGAGGGCGAACCATGGCCGGTGCCGCCAGGCACCCGCGAGGTCAGGCGCGCTGTGCTGGCGCAGATGGTCGCCGACGGCGCGCCGCCTCTACCGCGCGCGGACGAGCCCCATGTCACACTCCTTTTGGACGCCGATGCAACCGACATGGCAGCCCTGGCGGGGCATGCCCAGCCCGGACCGTGGGGTCCGGCGACGCATCGTTACGGTCCCTTTTTCGGGGTCCGCGATTCAGGCCGCCTGCTCGCCATGGCAGGACAGCGTATGCTCATGCCCGGCATGGCCGAGGTCAGCGGAGTGGCGACGTGGCAGGATTGCCGCGGACGCGGACTGGCCCGGACGCTGATCGGCCATGTCATGCGTGCGATGGTGGAGCGCGGCGAGCAGCCCTTCCTGCACAGCTATGCCGACAATGAAGGCGCAATCGCGCTGTACGAATCGCTCGGCTTTCGCATCCGGCGAAAGGTGCATGTGCTGGTGATCGCGCGATGATCGACCGGCGCACGCATCTCTCGGCGCTGGCGGCCTTTGCCGCTTTATTCCTGCCTGCGCGTTCGGTGCGGGCGCTGGAGACCATCATGGACGAGAAACATCCGAAATATGGGCTGATCGGCCAGATGATCGCACAGCCTGGACAGCGCGCGGCGCTCGCCGCGATTCTGACCGACGGGACCTTCGCAATGCCGGGCAGTTTCGCCTATATCGTCGGCGAAGATGCGGAAAACCCCGATGCGCTGTGGATCGTCGAGCTCTGGGCGGACAAGGCGGCACATGCCGCCTCGCTGCAATTGCCCGCGGTGCAGGCGGCGATCGCGAAGGGGCGGCCCCTCATTGCGGGATTTGGGTCTCGCGCCGAGTTCAAGCCGGTGGCATGAGCGGGCGCATGACCGCTGTTGAATCGCTGACCGAGGCCGATGCCGCCAACGAGCTGATGCGGCTCGCCAAGGCGATCGCCCATCATAACAAGCTCTACCACGCCGAAGATTCGCCCGAGATCAGCGACGCGGAATATGATGCGCTCGTCCGGCGCAACAATGCGATCGAAGAGGCGTTCCCGCATCTCGTCCGCGCCGACAGCCCGAACCGGCTTGTGGGGGCTGCCGTCGAGGCGTCGCCGCTCGCGAAGGTCACCCATGCGGTGCGAATGATGAGCCTCGACAATGCCTTTGCGGCTGAGGACGTCGAGGAGTTCGTCGCCCGCGTGCGGCGCTTCCTGAATTTGGGCGAAGGCGAGACGGTCGCCTTGACCGCCGAGGACAAGATCGACGGCCTGTCCTGCTCGCTGCGTTACGAGAAGGGCGAGCTTGTCCAGGCTGCGACCCGCGGCGATGGGACGGTGGGCGAGGATGTGACGCCGAACGTGCGGACGATCGCGGACATTCCGCAGAGGCTGAAGGGCGCCGCGCCCGACGTCTTCGAGATCCGGGGCGAGGTCTATATGGCGAAAGCGGATTTCGCCGCGCTCAACGAACGGCTCCTTGCCGAAGCGGATGACCCCGAAAAGGCCCGCCAGTTTGCCAATCCCCGTAATGCTGCGGCGGGTTCGCTGCGCCAGAAGGATGCGGGCGTTACCGCGGCGCGCCCGCTTCGCTTCCTTGCCCACGGCTGGGGCGAGACGAGCGAGGTGCCCGAGGCGACGCAGCGCGCGATGATGAAGCGCATCGCGGCTTGGGGCGTGCCTGTGTCGCCGCTGCTTGAGCGGTTCGAGAGTGTCGAGGCGGTGCTTGAGCATTATCGCACAATCGAGGCCGAACGGGCTGACATGCCCTATGACATCGACGGCGTCGTCTACAAGGTCGACCGCCTCGACTGGCAGGCACGTCTCGGCTTTGTCGCCAAGGCGCCAAGATGGGCCATTGCCCATAAATTCCCCGCCGAGCGCGCGCAGACGACGCTCGAGGCCATCGACATCCAGGTCGGCCGCACCGGCAAGCTGACCCCCGTGGGCCGGCTCACACCGGTCACGGTCGGCGGCGTCGTGGTGTCGAATGTCACCCTTCACAACCGCGACGAGATCGGCCGCCTCGGCGTGCGGCCGGGTGACCGTGTCGTCGTGCAGCGCGCAGGCGACGTGATCCCGCAGGTCGTCGAAAATCTGACCCGCGACGAACCGCGCGCGGCCTATATCTTCCCCGACCATTGCCCGGTGTGCGACAGCGAGGCGGTGGCCGAGGAGGGCGAGGTCGACGTGCGCTGCACGGGCGGGCTCATCTGCAACGCTCAGAAATTTGAGCGCCTTCGCCATTTCGTGAGCCGCGGCGCGCTCGATATAGAAGGGCTGGGCGAGAAGAGCATCGCGGAATTTCTGGAGCTTGGATGGCTCGACAAGGGGCCGGCGGACATCTTCCGACTGAAGAATCACCGCGATGAGCTGCTCGAGCGCGAGGGGTGGAAGGAGAAGTCGGTCGACAATCTCCTCGCCGCGATCGAGGCGAAACGCGAGCCCGATGCGGCGCGGCTTCTTTTCGGGCTCGGCATTCGCCATGTTGGCGCGGTGACCGCGCGCGACCTGATGAAGGGGCTGGGCGAGATCGCGCGCCTTCCCGGGAAAGCGGCCGAGATCCGCGACTATCTCGAGGCGAACCCGCAGGCCGAGGGGGAATCCGAGGGCAAATATCTCGCGCGCAAGGTCGAGGCGATCAAGTCGATCCTCGAGGTGCGGGCCGACGGCATCGGCGTCGCGGTGGGAGAGGCTTTGGGCGACTTTTTCCACGAACCGCACAACCGCGCGCTGTGGGACGATCTTCTCCTTGAAGTTTCCCCGCCGCCCTATGTGGTCGAAACGCGCGACAGCGAGGTGTCGGGCAAGACGGTCGTCTTCACCGGCAAGCTCGAGACGATGAGCCGCGACGAGGCGAAGGCGCAGGCTGAAAAGCTCGGCGCCAAGGCCGCGGGATCGGTGAGCGCCAAGACCGACCTCGTGGTCGCCGGTCCGGGCGCGGGATCGAAGCTCAAGCAGGCGGCGGCGCTGGGGATAAGGGTCATCGACGAGGCCGAGTGGGCGGCTATCGTCGAAGCGGCAGGGTGATCCTTCGCGCGCGCGGCGGCGGGAAGGAGAGGCGGGGGCGGTGCGCTCGATCACAGACCGCGCGGTTTCCATGCGGCTAAGGGGGTGACATGGCAAAGCGTGACTTTCTTCAGACTCTGATGCGCGATCTTGAATCGCATACCGAGGTGCGGCGCATCGGCAGCGGTTGGCTGTCGGGATTTTTCGGCCTGCTCTTTGCGATCACCGGCCTGTTCATGGTCATCGCGCTGCGATTTCCCGAGTGGTTTGCGACGCCCGAGCTTGAAGTCGTCAGGAACTGGACCGGCTTTCGCGGTTTCGTCCATCTGACCTTGCTCACAAGCTATGGCCTTGCGCTCCTCAGCCTGTTGTTGCGGCCGCGCAAGGTGCTTGGTCTGACGGCGCTCATGACCGGGCTCGCCGCGGCGCTCCTCGGCGGCGCCAATGTCCAGCCTGCCGAGACGCGCGACTGGGGCATTTTCTTCGGGCTCGACTTTTTCATCGTCAATCTGCTCGTCACCGGGTTCATGTTCGCACCGCTCGAGCGTGCTTTCCCGCATCGCCGCACGCAGCGATTGTTCCGCACCGAATGGCGCGAGGATCTTTTCTATTATCTGGTCAGCACGATGTTCGTGCAGGTGCTGAGTTTTCTCGCGCTCGCGCCGCAGGCGTTTGTCAACGACCATACATCGAGCTGGGACGCGTTCCGGGCGGGCATCGCATCGCTGCCGTGGATCGTGCAGTTCGCGATTGTTCTCGTCGCCTCCGATCTTGCGCAATATTGGTATCACCGCCTCTTTCACAAGATTCCCTTCCTGTGGGGATTCCACGCGATCCACCACAGCGCGAAGTCGATGGACTGGCTCGCGGGGTCGCGGATGCACTTTGTCGAGATCATCCTCTTGCGCTCGATCACATCGTTGCCGCTGTTCACGCTCGGCTTCGCGCCGTCGGTGATGCAGGCCTATATTGGCTTCGTCTATGTCTGGTCGTCGCTGCTCCACGCCAATGTCGGCGGGAATTTCAATCGCCTTGGCCATTGGATTGCGACCCCGCGTTTCCACCATTGGCACCACGGGCTGGAGCGCGAGGCGTTCGACGTCAATTTCGCCATTCATTTCCCATGGCTCGACAAGATCTTCGGGACCTTCCATCTTCCGGAAGACCGTTGGCCCGAAAATTACGGCATCCCCGAGGAGGTGCCGAAGGCCTATTGGGGGCAGTTTCTCTATCCCTGGACGCGCACGGGCAAGAAGACCGACGAGGTAGCCGCCGAATAGGGTCTGGACATTTTGTCCGCTTGCGCCGGGGCGCCCAGCGCCATAAGGCCGCTCGCCGTGGGCCTCCTTGCCGCCTTTCGCCGTCCCGGCTTCCTGCTCCTGCTGCCTGTGCTGCTGGCGCTCGCAGCGCGCGTGCTTGTCGCGCCGGGATGGATGATCGACGCGGACAGCGGCGGGTCGATCACGGTCCGCATCTGTTCGGACCCTGAAAATCCGGGGACGACACTGACGATCCCCATCGAAAAGACGGGTGACCACGAGGCGGCGCAAAGTCAGCATTGCCCGTGGGGGGCGCTCGCGGTCGCGCCGGTCGTACCTGATACACCCGCACTGGCCGAGAGGCCGACCGGGCTTCCGCTACCCCCGAGCGCGGTTCCGACACTCGGCTTTGCGCCCGGCATCGCCTCGCCGCTCCCGCCGAGCACCGGACCGCCCGCCCTCGCCTGAATCCGCCTGACCCGCCCGATGTGCGTTCCCCGCGCACCGGCGCCTGTCCTGCATTCACGCGAAGGATTATCCATGCAAAGCCCTGTTACTCGCGCGGCGCCCTGGTTGGCGCTCGCCATGGCCGCTCTTCCCGCGGTCGCCTCCGCTGCAACGGCGGAGGCCGACCAGACCATCATCGTGACCGCCCGCACCGACACCGACGCTGCTGAAGATCGGGCGGCGAAAACCCCCGGCGGGACCGACGTGGTTCGCCACGAAGATTATGCCGACAAGTCGATTGTCAGCCTGCGCGATACGCTGGCCTATTCGCCCGGCGTCTATCTCCAGCCGCGCTTTGGGCAGGAGGTGCGAATCTCGATCCGCGGCTCGGGTCTGTCACGCGGATATCACATGCGCGGGCTGACGCTGCTCCAGGACGGAGCCCCGATCAACCTTGCCGACGACAATGGTGATTTTCAGGAGCTCGAACCGATCTTCTTCGATCATCTCGAGGTGTACCGCGGAGCCAATGCGCTCCGGTTCGGTTCGAGCACGCTCGGCGGCGCGATCAATGGCGTGACGCCGACGGGGCGCACAGCCGAAGGGATTTATCTGCGCGGGGATATCGGGAGCTTCGACAATCTTCGTGGTCTCGTCTCGGCCGGCGTTGCGGCCGATCGGGTCGATGTCTGGGGCGCAGTGAGCGTGGACAGCTCAGACGGCGACCGCGACCATGCGCGGCGGCGTAGCCTCCGCTTCCACGGCAATGCCGGGCTTGCTCTCACGGACAGCATCACGACGCGCCTCTATGCGAGCTACAACAATATCGACCAGCAATTGCCCGGTGCGCTGACGCGCGAGGAAGCGCTGACCACGCCCCGCAAGGCCAATGCCGCGAGCGTTGCGGGTGATCAGGCGCGCGATATCGAATCGCTGCGCATTCAAAGCCGCACCCGCGTGGATCTCGGGTCGACGAGGCTCGACGTCGGGGTCTTCGTCAATGCAAAGACGCTGCATCATCCCATCTATCAGCTTGTGGACCAGAAGAGCCTCGATCGCGGCGGCTTTTTCCGCCTCGACCATGCCAGCGGAGCCATCGAGGCGACCCTCGGAGGCGAACTTCGCGCAGGGAACGTCCATTCGCGGCGTTTCGTGAACCTCGCGGGCCGTCGGGGCGCGAGGACCTTCGACGCCGAGCAGTTTGCGCGCACCGCAACGCTCTATGGCGAGCTTCGGTTGAAGCCCGCCGCGGGCCTGTCGCTGATTGCGGGCGGCGTTTATGCCGACGGCGTGCGGCGCCAGCGCGAGACGTTCAGCAACGGGCCGGCGGTCAATAGAGCTCGCGCCGACTTTGATGCATTCTCCCCGAAGTTCGGTGTGCTTCTCGACGCCATGCCGGGGGTGCAGATTTATGGCAACTATAGCCGCTCGGTCGAATTTCCCGGCTTTATCGAACTCGCGCAGCTCGCCGCTTTCGTCCCGCTCGCGCCCCAGCGCGCATGGACGGCGGAAATCGGAACGCGGGGAACGCGCGGGCTGCTGAGCTGGGACCTTTCGCTCTATCGCGCTGATATCAAGGGCGAGCTGCTGCAATATACGCCCAGCGCCGACATTCCCGCGTCGACCTTCAATGCGGCCAACACGCGCCACGAGGGGATCGAGGCGGCGCTGGAGATCTCGCCGACCGACTGGCTGCGACTGCGGCAGGTCTATACTTACAGCGATTTTCGCTTTCGCGGCGACGCCGTCTATGGCGATAACCGCCTGCCGGTCGTCCCGCGTCACGTCTATCGTGCCGAGCTGCGCCTCGGCGGCGATGCGTTGCATGTCGCGCCGGCCATCGAATGGGTCGCTGAGGGACCTTTTGTCGATTATCGTAACAGGACCCGCACACCGGGCTATGCGCTGCTTGGTTTCACCGCCGGCATGCGCGTCGCAGATGGGATCGATGCCTTTCTCGACGCGCGCAATCTCACAGCGAGGAAAGCAATCGGCGACATCAGCGCTGCGATCGACGTGACTGCAGCCTCGGCCATCTATTATCCGGTCGAGCGCCGCGCGGTGTCGGCGGGGCTGCGCGCACGCTTTTGAACGACGGGGCGCCGCGTGCGGGGGCGGGCATTTTGATGCACTGCAGCATCTTGCCTTCCCGCGCCGCGGTGCTAGCATCGCTCTTGCTGCTTGACCGGCGGCTGTGGGGTGGAAAGGGCTGGCTTCATTCGCTTCTTCGACGAAATGACGAACCAGGAGGGCGGGATCAGGGCGCCCTATCGTGAATATTGCCAATGGTTCGACGGCGAAGATGCGGCGCGGATCGCGCAGAAGGCAAAGCAGGCCGAGGCTTTTTTCCGCACCATCGGCATCACCTTCAACGTGTATGGCGCCGAAGGCGGCGACGAGCGCCTCATCCCCTTCGACGTGGTGCCCCGGATCATCGCTGCGGGCGAATGGCGCCGCTTGTCGCGCGGCATCGAACAGCGGGTGCGTGCGCTCAACGCCTTCCTTCACGACATTTATCACCGGCAGGAGATCCTGCGCGCCGGGCGCGTGCCCACCGAGCTCATCGCCCGCAACGACGCTTTTCTGCCGATGATGATGGGCATGGATCCGCCCGGCGGCGTCTATACGCACATCAGCGGCATCGATATCGTTCGCACCGGTCCGGACGAGTTTTACGTGCTTGAGGATAATGCCCGCACACCCTCGGGCGTCTCTTACATGCTCGAAAATCGCGAGACGATGCTGCAGATGTTCCCTGAGCTCTTCGCCAAAGTGCCGGTGCGCGAGGTCGGCGACTATCCGATCAACCTGTTGAAGTCGCTATCGGCCTGTGCGCCGCCGATGTGCGGCGGCACGCCGACGGTGGCGGTGCTCACCCCAGGCATTCACAACAGTGCCTATTTCGAGCACAGCTTTCTTGCAGACCAGATGGGCGCCGAACTCGTCGAAGGGCATGACCTGCGCGTCGTCGGGGGACGCATCGCCATGCGGACGACGCGAGGCTACCGGCCGATCGATGTCCTTTATCGCCGCGTCGATGACGATTTCCTCGACCCGCTGAACTTCCGTTCCGACTCGCTGCTTGGGGTGCCCGGCATCTGGGACGTCTATCGCGCAGGAGGCATCACCATCGCCAATGCGCCGGGAACCGGCATTGCGGATGACAAGGCGCTCTACAGCTACATGCCCGACATCATCGAATTTTATACCGGCGAGAAGGCGCTGCTTCCCAATGTGCCGACCTGGCGGTGCAGCGAGCCTGAACATTTGCGCGAGGTTCTCGACCGATTGCCCGAACTGGTGGTCAAGGAGGTGCACGGATCTGGCGGTTACGGCATGCTCGTAGGTCCGGCGGCGAGCAAGAAGGAGATCGCAGCCTTCCGCGCCAAGCTCGAGGCCAATCCTCGAAATTATATCGCGCAGCCAACGCTGTCCCTCTCGACCGTGCCGATTTTCACAAAGAAAGGCCTCGCGCCGCGCCATGTCGACCTTCGCCCCTTTGTCCTGATGTCTCCGCAGGGGATCACGATCACACCCGGCGGCCTGACCCGCGTCGCGATGACCAAGGGATCCCTCGTCGTCAATTCGAGCCAGGGTGGCGGGACCAAGGATACATGGGTTCTGGAGGATTGATGGGCGCGCATTTTCTCTTGCCTGCCTGTCGAGGCGAACCTGGATGCTAGGAAAGACCGCCGGCAGCCTCTTCTGGATGGCGCGTTATCTCGAGCGCAGCGAGAATAATGCGCGCCTCATCGATGCAGGGTTTCGTATCGCGCTCACCCGGTCGGCGACCGCGCCCGCCGAGTGGAAGTCGGTGCTCGAAACCGCCGGGGTTGTGGATGCCTACAAGGCAGCCAATGCCGAGTTCACCTCGGCGCGCGTCGTCGATTTTCTGCTCCGCGATCCCGCCAATCCGTCGAGCATCCTCTCGATCGTCAAGCAGGCGCGCGACAATGCGCGCACCGCTCGCACGCATCTCACGCGCGAGATGTGGGAGGCGGTGAACACCGGCTGGATGACGCTCGTTGCGCTGCTGAAGCGGCCGGTGCGCGAAGATGATCTGCCCGACGTGCTCGCAACGATCCGGCGGCAGAATGGCCAGGTGCGCGGCGCGCTGACGGGGACGATGCTGCGCAACGACGGGTTCGACTTTGCAGAGCTTGGTACCTTTCTGGAGCGCGCCGACAACACGGCGCGCATCCTCGACGTCAAATATTATCTGCTGCTGCCCTCGGTCGCACATATCGGCTCGTCGATCGACAATGTGCAGTGGGAGACAATCCTGCGCTCGGTCTCGGCGCTGCGCGCCTATCGCTGGCTCTACGGGGCAGAGATCAGTGCGCTCAAGATCGCCGAATTCCTGATCCTTTACGCGCAGATGCCGCGAAGCCTCGCCTTTTGCTGCGAGCGGATGGCGGAACATCTCGGGCGAATCCAGCATCTCTATGGCGAGGAAACCGAGGCAGGTCGGATGGCGACGGCGCTGTGCAGCAATCGGCTCGCGGGACCGATCCAGTCGATCTTCGA
Source organism: Sphingopyxis sp. 113P3 (assembly GCF_001278035.1). Classification (NCBI taxonomy): domain Bacteria; kingdom Pseudomonadati; phylum Pseudomonadota; class Alphaproteobacteria; order Sphingomonadales; family Sphingopyxidaceae; genus Sphingopyxis; species Sphingopyxis sp. 113P3. The sequence goes on from NZ_CP009452.1 coordinate 756,854, forward strand.
CGGGGGTCTGCACGAATATCTGCGCGGCTTCCTGACCGCCAACGCCGCGCTCGCGCGGCAGGTCGAGCTTGATTACCGGTTCGTGGAGTGAGCAGCCCCATGCGCCTTTCCGTCGAACATGTCACGCGCTACCAATATGACGCGCCGGTCCGCTACGCGCTCCAGCAGGCGCGGCTGACAGCCAAGGACCGGCCAGGTCAGCAGCGCGTCGACCATTGGACGGTAGAGGTCGAGGGCGGCGAAACCCAGCTTCATTACACCGACCATCATGGCAACGGCGTCGATCTGATCGCGGTGGACAGCGGTGCGAGCGAGCTCGTCATCCGCAGCCGCGGCGAGGTGGAACTGCTGACCTTTGACGGGATCATTGGCGAACATCGCGGCGCGATGCCGCTCTGGACCTTCCTGCGTCCCACGTCGCTGACGCGCGCGGGTCGGCAGGTCCGAGCACTAACATCCGCGCTCGGGCGCGATTTCACCGCGGATATCGAACGTGCGCACGCGCTCTCGGTGCTGATCCTCGAGCGGCTTCCTTACAAGATCGGCGTGACCGATGCCGATACAACCGCCGAACAGGCGCTGGCGGGTGAGGGCGGTGTGTGTCAGGATCATGCGCACATCTTCATCGCTGCGATGCGGCATCTCGGGCACCCCGCGCGCTATGTGTCGGGTTATCTGATGATGAACGACCGCACCCAGCAGGATGCGACGCACGCCTGGGCAGAGGCCTATTTCGACCATATCGGCTGGATCGGCTTTGACGTCAGCAACGGCCATTCGCCCGACCAGCGCTATATCCGCGTGGCGACCGGGTTCGACTATCAGGATGCCGCGCCGGTTCGTGGCATGCGCTATGGTGCAGCGCAGGAAAATCTGGTTGTTCAATTACAGGTCCAGCAATAAGCGGGGATCGGGATCGCACAGGGGCCGGGGAAGAAGGATCGATGACCTATTGCGTCGGAATGCGCCTCAACAAGGGGCTGGTGTTCATGTCGGACACCCGCACCAATGCCGGCGTCGACGACATCTCGCAGGTCCGCAAGATGCGCAGCTGGCACGTGCCCGGAGAGCGCGTCATCACGTTGATGTCCGCGGGCAATCTTGCGACGACGCAGGCGGTCGTCGGCCTTCTCGACGAGCGGAACAAGGCACCCGCAGACCGCCACCCCTCGATCCTTTCTGCGCCATCGATGTTTGCGGTGGCGATGACGATCGGCGAAACGCTTCGCTCTATCGTCACGCGCTATCGCACCGAAGGGCCGATGGCCGAATCCATCTTCCGGGCCTCGCTCATCGTCGGCGGCCAGATCAAGGGATCGGAGCCCCGCCTGTTCATGATCTATCCTGAGGGTAATTTCATCGAAGCGGGCGAGGACAATCCTTTTTTTCAGATCGGCGAGACCAAATATGGACGGCCGATCATCGTGCGCTCTTATGATCCTGCGATGTCGTTTGAGGATGCGGTCAAGCTCCTGTGCGTCTCGTTCGATTCGACGATCCGCGCCAATGCCGGCGTTGACCTGCCCATCGATCTGAAAGTGCACGAACGCGACGATTTCACAACCGTTCGCGAACGGCGCTTCGAGCGTCACGACTCCTATTTTCAGAGCGTCGCCGATGGCTGGGCCGAAGCCCTGGGCATCGCGCTAGCGGAGCTGCCCGACTTCCAGTTCTGACGGCGCCAACGCGCGAGCAAAAGCCCGGAAGGTCGGTGACCTTCCGGGCCTGATGCTCAGCCCGTGAGCGAGGGGCAGCGTTCGGAAGCGGGGGGCCTTTGTGGCCGCCGCCTGCGCGCTTTCATCAGACCCATATGAGACGCGCCGTTGCAACGCGTTCCGCGCGCTGGATGTCAGCGGTTCTTGCGTCCCTCGATCAGACCGTCGACGAGGCTTGGATCGGCGAGCGTCGATGTGTCCCCAAGCGAGCCGAAGTCATTTTCGGCGATCTTGCGCAGGATGCGGCGCATGATCTTGCCCGACCGCGTCTTGGGCAGCGCCGGGGTCAGGTGGATATGGTCTGGAGTGGCGATCGGTCCGATCTCGGTGCGGACCTGCTGCTTCAGCGCCGCGGCAACCTCGTCGGTCGGCTCGACCCCGGCATTGAGGGTCACATAGGCATAGATGCCCTGGCCCTTGATGTCGTGGGGGAAGCCCACGACCGCCGCTTCCGCGACGAGATCGTGGAGGACGAGCGCGCTTTCGACCTCGGCGGTCCCCATGCGGTGGCCTGAGACATTGATGACATCATCGACCCGTCCCGTGATCCGCCAATAGCCGTCGGCGTCGCGGCGACAGCCATCACCGGTGAAATATTTGCCCTTGTAGGTCGAAAAATAGGTCTGAACGAAGCGGTCGTGGTCGCCATAGAGGGTGCGCGCCTGCCCCGGCCAGCTGTGCGTGATGCACAGATTGCCTTCGGCCGCGCCGCCCGTCTGTTCGTCGACCAGAACGCCGCCTTCGGCATCGACGAGCTGCGGGCGAATGCCGAAGAAGGGGCGTCCCGCGCTTCCGGGCTGCATCGCGTGCGCGCCTGGAAGGGTTGTGATCATGATCCCGCCGGTCTCGGTCTGCCACCAGGTGTCGATGACAGGAACGCGGCCCTTTCCAACGGTCTCGTGATACCAGCGCCAGGCCTCCGGATTGATCGGCTCGCCGACGCTGCCGAGCAAGCGGATCGAGGAGAGGTCATGGCGCGTCACATATTGATCGCCCTCGCGCATCAGTGCGCGGATCGCGGTGGGCGCGGTATAGAGAATATTGACCTTGTGCTTGTCGACGACGCGCCAGAAACGGTCGTGGTCGGGATAGTTGGGGATACCTTCGAACATCAGCGTCGTCGCGCCATTCTGCAAAGGCCCATAGACGACATAGCTGTGCCCGGTGACCCAGCCGATGTCGGCGGTGCACCAGAAGATCTCCCCCGGCCGGTAATCGAAGCCATAATGAAAGGTTGAGGCAGTCCACACCGAATAGCCGCCAACCGTGTGGAGAACGCCCTTGGGCTTGCCCGTCGAGCCCGAGGTGTAGAGGATGAACAGCGGGTCCTCGGCGCCCATCGGCTCGCAAGGGCAGTCGGGGCCAACATCCGCCGACAGCGCGTCGTACCAATGATCGCGGCCCTCGGTCATCGCGACGTCGCCGCCGGTGTGCGCGATCACGAGCACCGCTTTCACCGACACCTTCTCCAGCGCCTTGTCGACATTGGCCTTCAAGGGGATGGTGCGGCCTCCGCGCAGTCCTTCGTCGGCGCAAATAACCCAGTCGCTCGCGCAATCCTCGATGCGCCCCGCGATCGCGTCGGGCGAAAAGCCTCCGAAGATCACGCTGTGCACCGCGCCGATGCGCGCGCAGGCAAGCATTGCAATCGCACCTTCGGGGATCATCGGCATGTAGATGGTGACGCGGTCGCCCCGCTTGACGCCCATTTTCTTCAGCGTGTTGGCAAAGCGGATCACGTCGGCGAGGAGCGCGGCATAGCTGATATGGCGCGTCTCGCCGTCGGGTGCGTCGGGTTCGAAGATGATCGCTGTCTGCTCGCCGCGCCCTGCTGCGACATGGCGATCAAGAGCATTGTGGCAGAGGTTGAGAACCCCGTCCTCGAACCATTTGATGGTCACCGGGTCGTAGGACCAATTGGCGATCTTCGTAGGCGGGGTCAGCCAGTCGATGCGCTGCGCCTCGGCCGCCCAGAAGGCATCGGGGTCGGCTATGCTCGCCGCGTAGAGCCGGTCATAGTCCTCGGCGCTGCAATGGGTGTTCGCCGCAGCATCGGAGGGCACCGGAACGAAGGGTTCGGAGGGGGGCAGGTCGGACATCGGATTCTCCCGCTTTGGATTTGCTTTGCTCGGTCCCTGCGATACTCCGCGAGCCACAAGTTGCAAGGGCAGGCCGCCCATATGAAAGGGACAAGCGATGAGCGCGATCGGCGAGGAGGTGGGCGGGCTGCTCGACACGCTGGGGGTCGAGCGGGCGCAATGGCGCGAGGGCTCGATGCCCGTCATCACCCCTTTGACGGGCGAGGAGATCGCGAGGGTGCGGGTCTGCAGCGGCGGCGATATCGACGCGGCGCTAGGCGCAGCCAATGCGGCCTTTCGCGCATGGCGCGAGGTTCCACCGCCGCGCCGCGGCGAGCTGGTGCGCCTGTTCGGCGAGGAGTTGCGCGCGGCAAGGGAGCGTCTTTCGCGGCTGGTGACGATCGAGGCGGGCAAGATCGCTTCCGAAGGCGCGGGCGAAGTGCAGGAAATGATCGATATCTGCGACTTCGCGGTCGGCCTCTCACGCCAGCTTTACGGCCTCACCATCGCAACCGAGCGGCCGGGACACCGGATGATGGAGGTCTGGCATCCGCTCGGCGTCGTCGGGGTCATCTCGGCGTTCAACTTTCCCGTTGCGGTCTGGGCCTGGAATGCGGCGCTCGCGCTCGTTTGCGGCAACAGCGTCGTGTGGAAGCCGTCGGAAAAGACGCCGCTGACCGCGCTCGCGGTGCAGGCCATATTCGCGCGCGCGGCCGCGCGCTTCGGCGAAGCGCCCGCGGGTCTGTGCGGCCTCCTGGTGGGTGGGCGCGAGGCGGGTGAGGCGCTCGTCGGCGATGCGCGCGTCGCGCTCGTGTCGGCGACGGGATCGACGCGCATGGGCCGCGCGGTCGCACCGAGGCTTGCCCAGCGTTTCGCGCGCGCGATCCTCGAACTCGGCGGCAATAATGGCGTGATCGTCGCTCCATCGGCCGATCTCGATCTTGCGCTGCGGGGCGTCGCGTTCGGAGCGATGGGGACAGCAGGACAGCGCTGCACGACGACGCGGCGCCTTTTTGTCCACGATAGCATTTATGAGCGCTTCGTCGCGCGGCTGAAGGCTGCCTATGATAGCGTCGCTGTTGGCAATCCGCTCGAGGGCGACGTGCTCGTCGGGCCGCTGATCGACCGCGCGGCCTATGAGGCGATGGCCGGGGCGCTTGCGGCCGCGCGCGCTAAAGGCGGGATCGTCCATGGCGGCGACCGTGTCGGCGAGGGCGCAAGCTATTATGTGCGGCCCGCGCTTGTCGAAATGCCCGGACAGGTGGGACCGGTTTGTGAGGAAACCTTCGCCCCGATCCTTTACGTGATGCGGTACGACGATCTCGATGCGGCGATCCGGCTGCACAATGGGGTCGCAGCGGGCCTCTCATCGGCGATCTTCACCACCGACCTGCGCGAGGCCGAGCGGTTCCTGGCGGCGAGTGATTGCGGCATCGCCAACGTCAATCTGGGGACGAGCGGCGCCGAAATAGGGGGAGCTTTCGGCGGCGAGAAGGAAACCGGCGGCGGGCGCGAAAGCGGCTCGGACAGCTGGAAGGCCTATATGCGGCGCGCGACGAACACGGTCAATTATTCAGACGCGCTGCCGCTTGCCCAGGGGGTGTCATTCGACATCTAGGGTCCTCTCGCGTAGAAAAAAGGCAGCGCCTCAAGCGCGCCAGCCGAACCCGTCCTCGAGGGCAACGATCTGGCCGCTCGTGCCTACCGGCTCCTCACTCCCGTCGGTCAGAAACGCCAGCATTCCGGCGTCGCTGGCATCGACATGCGCAAGCGTACGGGCGCCTTCGGGAGTCCGGGCCACGACGACGCCTGCCCTTGGCGCACCATCGCGCGAATAGAAGACGGTATAGCTTTCGATCGTTGCTGGGCCCGCATAGTCCTCGATCAATTCGGGCACCGGGCCGCGCTTGGCTTCGGCTTCGTCCTGATAGTCGAAGTCCTGGGGAAAGCTTGCCGCGGCGATCGGCTCGTTGCCCAGTATGATGCAATGATTATCGGTGGCAAAGCCGCCATTGGCGAAAAGGAATCCATAGCGGCCTTCCCCGCGCAGCTTCTTGACCATCGAGACGATCGCATGGCTCATGTAATTGGCGATCGGCCCGCCGCCAAAGGTGAGCCCCCCAAATACGCTTGCGGGGCGATCCCATGGCCAGCCGAGGATCCGGCGCGCCATCTTCGGGACGCAGGGAAAGCAGCTATAGAGTTCGACGCAGTCGAGATCCTGGACGGTCATGCCGTTGAGCGCGAGCGTCCGGCTGATCGAGGTTTCCATGCTGACGCTATGGTCATAGCGATCGCGCGCGAGGATGCTCGCGGGCTCCTTTGCCGCGGCGCCCATGCCGACATAGATGAGGCGCTCCTCGGCGATGCCGCGGCGGCGCGCTTCAGCGAGGCTCGCGACGAGAAAGGCGGCGCCCTGGTTCACCGAACTGTTCGCGACCATGAGCTTTGAATAGGGAAAGGCGATGGGGCGATTGCGCTCGTTGACCTCCAGGATGTCGGCGGGAGACGCAGCTTTGCGAATCCATGCGCCCTCGTTTGCAGCTGCCACCTGGGAAAAGCGCGACCAGATTTCGGCGCTCTCGGCCTGTGCCTTGGCGAGGCTTTCGCCCCAGGCCGCGCGGGTCGCATTCTCGTAGAGCGGATAGACGTCGACCGGCGCTGAAAGTCCGTGTTTCTGCGCATAATTGGGCTCGCGGCGGGTCGCGACCTGGCGAACGGCATTGTAGCTCTTGTCTTCGCCGCTCGCGGCCTTTGCGGCGCGGCCCGCGGCGGTGCGCAGCGCTTCGCCGCCCACGATGGCGGCCAATTTGACTTCGCCCCCGCCAATGCGATTTGCCGCTTCGTTGAGCAGACGCACTGGCGTATCGCCGTGCGGCGCAGCGGATTGATAGTTGATCGCGGGATTTGCCCCGACTGCAGCGGCGAGCGGCTCGCAGAGCTTGCCGAGATGGTGGAAGCTGATCTGGTCGACGATGGCGAGGCTGTCGATATCGGGGAGCGGAATCCCGGCATCTTCCGCCGCAAGCTTCAGCGCTGCGACCATCAATCCCAGCGAGTCCAACCCCTGATCGGGGTCCTCGGGCCGGTCGTTGATCTGGCCGACGCCGATGATGACCGGAATGCGCTCGGGATCGCGCATGCTCATGTCAGCGGGCTTTCCACACGGGCTTGCGCTTTTCGGCGAATGCACGCGGTCCCTCGCGCGCGTCCTCGCTTGCCATCAGCTTTTGGCGCTCGCGCCGATTGTCGTTCCAATGCGCGTCATCGCCTGCGATCTCGCCGTCGATGATGCGCAGCGCCACGCGTTTGGAGGCCTGCACCGAAAGCGGCGCGTTGCCCGCGATCTTTTGGGCCATCGCGATCGCCGTCGGCATCAGATCGGCGAGTGGGACGACGCGGTTGGCAAAACCGTAGCGAAGGGCGGTCGCCGCATCGAAGGGGTCGCCGGTCAGCAGATGTTCCATCGCGAGCTTCTGCGGCAATTGCTTGACGATGCGAAACGCTCCGCCCGCGGCGGCGAACAGACCGACCTTGACTTCTGGAAGGCCGAACTGGGCATTTTCAGCTGCGATCACGATGTCACACATCAGCGCGAGTTCGCACCCACCGCCAAAGGCAAACCCATTCACTGCACCGATGATCGGCTTCGAAATCGGGTGGGCTGCAAAGCCGCCAAAGCCCCACGCTTGCTGCGCTTCGTTATCGGGTGCGAGCTGCCCGCCGCGCGAGAGCGCGACAAGGTCGGCGCCAGCGCAGAAGGCCTTGTCCCCCGCGCCCGTGATAATGACGGCGCGAATTTCGGGGTCGCGCTCGGCTTCCTCGAGAGCGGTGCCGATGCCGATATGGACATCGGCGTTGACCGCGTTGCGGGCCTCGGGCCGGTTGATCGTGATGATCAGGATATGACCCTGGCGCTCGGTGAGGACGGCAGGCGCAGCGGCGTCGGTCATCAAATTCTCCCTTTCGGCCGGGAAGCGCACATGCGAATCCCGGCGGTCGGAAAAACTATCGACCGAAGTTGACGTTTACGTCAACTGCAAAGGTCGCCCCAGCGCGCGCCGGCGCGCGTCTTCTCAGATTGACTGTCCGGTCTTGGCCCAGTCGGCAAGAAAGCCTTCGATGCCCTTTTCCGTAAGGACATGCTTGAACAGGCCCTTGATGACCGACGGCGGCGCGGTCATTACATCGGCACCGATCTTGGCGGCTTCGAGCACATGGATCCCGTGACGGACGCTTGCGACAAGAATCTCGGTCGCAAAATCATAATTATCATAGATCAGCCGGATATCCGCGATCAGCTGCATCCCATCGAACCCATTGTCGTCGTGGCGGCCGACGAAGGGCGAAACGAAAGTCGCGCCGGCCTTTGCCGCGAGCAGCGCCTGCGCGGCCGAGAAGCAGAGGGTGACATTGACCATCGTGCCGTCGCCCGTCAGCGCCTTGCAGGTCTTGAGGCCGTCGATCGTGAGCGGCACCTTGATGCAGACATTGTCGGCGATCTTGCGGAGGATCTCGGCCTCCTTCATCATCGTTTCATGGTCGAGCGCGACGACCTCGGCCGAGACGGGGCCGTCGACCATGGCGCAGATTTCCTTCGTCACTTCCTTGAAATCGCGGCCGGACTTCGCAATCAGCGACGGATTGGTGGTGACGCCGTCGAGCAGGCCGGTCGCGGCGAGCTCCTCGATGGCATCGATTTCGGCGGTGTCGGCGAAGAATTTCATGGCGCGCTTGTTCCTGCTCAAGGGGTGATTCGCTGGTTGCGTCCGCCCTAGAGCAACGCGCGCGAAAACTGAACCGCCGCCGTCGTCTGGTCGGCCGCGAGCCCTGGCGCGCGGCAGGCTTGCCGAAAAGAACTGGAGTTCTGTTTTTGTTCCGGTTAAGCGCCGGCAATGGCCAAAGCGAAACGCCAATATGTCTGTCAGAATTGCGGTGCGGTGTCGTACCGCTGGCAGGGGCAATGCGCGGATTGCGGGGAATGGAACACGCTTGTCGAGGAGGCGGCCGAATCCGTCTTTTCAGCAAAGCATGACCTCACCAAAGGCGGGCGCGCGCTAGCGCTCGAAACGTTGAATGCGCACAGCCCCATGCCCGAACGGATGCTCTGCGGAATTGCCGAGTTCGACCGTGCGCTAGGGGGCGGTTTCGTTGCCGGGTCGGCGACCTTGATCGGGGGCGATCCCGGGATCGGCAAGTCGACGCTGCTGCTCCAGGCAGCGGGCAGGCTCGCGCGGGCCGGCCGAACGGTCGTCTATATCAGCGGCGAGGAGGCTGCAGCGCAGGTCCGGCTTCGCGCGCAGCGGCTGGGGCTCGGCGATGCCCCGGTCGCGCTTGCAAGCGCGACCTCGGTGCGCGACATTCTCGCAACGCTCGACCGGCAGACGGCCGATTTCGTCGTCATCGATTCGATCCAGACGATGCACAGCGACCTCATCGACAGCGCGCCGGGGACGGTGAGCCAGGTACGCGCAAGCGCGCAGGAGCTGATCCGTTACGCCAAAGACAGCGGGGCAGCGATCGTGCTCGTCGGGCACGTGACGAAGGATGGCACGATCGCCGGGCCGCGCGTGCTTGAACATATGGTCGACACGGTGCTGTCCTTCGAAGGGGAGCGCAGCCACCTTTATCGCATCCTTCGTGCGGTGAAGAACCGCTTCGGCGGTACGGACGAGATCGGTGTATTCGCAATGGGCGAAGAGGGCCTCGGCGAAGTCGCCAACCCCTCGAGCCTTTTCCTCACCGATCGCAGCCGCGATGTCCCGGGGTCGGTGGTCTTCCCCGCGCTCGAGGGGACACGGCCGGTCCTCGTTGAGGTGCAGGCGCTCACCGTGCGGCTCGCGAGCGGTGCAACGCCCCGCCGCGCGGTCGTCGGATGGGACAGCGGGCGGCT